>CBHFOL010000437.1:0-6056 GCA_965995405.1 uncultured Saccharothrix sp.
CCGATCGTGCACCGGGTGTGGGTGGCCGGGTCCGGTCCGAACAGCAGGCCGTGCGGCCGGGTGACGTCGTTGAGCCGGTCGCGCACCACCCCCGGCCGCACCACGGCGATCCGTTCGTCGGGATCGACCGATATCACCTGGTCGAGGTACCGCGAGAAGTCGATCACCAGACCCGACCCGGCCGCGTTGCCGGCGATGCTGGTGCCCGCGCCCCGGTTGGTCACCGGCACGTCGAACGCCGCCGCCACCTGCACGGCCGACACGACCGCGTCCACCGAGCGCGGCCGGACCACGACCCGCGGCACGTGCCGGTAGTTCGAGGCGTCCACGGAGTACAGCGCGCGCTCGGCCGCGCCGGCGAGCACGTCCCCGTGCACGGCGGCCCGCAGCTGTTCGACGAATCCCGTCACCCGGTGATTCTCAGCCACACCCGGCCCGTGGCGCACTCGGCGTCACCGGATAGCCTCGCACCGCATCAACCAGCGGCGATGGGAGCAGAGCGTGTCGAGGTCCGTACTGGTCACCGGTGGGAACCGGGGGATCGGCCTGGCGATCGCGCGGGCGTTCGCGGCGCAGGGCGACAAGGTCGCGGTCACCCACCGCGGTTCCGGCGCGCCCGACGGGCTGTTCGGCGTCAAGTGCGACGTGACGTCCTCCGCCGAGGTGGACGCGGCGTTCACCGAGGTCGAAGCCGCGCACGGGCCGGTGGAGGTGCTGATCGCCAACGCCGGCATCACCGACGACACCCTGCTGCTGCGGATGACCGACGACCAGTTCACCCGAGTGGTGGACGCCAACCTCTCCGGGGCGTTCCGGGTCGCGCAACGCGCCTCCAAGGGGATGCTGCGCAAGCGGTACGGCCGGATCGTCTTCATCTCGTCCGTGGTCGGGCTGCTGGGCAGCGCCGGCCAGGTCAACTACGCGGCGAGCAAGGCGGGCCTGGTAGGTGTGGCCCGGTCCATCGCCCGCGAGCTGGGCAGCCGCAACATCACCGCGAACGTCGTCGCGCCCGGTTTCATCACCACCGACATGACCGACGCGCTGCCCGAGGAACGCCGCAAGCAGATCCTCGCCCAGGTGCCCGCCGGCCGGTACGGCACCACCGACGAGATCGCCGCCGCCGTCACCTTCCTGGCGTCCGACGCCGCCGCCTACATCACCGGCGCGGTGCTGCCGGTCGACGGCGGCCTCGGCATGGGCCACTGAGGCACTGGGCCACGGACCGCTGAAATCCATTCACAACTCTCGGAGGAAACACACGTGACGGGTCTGCTCGAAGGCAAGCGACTGCTGGTCACCGGGGTGATCACGGACGCGTCCATCGCCTTCCACGTGGCCAAGGTCGCCCAGGAGCAGGGTGCCCAGGTGGTGCTCACCGGGTTCGGCAGGATGAGCCTGGTGGAGCGGATCGCGAAGCGGCTGCCCCAGCCCGCCCCCGTGGTCGAGCTGGACGTGCAGAACCAGGAGCACCTGGACACGCTGGCGGACCGGGTGCGCGAGCACGTCGACGGCCTGGACGGCGTGGTGCACGCGATCGGCTACGCGCCGCCGTCGTGCCTGGGCGCGCCGTTCATGGACGCGCCGTGGGAGGACGTGGCGACCGCCATGCACGTCTCGGCGTACTCCTACAAGGCGCTGGTCCAGGCCACCCTGCCGCTGCTGGGCCGGGGCGCGTCGGTCGTCGGCCTGGACTTCGACGCCCGCCAGGTGTGGCCCGCCTACAACTGGATGGGCCCGGCGAAGGCGGCGTTCGAGTCGATCAACCGCTACCTCGCGCGCGAGATGGGCCCGCAGGGCATCCGGGTCAACCTGGTGTCCGCCGGTCCGGTGCGCACGATGGCAGCCAAGTCCATCCCCGGCTTCAACGAGCTGGAGTCGAAGTGGGCCGAGAAGGCGCCGCTCGGCTGGGACGTGGACGACCCGACGCCGGTCGCGAAGTCGGTGTGCGGCCTGCTGTCCGACTGGCTCCCGGCGACCACCGGCTCCATGGTGTTCGTGGACGGCGGCGTGCACTTCCTCGGGTTCTGACGTTTCCGACCGCCCGTCCGGGTCGGCGTGCCGATGATCACGCCGACCCGGTTGCGCGTCGCCGGACGGGCGGCGCGAGGATGGTCGGGTGAGTTACGACGCGCTGCTCTGGCTGTCCTTCGGCGGACCGGAAGGGCCGGAAGACGTCCGCCCCTTCCTGGAGAACGTGACCCGCGGCCGGGGTGTGCCGCCCGAACGCCTGGACGAGGTCGAGCAGCACTACCTGCACTTCGGCGGCGTCTCGCCGATCAACGCGCTCAACCGCGCCGCCATGGCCGCCGTCGGTGAACTGGTCGACCTGCCGGTGTACTTCGGCAACCGCAACTGGCACCCGATGGTGGAAGACACCCTGGCCGAGATGAAGGCCGCCGGCGTCGAGCGCGCCCTGGTGTTCCCGACCAGCGCGTTCGGCGGGTACTCCGCGTGCCGCCAGTACGACGAGGACATCCTGCGCGCCCGCGCGGCCGTGCCGGACGCACCCGAACTGGTGAAACTGCGCCAGTTCTTCGACCACCCGCTGTTCGTGGCGTCGTTCGCGGACGCCGTGCGCACCGCCGCCGCAGATTTCGCCGGCTATCGCCTGGTGTTCACCGCGCACTCGGTGCCGGTGTTGGCGGACAAGGCCGCCGGACCGCCCGAGGACGGCGGTCACCTGTACTCGCGGCAGGTCGCGGAGGCGTCCCGGCTGGTCGCCGACGCGGTGGGTGTGGCCGAGTACGACGTGGTGTGGCAGTCGCGGTCCGGGCCGCCGCGGATCCCGTGGCTGGAGCCGGACATCGTGGACCACGTGGACGCCCTGCACGAGAAGGGCGTGGCGAACGTCGTGGTGTGCCCGATCGGGTTCGTCTCGGATCACCTGGAAGTGGTATGGGACCTGGACACCGAGGCCCGGGACCGCGCGGTCGAGCTGGGCATGGGCTTCGCGCGGGCCGCGACGCCGAACGACGACCCCCGGTTCGCTCAACTGGTGGCGGAACTGGTGGCCGAGCACGTGGGGGACGCCCCGGCGCGCAAGCTGTCCGACTTCCCGGCGGCCGGCTGCACCGTGAATGGCGCTCTGTGTGCCACGTTGTGCTGCGAACCGGTGAAACGGCCTACGCGGTGACGTCCGTAGTGCTGTACTCCACCGGATGCGCGCGGTCGTGCCGCGCAACCACGAGGAGGACCGCGCGGTGAGCGTCGACTTCAGCTGGTCGCCCCGTCCGGCGGACTGGCGGGACGCCCTGCGGACCGCCGTGCCGCTCTACCGGTGGGCCCCGTGGTTCGGCCTGGCGCTCGGCGCGTTCGGGGTAGTGGTGCTGTTCCTGGGCATGACCTGGGCGGGTGTGTTCGGGGTCGCGCTGGCTGTGGTGATCGTCGCACTCGTGCCCATCGGCACGGCGGTGAACTTCCACAACCACCCGCTGGCGGCCAAGCAGGTGACCGGATCGGCGGACGACCGTTCGCTGCGCATGTCCGTGGGCGACGCCGCGCGCAGCGAGCTGGCCTGGGACGACCTGCCGGGCTGGTCGGAGACGTCCGCGGTGTTCGTGCTCCGCACCGGATCCGCCGCGATGTACGCCGTGCCGCACCGCGCGTTCGCCGGATCGGATGACGTCGACCGGTTCCGTTCCCTGCTGGTGGAACACGTCGGGCCGGCTGCCTGAACTGTCGGTCGGCGCGCGTAACCTTGGTGAGCGTGTCCCTTGGGAGTGCGACGCTGGTCGTGTGGACGTCGGCCTGGCTGCATGGTGCGGCTGCGGCAGACGACGTCCTCGACGCTTTGGGGTTCTGGGCCGACCTGCACGAGGTCGTGGCCGACGACGACGGCACGGCCACGGCGCTCGACCTGCCGGGTCCCGACGAGTCTCCGGTAGGTCTGGCGCTGCTGTTGGCCGCCCTGCGCCGGGCAGGCGCGTCCACGGGGCGGCTGGTGCTGCCGATCCCCGGTGACGTCCGGGGCCTGGGCGGGCGCGGTCCGCTGAGCCAGTGCGCGCTGCGCGTGGGGCAGGCCGCCGTGCTGCCCGAGGTGGGCGTCGGCCTGGTGCCCAGGCTGGTGGCCGACGGCGTGCTGCGGTGGACCGTGTTCGACCTGCCGACGGCGGCGGCCTCGGAGCACGTGCCGATCGGCGAGGCCGAGCACGGCCTGTCGTCCGCGATGCGCGAGGCCGCGACCGCGCTGGTGACGCTGGACGTGGCCCGGCACCGGCCGAACGTGCGGGCGGAGATCGCCGAGCTGTCCGCCGAGCACACCAAGCTGTCCTGGCCCGCCGGTATGCCGCCGCGTGCCCTGCGGGTGCTGCAACGTGCCGCCGAGGTGGCCGCGATCCTGACCGTGGCGGCGTCCGACGCGCCCGGCGGGGCGATGTCCGCGTCCGCGCAGGCAGGCCGGGACGCCGCGTTGCGTCCGTTGTCGGAGGCCGTGCGGCGGGCCCGGTTGGCGGCCGTGGACGAGGCGGTGCGGGTGTTGTCGGACCAGGGCGCGGGCCGGCACTGACGCGGTGTCGCTCGGGCCGCCGCGCCGGGTCGGCGAGGTATTCCGGTCGGGTCCGCCACTATTCGAGTGCGGGAAATGTGCGGCATTCGGGGGTGACGTCTTCCGCACGCCCTTCCGGAGCCGGTTGTTGACTTGGGGTTGTCGGAGAGGAGACCCCAGTGCTCGCGAGACTGCGTCAGAGGCTGCGCGACTCGCTCACCCGGATCGCGGGCGGTGACGACCTGGTCCGGCGGCTGCGCCGGGAGTTCGAGGACGTCGCCCGGCAGGAGGCGGACCGCGTCGTGGCGGCGGTGCGGGACGTCGAGTACCAGGCGCGGCACGACATCCACGCGGAGGCCGAGCGGCACGCGTTGCGCACGACGGAGCGGTTCGTGCGGGAGCACCTGCTGACCGTCAGGACGTTCCCGCACCGGATCGACACGCTCGGGTACGCGTTGGCGCACGCGCCGGACAAGGGGCTGGCGCTGGAGTTCGGGGTGGGCGCGGCGTTGAAGGTCATCGCGGAGGCGCGGGGCGGCGTGGACGTCTTCGGGTTCGATTCCTTCGAGGGCCTGCCGGAGGACTGGCGGCCGAACCGGTTGGCGGGCTATTGCCGGTCGGACCGGGTGCCGGAGGTGGCGGGGGCGGAGGTGGTGCCCGGTTGGTTCGAGGACACGCTGCCGAAGTTCTTCGCGGAGCACTCGGGGGAGATCGCGTTCCTGCATCTGGACGCCGACGTGTACACGTCGACGGTGACGGCGCTGGAGCACGTGGGGCCGAGGTTGCGGCCGGGGAGCGTGGTGCTGTTCGACGAGTACTTCAACTATCCGGGGTGGGAGGTGCACGAGCACTTGGCGTGGCGGGAGTTCGTGACCCGCCATCGGGTGTCGTTCGAGTATTTGTGCTTCACGTACAACGACGAGCAGCTGGCGATGCGGGTCACGGGCATCTGACGGTCGGCGGTCCGCCTTGGCCGGGCCAACCGCCGAGCCCGGCTGGTCGCGGTGGACGAGGCGGCCCGCGTGCGGTCGGACCAAGACGCCCCGACACACCGCGCGAGCGGTAGCGAAGCCTCTCCGAGGAGCGATCACCGTGCGGGGGCAGGACGGCTGTCCCCGTTCGCTGCCTGAGGAGAGTGTGCATGTCACGGTTAGCCGGACTGCTCGCGGCGGTCTCGATCGCGGGCCTGGTCCTGACCGGAACGGCGCAGGCACAGGCCGATCCGGATGTCTTCATCGGCACCCCGACGACCGGGTTCGGGGCCGAACCCGGCGTCCCGATCGTCATCGCCGGTCTCACGGTCGTCGCCGCCTCGGAATACGGCCCCGACACCCAGTTGACGTTCGACGGCGGCGCGACCTGGAACTCCGCCACCACCCTGCGGTCGAACTACGGCCGGAACGACTGGAGCTACCTCTACACGCCCACGACCGTCGGTGACGTCACCGTCGCCAGCCGTGTGGTCCTCGCGTCCGGTGGCACGTACACGGGCGCGTCGACCGTCATCCACGTCGGTGGCTCGACCGTGCTCCAGCCGGTGAACTGCGCGACCATGTGCCAGTTCACCGCCGCC
>CBHFOL010000438.1:0-6024 GCA_965995405.1 uncultured Saccharothrix sp.
GCCCTCCACGATGGCGGTCTTGCCGACACCGGGCTCGCCGATCAGGACGGGGTTGTTCTTGGTGCGCCGGGACAACACCTGCACGACCCGGCGGATCTCGGTGTTGCGGCCGATGACCGGGTCGAGCTCGCCCTTGCGGGCGCGTTCGGTCAGGTCGACGCCGTACTTCTCCAACGCCTTGTAGGTGCCCTCCGGGTCGGGACTGGTGACCCGAGCGGAGCCGCGCACCTTGCCGAACGCCTCCTTCAACGCCTCCGGGGTCGCGCCGTGCCGGCCGAGCAGGTCGGCGACCTGGCCGCCGTGCTGCGCCAGGCCCACCAGCAGGTGCTCCGTCGACACGTACTCGTCGCCCATCTCGGTGGCCAGTTCCTGCGCCTTGCCGAGCACGCGGACCGCGTCCCGGGACAGCTGCGGCGCGGACACCGACGACCCGCTGGCCGCCGGGAGCGCACGGGCCAGCTGCTCCAGCTCCTTGTGCACCACCTTCGGGTCGGCGCCGACGGCGGACAGCAGCGGTGCCGTCAGGCCGTCACCCTGGGCCAGGAGGGCGCCGAGGAGGTGAACCGAACTGACATCGGGGTTGCCCGCGACAGTCGCCGCCTGGACTGCGGCGGACACCGCCTGCTGCGTCTTCGTGGTCGGGTTGAAAGCGTCCATTCCTCACCTCGGTCTGGGTGTCGTGCGCAAGGGCCAGCGTTCCAAACCCGCCGCCATCCTGCTCAACGGCAGAAAAGTTGAGTCTGTTCCGCTCAACCTGACGGAACCCAGGTGACGTGGGTCACAATTCAACCCTTGACCTCCACTATCCTGGAGGTTTTACGGTGAGTGACATGACCGTGAAGCTGAACCACACCATCGTTTCCGCTCACGACGCCCGGGCCACGGCCGACTTCCTGGTGGAGGTCTTCGGGTTCCGGCCCGCCGTGCCGTTCGGACCATTCCTGACCGTGGAGACCGACAACGAGGTCTCCCTGGACGTGTTCGCCACGACCGACGCCATCGCGCCGCAGCACTACGCGTTCCTGGTGTCCGAGGCCGAGTTCGACCAGATCTTCGGCCGGATCCGGGAGCGCGGCCTGGCCTACTGGGCCGACCCGTACCACCGGCGGTCGGGCGAGATCAACACCAACGACGGCGGCCGTGGTGTGTACTTCGAGGACCCGAACGGGCACAACCTGGAGATCATCACCGTCCCGTACGGCGGCTGACCGCAGCCGAACGCGACTGACCCCCGGCTGACCGCCGAACGCAGCCAAGCGCCGAACACAGCCGATCACCGAACGCGGCAGAGCGTCGAACGCGGCCACGTGCTGGACGGGGTTAAATCCGGTGCGACCGGCCGGCGCGCCCGTGAAGATCTGCGCATGACCTCACTAGTGCACAGCATCACGTTCGACTGCCGGGACGCGTACGAGCTGGGCCTGTTCTGGAGCCGGGTGACCGGCCGGCCGCTCTCGGACGACGACCACCCCGGCGACCAGGAGGCCCTGATCGTCCTGCCGAACGGGACGAACCTGCTGTTCATCCAGGTTCCCGAGGACAAGGCGGTGAAGAACCGGGTCCACCTCGACCTCCAGCCCGACTCCACGCGGGACGAGGAGGTGGAGCGCCTGCTCGGTATCGGTGCGAGCCTGTTCGACGACCAGCGCCGCCCGGACGGCACCGGCTGGGTGACGTTGACCGATCCGGAGGGCAACGAGTTCTGTATCGAACGCAGCGCAGCCGAGCGGGCGTCCCGGAGCTGACCGCGTCACCCACATGTCGCAGCCGGTTGTCCACACGGTGCGGGCAGTTGTCCACAATCCCCAGGTGTGAATCCACAGGTCGGCTCGGCACACCGCACCAGTGCGGAATGCCTGCCGCCACCAGGGTGACCAGCCTTGACGCCCGTACGGCCGAGCGGTCGAGCCGCTTCGAGGTGCTCCGATGGCGATCGGCACGCGATCCGGCCGGGCCTGACGGGAGTGGCGGCCGGGTCTGATGGGGGCGTGTCCGTGTTGGTGGACGATCACGTATTCCGGGTGCCTGAAATGCAGTGATCGTCCACCGAACCAAACATGCCTCCCCCGACACCGGCCGAACACGACCTTCACCGGCCATCCGGTGCCCGCAACACCGAACGGGCACGGGTCACACCGGACCGGGCGGGCGTGAGCCGGCGCACGCAGGGCGGGACGGAGGCGCGGTTTGCCTGTCGGGTTCGATGCGACCCCGTCTACCCGCGCGGGCATGGAACCCACCCAGGCGGAGGGCAATCGGCGAAACTGGTACATGTCGTCCCGAATGTTCGCTCAATGGTTGCAACGCACCGCAACCGTCTGTAACCGCACTGCACTCGAACGTGGCATCAAGGAGTCAACCGGCCAGTTGACGGGTTAGCCTCGCATCGTCGGGGATGGAAGCTTGACGAGGACGTAGCGCCTTGCTGGCGCCGTTAGAAACGTGGAGACTGCGCCCGGACCATGACTGCGAACGCTGTGTTGAGCCCCATCCCGAGCCCTCCTCACCGAGAACCTCCACCGGGTGTCACCGCGATGGTGCGGATGATCCGGGAGAGCTTCGCGGTGGTCGAGCCGCGCTCTGACGAGGTCGCGAAATTCTTCTACGGCATGCTCTTCAGCCTCGCGCCGGCGACCCGCGAGATGTTCCCCGCGAACATGGAGGTGCAGCGGAGCAGGTTGCTGCGGGCCCTCGTCCACGTCGTGCAGATGGTGGACCGCCCGGACGACCTGATCCCCTTCCTCCGCCAACTCGGCCGTGACCACCGCAAGTTCGGCGTGGTCAACGTGCACTACGAGTCGGTCGGTACGGCACTGCTGGCGGCCGTGAAGAAGTTCGCCGGCACCGCCTGGACGCCGCAGGTCGAACTGGCCTGGGCCGAGGCGTACACGATCATGGCGCGCGCCATGCAGGAGGCGGCGGCGGCCGACGACGGGCCCGCCTACTGGCACGCGACCGTGCTGGAGCACCAGCGGGTCAGCTGGGACCTCGCGGTCGTCCGGCTCCAGCCGGATCACCCGATCACCTACCGCGCCGGTCAGTACATGAGCGTCGAGACCCCGCAACGGGCCCGGCTGTGGCGGTACTTCTCGCCGGCCAACGCGCCGCGCGAAGACGGCATCGTCGAGTTCCACATCCGGTCCGTCGAGGGTGGCTGGGTCAGCCGGTCCATCGTCGGACACACCCAACCGGGTGACGTGTGGCGCATCGGGCCGCCGATGGGCCGGCTGCACGTGGACCGCAAAGCGGGCAACGACGTGCTCATGGTGGCCGGCGGCACGGGTGTGGCCCCGATGCACGCGATCATCGACGAGATGGCGCGGTGGGGCGAGAACCCCCGCGTGCACCTGTTCATCGGCGGGCGCACCCGTGAGGACCTCTACGACCTGGACAACTTGCAGCGGGTGGCGATGACCAACCCGTGGCTGACCGTCGTCCCGGTGCTGGAGTCCGATCCCGGGGCGCGTGGCGTCGAGCAGGGCACGCTGGCCGACGTCGTCACCCGTTACGGGGCGTGGGAGGACCGGGACGTGCTGGTGTGCGGTTCGCCGTCGATGATCCGGGCGACCGTGTCCCGGATGCTCGTCGCGGGCACGCCGCTGGACCGGATCAAGTACGACCCGTTCACCCTGGACTGATCTCCTCCGCCGACCGGCGTGCGGGCCGGTCGGGGAGGGGGTCACGAGTCTCTCGTCGGGCGGTCACAGACCGGGCCGGGACCACCTTGCTCTCGCGTCCGGCAGTCACGACCGACCGGGACAGCTTTGCTCTCGCGTCCGGCGGTCATGGGCCGACCCACAGGCCGACCACTCGCCCGACGAGCCGGTACAAGCCCGGCGAACCACGGGCCTGCTCCGGGGGCGGACAACGTCCTCGCCACCGTCAAGCCCGGCGGACCCACCACGAGACCGCCACACCACCGCAAGCTCGGCAGTGCGCTGCAAGCCCGACGCCGCCCTGCCCGGCACCGCCCGCCACCGCAGGCTCCGGCACTGCGCTGCAAGCCCGACGCCGCCCTGCCGGGCACCGCCCACCACCGCAGGCTCGGTACCGAGCGGCGAGCCAAGCACCGCCTTGCCCTGCACCGCACCGCTCGCCACCGCAAGCTCGCCACCGCAAGCTCGGCACTGCACGGCGAGCCAGGCACCACCCTGCCCTGCACCGCATTGCCCTGCTCGGCACCGCCCGCCACCACGTGCTCAGCGCTGCGCGGCGAGCCAGGCACCGCATTGTTGCCCCGCACCACACCGCCCGACACCGCCCTGCAAGCCGGGCGACGAGCGCGGGCCTTGGCAGGTGGTCTGTCGGGGTCAGCGCTTGTCGCGGTTCGGCTTCCAGACCACGAGTGCCGTCTCGTGCCGCACCGGCACCAGGTCGCGGCGCAGTGACCGGTGCACCGACGCCGCCGCGTGTTCGGCGGCTGCCAGCGCCGACGCCAGCTGCTCGGTCAGTTCCGCGACGTGGGCGCGCAGCGCGCCCACCTCGTTCTCCAGCTCGATGATCCGCTTGACCCCCGCCAGGTTGACGCCCTCCTCCTGGGAGAGGCGCTGCACCTCGCGCAACAGCACGATGTCGCGCATCGAGTACCGCCGCCCACCACCGGAGGTGCGCCCCGGCGACACCAGACCCATCCGGTCGTACGACCGGAGGGTCTGCGCGTGCAGACCGGACAGCTGCGCTGCCACGGAGATCACGAAGAACGGGGTGTCCTCGTCGGTGCCCGGCGGGAACGGGAACGTCATGTCGACCTCTTCTCCACCAAGGCGTTGAGGTCCGCCCTCGGGTCGTGCAGGGCGGTCGCCGACGCGTACGCCTCCAGTGCCTCCCGCGCGGCGGCGTCCATGTTGTTCGGCACGGCCACCTGCAACGTGATGAGCAGGTCGCCCGTCTGCCCGTCGCGCTTGCGGATGCCCTTGCCCTTGGCGCGCAGCACCTGACCGGAAGCCGTGCCCGGCGGCACCTTCAAGGTCACCTTGCCGTCCAGCGTCGGCACGGTCAACGTGGTACCCAGCGCGAGTTCGGGGAACGTCACCGGCACGGTCACGGTCAGGTTGTTGCCGGACCGGCCGAACAGCGGGTCCGGGTTGACGTGTACGCGCACGTAGAGGTCGCCGTTGGGGCCGTTGTTGCGGCCCGGCTCGCCCTGGCCGGCCAGTCGGCTCCGCGGGCCGTCGTCCACGCCGGCCGGGATGCGGATGGTCAGCGTGCGGGTCTTGGTGCTGACACCGTCGCCGCCGCAGTCCGGGCACGGGTCGTCGATGATCCGGCCGGTGCCCCGGCAGTCGGCGCACGGCTCGGAGAACGCGAACGCGCCCTGGTTGCGGGTCACCAGGCCCGCGCCGCCGCGGTCGGGGCAGGTGCGCGGCGTGGTGCCCGGCTTCGCGCCGGAACCCGCGCACGTCGAGCAGGTCGCCGGGCTGGACAGCCGCATGGGCACCGTCGCGCCCTGCACGGCCTCGGTGAAGTCGATCCGCACGTCGGTCTCGACGTCCTCGCCGCGCCGGGGCCGGGTCGCCGACGCGCTCGTGCCGCCGCCGCGCCGGTTGAACAGGCCGCCGAGCAGGTCGCCGAGGCCGCCCATGCCGCCCGCGCCCGCCTGCTGGCGGTTGAACAGGTCGCCGACGTCGAACCCGCCGCCCTGGCCGAAGCCGCCGGGGAAGCCGCCACCACCGGCGAACAGCCGGCGGGCCTCGTCGTACTGCTTGCGCTTCGAGGCGTCCGACAGCACGCCGTACGCCTCGGACACCGCCTTGAACCGGGCCTCGGCCTTGGCGTCACCGGGGTTGGCGTCGGGGTGCAGCTCCCGCGCCAGCTTGCGGTACGCCTTCTTGATCTCGTCGGCCGAGGCGTCGGAGGAGACGCCCAGCTCCCGGTAGAAGTCCTTTTCGATCCAGTCCCTAGCACTCACCGGACGCCCCTGTGTGTGATCGCGCCGCCTCCGGCGTCGTGGGCGAGGTCGCGAGCGGGCCGGGGGGGGGGGCGGGGGGCGCGGCCGGGCCCCGCCCCCCCCCGCGCCCCGCCCCC
>CBHFOL010000439.1:0-6023 GCA_965995405.1 uncultured Saccharothrix sp.
ATGGTGATCGGCCTCGGCAAGGACATCGAGGGCCACATGGTCACCGCGAACCTGACGAAGATGCCGCACCTGCTGGTCGCGGGCTCCACGGGTTCCGGCAAGTCGTCGTTCGTCAACTCGATGCTGGTGTCGCTGCTGGCCCGCGCGACGCCGGACGAGGTCCGGATGATCCTCATCGACCCGAAGATGGTCGAGCTGACGCCGTACGAGGGCATCCCGCACCTGATCACGCCGATCATCACGCAGCCGAAGAAGGCCGCGGCCGCGCTGGCCTGGCTGGTCGAGGAGATGGAGCAGCGCTACCAGGACATGCAGGTCAACCGGGTGCGCCACATCGACGACTTCAACCGCAAGGTGCGGTCCGGCGAGATCGGCGCGCCGCCCGGCAGCGAACGCGTGTACCGGCCGTACCCGTACATCATGGCGATTGTGGACGAGCTGGCCGACCTGATGATGACCGCGCCGCGCGACGTGGAGGACGCGATCGTCCGGATCACGCAGAAGGCGCGTGCGGCTGGCATCCACCTGGTGCTGGCCACGCAGCGGCCGTCGGTGGACGTGGTGACCGGTCTGATCAAGACGAACGTGCCGTCGCGGCTGGCGTTCGCCACGTCGTCGCTGACCGACTCGCGGGTCATCCTGGACCAGCCGGGCGCGGAGAAGCTGATCGGCATGGGCGACGGCCTGTACCTGCCGATGGGCGCGTCGAAGCCGGTGCGCGTGCAGGGGGCGTTCGTCGGCGACGAGGAGATCGCCGAGATCGTCAACTTCACCAAGGAGCAGGCGCAGCCCGAGTACACCGACGGCGTGACGGCGGCGAAGGCGGGCGAGAAGAAGGAGATCGACGCCGACATCGGCGACGACCTGGAGCTGCTGCTTCAGGCGGCGGAGCTGATCGTCACGTCCCAGTTCGGGTCGACGTCGATGCTCCAGCGCAAGCTGCGGGTGGGTTTCGCGAAGGCGGGCCGGCTGATGGACCTGCTGGAGACCCGGGGCGTGGTCGGCCCGTCGGAGGGTTCGAAGGCACGTGACGTGCTGATCAAGCCGGACGAGCTGGACTCCGTGGTGTACCTGATCCGGGGCGGCTCAGCCCCCGACGCGGACGAGGACTGAGCCGCACTCACGGTGTCGGTCAGCTGGCGCCGAACTGGCGGACCGCGTTGTAGTACAGGTCGGCGGTCCGGTTGCACGCCCAGTTGCCGGCGCACTGGAAGTACATGTCGGACTTGAACTTGTTGTCGATGGTGAGCCGGGTCGTCTCGTTGAACCGGCCCTGCCGCTTGTAGTTGCGGTAGCCGAAGTCGTGGCGGTGGCACGCGGGCAGGAACTTGAAGCCGAACGGGTTGTCCGGCGACCAGGAGCAGCCGTCGGACGACCAGTCGAGCTGGTCGGCGTAGGGCGCGGACGCCTTGATCGAGCTGAACTGGGCCAGGGACTTGTCGAACAGGTAGTCGTCGGTGACCGCCGGCGCGTTGATGGCCGCCTGGGCGGTGCTCGCGCCGACCAGCAGCGCCAGCGACGTGAGGACGACGGCGAACGCGGTGCGCAAGGATTTCACGGTGGTTCCCCCTCGGTCGAACGGTTGTGAGGAGGTTCATACCGGTGTGCGGCGACGGGCGTAAGCACCAACAGGCCCATAGGGCGGTAACAGCGGGTGAATGGTCGAATACCGTGCCCGGCGGACCGTGTCGACCCGCCGGGCACGGGGCGTCCCGCGCGGCCGGGCGTCGGATGTGCGAGCCGAACCCCTCCGAACCGGCTCGAACCACCCGGGCGCCATCGGCGTCGGGGACAGCTGGGCAGGGCGCTAGGACTCGTCGCCCTGGTCGAGGAACCGCCGGATCGCGGGCTCATCCGGGATCTCGGTCTCGTTGTCTATAAGACGTTCGGCGATCGGCAGGGGTTCCTCAGCCCACGCCGGTCGGAAATCGTCGCCCGGCAGCAGGCCGTGCCGGCGGGCGAACTCCTCGGCGGCTTCCCGGATCGACTCGCGCAGCGTGCCGACGACGACCGTCTCGGCGGTGTAGGTGAGCTCGACCAGCAGCGCCCGGATCCGGTCGAGCTGGTCCTCCTGCTCGGACTGCTCGGCGAGCTGCGGCCACAGCCGGCGTTCGAAGACCTCCACGAAGTCGTCGGCGATGGCGTCGGTGGCGGTGCGCAGGTTCGCGAACTTGTCCAGCACGTCCTCCGCCGGGACGGTCAGCATCGCCAGGCGGTTGCCGGCTTCCAGTGCCCAGCGGCGGGTGTGCGGCCAGCCTCGCCGCCACCGGACCAGGCCGAGCTGGATGGCGCGGCGCAGGACCTTCGGGCGGACGTCGCCCATGGGGACGAGGCGGCTGATGTCGCGGACGCGGACCCGTACCCAGTCGTCCGGGCCTTCGGTGTCGCCTACGCCGAGCACTGCGGCGACGCTCGCGCCTTCTTCGCGTGCTTTCACGAGTTCGGCGATCGCGGGTAGGGAGAAGCCCCGGGCCTGGAGGCGTTGGACCAGGGTCAGGCGTTCGATGTGCGAGGTGTCGTAGAACGCCTGGCGGCCCTGTCGCTTGGGGGCGTGGAGCACGCCCTTGGTCTGGTACATGCGGATCGTGCTGCCCGGCAGGCCCACTCGGACCGCCAGCTCGTCGACCGTCAGCTGCTCCACGTCGATCATCCTCGCGGGCGGACGTTCGTGGAGTCAAGACTATTCGAGTTGTGGTTCGAATAGTCAGAGGTTGAGCAGCATCCGGGAGTTCCCCAGCGTGTTCGGTTTGACGTAGGAGAGGTCGAGGAACTCCGCGACGCCCTCGTCGGCCGACCGCATGATCTCCTCGTAGACCTCGGGGGAGACCGGCGTCCCGTCGATCTCCACGAAGCCGTGGCGGGCGAAGAACTTGGTCTCGAAGGTCAGCACGAAGACGCGGGAGAGCTGCAACTCGCGTGCGGTGTCGACCAGTTGGGCGACAAGTCGGTGGCCGATGCCCCGTCCCAACGTCGCGGGTGACACGGCGACCGTGCGGATTTCGGCGAGGTCCTCCCAGAGGACGTGCAGCGCGCCGCAGCCGAGCACCACGCCGTTCTCCTCGGCCACCCAGAACTCCTGGATGTCCTCGAACAGCGTGACCAGCGGCTTGGCCAGCAGCACCTTGCCCGCGTACTGGTCGATGAGGGCCTTCATGGCCCGCACGTCACCGGTCCGGGCCCGCCGGACGTTGATCAGGTCGTTCACCGGGCAAACGTAACCGGCCGGCCCGTTCCGGCTGTGGTCGGCCGCTTCGCCGGGGTCGAGTGAAACGGACAATTACCCCTTCGGGTGGCAAAGTGTCACGTTTGGTCGGTGTCGTCGGGAAGCTTCGGTCGGCCTCTGACGTCAAGCGACACCCCCGCCGCCCGTTACCCTGAGCACCGTGTCTTCCCCCGCCACGTCCAAGCGCGTCGCCATGCTGACCCTCGGGTGCGCCCGCAACGAAGTCGACTCCGAGGAACTCGCCGGTCGCCTCACCGCCGGCGGCTGGCAGCTGGTGGACGACGACGCCGACGTGATCGTGGTCAACACCTGCGGCTTCGTGGAGTCGGCCAAGAAGGACTCCGTCGACACCCTGCTCGCCGCCGCCGACTCCGGCGCGAAGGTCGTCGCCGTCGGCTGCATGGCCGAGCGCTACGGCACGGAACTCGCGGACAGCCTGCCCGAGGCGAACGCGGTGCTCGGGTTCGACCACTACGAGAACCTCGCCGACCGCCTGGACGACGTGCTGGGCGGCCGGACCGTCGAGTCGCACAAGCCGGTCGACCGCCGCACCCTGCTGCCGCTGACGCCCGTGCAGCGCCCCAAGGCCGCCGAGGAGGTGCAGGTACCCGGCCACGGCTGGGGGCCCCGCGTGCTGCGCACCCGACTGGAGGACACGCCCGTCGCGCCGCTCAAGATCGCCTCAGGCTGCGACCGCCGCTGCTCGTTCTGCGCCATCCCGAGCTTCCGGGGCGCGTTCGTGTCCCGGCACCCCGACGAGATCGTCGCCGAGGCCCGCTGGCTGGCCGAGCAGGGCGTCCGCGAGGTGTTCCTGGTCAGCGAGAACTCCACCTCCTACGCCAAGGACCTGCCGCGCGAACTGGGCGGCCTGGAGAACCTGCTGGAACGGCTGTCGCAGGTGGTCGACCGGGTCCGCGTCTCCTACCTCCAGCCCGCCGAGACCAAGCCCACCCTGGTCAAGGCCATCGCGACCACGCCGAACGTCGCCCAGTACTTCGACATGTCGTTCCAGCACTCCAGCGAGCCGGTGCTGCGCCGGATGCGGCGGTTCGGCTCCACCGAGTCGTTCCTCGGCCTGGTCGGGCAGATCCGCGAGCTCGCGCCGCAGGCCGGCATCCGGTCCAACGTGATCGTCGGCTTCCCCGGCGAGACCGAGGACGACGTCGCCGAACTCGAACGCTTCCTCACCGAGGCCCGGCTCGACGCGGTCGGCGTGTTCGGCTACTCCGACGAGGACGGCACCGAAGCCGAGACGCTGCCCGACAAGCTGGACGCCGACACCATCGCCGAACGCGTCGCCCGCATCTCCAACCTGGTCGAGGAGCTCACCTCGCAGCGCGCCGAGGACCGCGTCGGCGACGAGGTCGTCATCCTGGTGGAGACCGAGGAGGACGACGACAACGACTGCGTCGGCCGCGCCGCCCACCAGGCGCCCGAGGTCGACGGCGAGTGCGTGATCACCAACCCGGACGGGCTGAAGGTCGGCGACCTGGTGCGCTGCCGGGTCGACGCCGCCGAGGGCGTGGACCTGGTGGTCACCGCGATCGAGGTGCTCCCGAGGTGACCGAACCGCCGCGCGTGCCGGTGCTGAACATCGCCAACGTGCTGACGATGTCCCGGCTGGTGCTCGTGCCGGTGTTCCTGTACCTGCTGTTCGCCGAAGGTGGCCACGACCGGCTGTGGCGGCTGGCGGCGTTCGGGGTGTTCGCCATCGCGTCGGTCACCGACCACGTGGACGGCAACCTCGCCCGCAAGCACGGCCTGATCACCGACTTCGGCAAGATCGCCGACCCGATCGCGGACAAGGCGCTCACCGGGGCCGCGCTGGTGGGCCTGAGCCTGCTCGGCGAGCTGCCGTGGTGGATCACGGTGGTGATCGCGGTGCGCGAGCTGGGCGTGACGGCGCTCCGGTTCTGGGTGATCCGGCACGGCGTCATCCCGGCCAGTCGGGGTGGCAAGGCCAAGACGCTGGTGCAGA
Source organism: uncultured Saccharothrix sp. (assembly GCA_965995405.1). GTDB lineage: Bacteria > Actinomycetota > Actinomycetes > Mycobacteriales > Pseudonocardiaceae > Actinosynnema. Next base: position 5,202 of record CBHFOL010000439.1, read on the forward strand.
TCGTCGCCATCGGCCTATACCTGCTGCCGTTGCCGGAGGGGCTTCAGATCGTGGCCGTGGTCACCATGTACGCGGCTGTCGTGCTGACCGTCGTGACCGGTGTCGACTACGTGATCCGCGCAGTGAAGCTGCGGGCGCGTGGCAAGCGGGCGGTGGCCGGGGCGTGACCGCCGAGCAGGTCGTCGCGGCCTTGAAGGCACGCGGTGAGACGGTCGCCACCGCCGAGTCGCTCACCGGCGGCCTGGTCGCCGCCGAGATCACCCGGGTGCCCGGTGCCAGTGCCGTGCTGCGTGGTGGGCTGATCGTGTACGCGACGGACCTTAAGGCGTCGTTGGCGGGCGTTGACAGCGCTCTGTTGGCCTCACACGGTGCCGTGCACCCCGAGGTGGCCCGACAGCTCGCCGAGGGCGCACGGGCGCGCTGCGGGGCCACGTGGGGGCTCGGGCTGACCGGTGTCGCCGGGCCGGACCCGCAGAATGGGGTTTCGGCGGGCACCGTCCACATCGGTTTGTCCGGAATGTCGGGCTCGGTCGTGCAGACGATCACTGTCGGTGGCGATCGTCATAAAGTTCGTGCCGCGTCCGTCGAGGTCGCCCTTGATCTACTCCTCGACCACCTCAAGATCCCCGTCGAGTGACGTGAGCAGGGCAATCCCGGCCGCGACCGGACACGCGCACGGGAACTTACCGGCCGGTTCACTCGTTCGCCCTTGGCGGACGTGCCGCGAAGTCACTGCCCGTCGACGGGACGGATCGGTAACGTGGTGGCACGGCCGGCCGGAAGGAGGCGCGCGATGACCGTGCTGCTACGCGAGGCGATCGG
>CBHFOL010000440.1:0-5977 GCA_965995405.1 uncultured Saccharothrix sp.
CGCGGGCTACGCGGACCCGCGGTGGTGGCTGACCGACACCCGCAAGTTCCGGCGCGACTACCCGGGCTGGCGGCCGACGCGGGGCCTGCCCGACGTCCTGGTGGCGGCACACCGGTACTGGCACGACTTCGGGCGGCCGTTCCCCATCGGCCCGCACGAGGCCCTTGACACCGGGCCGGCGGCGGAGTCTCCTGTTCCGGGCGTTCTTCACAGGCCGCGGGACCGCCGTGAAGAAGCTCTGTAGACGCGTTTGAGAACCCGTGAAGCCGCTACTCCCAGACTCGGTGATGCAAGCCGGAACTGTGGGAGGCAGTGGTGCAGCAGCGAGTTCGGGTCGTCGTCCAGGCCACCGATCACCTCACCCTGGCCGGTCTCACCAGCCACCTCGGGTCCAGGCCCGAGATCGCGCTGGTGGGGGCGGACCAGCGGAGCACGGCCGAGGTCGCCGTGCTGGCCGTCGGCAGGCTGACCGAAGAGGTGGTGGCGGGCCTGCGCCGATCGGCGGCGCAGGCGCGGATCCCCGTGGTGCTGGTGTTGGACGAGGTCGGCGAGGCCGACGTCCTCACCGCCGTGGAGTGCCGGGTGGTGGCGATCCTGCCGCGCGCCGGCGCGACCGGGGAACGGTTGTCGCGCAGTGTGCTGGCCGCCGCGTCGGGCGGCGGAGTGATGCCGCCGAACCTGGTGGCGGACCTGCTCGACCACGTGCGGCGGTTGCAGCGGCAGCTGGTCGCGCCCGCGTCCGAGCGGGGCAAGCTGACCGGCCGCGAGGTGGAGGTCCTGCGGCTGATGGCGGACGGGTTGGACACCGCCGAGATCGCCACCACGCTGTCGTACTCCGAGCGGACGATCAAGAACGTCTTCTACGGCATCACCAGCAGGTTGAACCTGCGCAACCGGCCGCACGCGGTCGCCTACGCACTGCGGAAGGGAGTGATCTGACATGAGGTCGACGATGGTCGACAAGGCCGGGCTGCGGCACGTGGTGGACCAGGTGGTGCGGCGTCGTCGCCGGGTCGGAGGCCCACCCGCGCCCGAGACGGCGGACTGGGTGATGTCCGCCGACGGGGTGATCGACGCCCCGCCCGAGTGCGCGGACGACGCCGGTGCCGACGAACAGCCGGGGCACACCGCCCCCTGACGACGCGGTCAGGCGGGGCGGGCCGCCCGGCGGACGTCCCAGGCCGCGCCGAGCCCCTGGTAGAGCGCGATCGCCTCGCGCCGGGTGGCGGTGGCCTGCGGCGCGCTTCCCCGGCGGTCCAGCAGCACCGCCCGGTCCTCCAGTGTCTGCGCCAGCTCGAAGGTCCGGCCGACCGACCGGTAGTGCGCCGCCACGTCGAGCAACCCGTCCGGGTCACCGTCGAACAGGCACCGGCAGCGCCGGGCCGCAGCCGCCGCCCGCGCGACCGACGTCTCCCTGGCCGCCTCCGCCTCGCACGTCTCGACCGCGGCGCGGGCCGTGGCCCGGTCGTCGCACGCCAGCGCGAGGCGCACCAGCTCGGGCAGCCACTGGTGCCGCAGCGTCGTCTGGACGGCGTCCCCGGTGCCCAGCAGCGTGGTCCCGAGCAGTTCGACGGCCTTCGCGTGGTCGCCGTCGCGGGTGGCGGCGAGCGCCTCCGCCGCCACCAGGAAATCGCAGTTCTCCTGGTACGCCACGGTCACCATGGGCAGTTCGGTGCCGGCCGTGAGGTGGGTCCGCAGCCGGGCCTCGTCGTCCCGGTGCGCGGCGATCAGCGCGGCCACCCCGTGCAGCAGCACCGGGCCGCCTTCGCGCAGCCCGAACCCGGTGAGCTCCGGATCGTGCGCCAGGACCTCCTCCAGCCGGGCCATGGCGTCGTCCCAGTCGCCCAGCCAGAACCGGTGCACGGCGGCGGAGACGTGCAGGCTCGCCACCGGGGTGTCCTGGCCGGCCGCGGCGAACGCCAGCCGCAGCGTGTCGGTCGCCTCGTCCAGCCGGTCCAGGCACTGGAGCGTGAACACCCGGTTGTCCAGCAGCATCAGCCGCAGGTCGGTGAGCCGCAGGTCGGTGCCGACGACGTCCAGCGCCTGGTCCAGGTAGCCGACGGCGCGCACGTAGTCCCGGCGCACCACGTCCACCTGCCACAGCACCTCCAGCGCCTGCCCGATGGCGTACGGGTCGCCCGCGCGCCGGCCCGCCTCGATGGCCTGGCGCGCGCTGGCGGCCGACGCGTCCAACTCGCCCACACCGGCCCGCTGCACCAGGGCCAGCAGCGACAGCAGCCGGGCCCGCCAGGTGTCGGTGAGCACCGGGTCGGCGAGCGCCTCGCGCAGCGCCGCCAGCGCGGCCTGCGGGTGTGAGGCGCGGAAGGGCACGTAGGCCAGCGTCCAGCGCGCCTCGGCGATCCGGTCCGGGTCGCGCAGGTGGGGCAGTGCGCGGCGGGTCTGCTCCTCCGCCTCGGCGTCGTGCCCGATCCGGAACAGCGCGCTGCCCAGGTACGCGTTCAGCACCGGGTACCGGACGTCGTCGCCGGCGGAACGCAGGCAGCGGCGCAGCAGTTCGACGGCCACCAGCGGAGCCCGGTGGACGAGCGCGGGTGCCCGCACCGCCAGCCACGGGACCGCCCACTCGCCGATCCCGTCCGAGGTGGCGAGCAGTTGCCGGGCCACGTGTTCGACCGGCGCGTCGGCCGCCGCGAGCGCCCGGGCGGCCCGCTGGTGCAGGTCGGCGCGCACGGCCGGCGGCGTGCCCTCGTAGAGCGCCTGCCTGATCAGCGGGTGGCGGAACGCCATGCGCGGGCCCGCGTCGCGCAGCACGCCCGCCGCCATGGCCTCGGTGAAGGCGGACAGCAGCACCGGCACCGGTCGGCCCAGCACGACCGACAGGTCGCCGACGGCGAACTCGCCGCCCAGCAGCGCCGCGCACCGCAGCACCTCCCTGGTGGGCGCGGACAGGAAGTCCAGCCGGGCGGCCACCGTCGACACCAGGGACGGCGGCGCGCGGTCCAGCACGTCCGGCGACACGTCGGCCGGCCCCGTGTCGAACCGCACCGCGTGCTCGCGCACCAGCGCGTCGGCCAACTCCCGCGCGTACAGCGGGTTCCCGCCGGCCCACGCGGCGACCCGGCGCAACCCGGGACCGGGCTCCGCGCCCACCTGGGCAGCCACGATGCCCGCCACGGCGACGTCCGTCAGCGGCGCGAGGTCCAGCACCACGCCGCCGGACTCCACCTCGCGCCGCAGGCGTGCCACGTCGGCGCGGTGCGGCACCGGTCGTGCCGCGCCGATCAGCAGCAGCGGCAACCGGCGGGTGCCGACGCCGAGCCTCCGCCACAGCTCCACGGTGTCCTCGTCGGCCCACTGGAGGTCGTCCAGGGCCAGGACCAGCGGCCCGTCCCCGCACAGCCGGTCCACCAGCGCCACCAGCCGGTCGATGGCCTGGGCGGTCGGATCGCCGTCGGCGAACAGCGATCCCGCCGGGTGTTTCCGGTCGCGCAGCGCACGGGCGATCTCCGCGCGCCGGGGGTCCGCCGAGCGCACGTCGATGCCCAGGGAGTCGAGCGCCGGCCGGAGCGGGAACCGGGTGCCCAGCTCGTCCGCCACGGCGTGCGCCACCTGGTGCCCGGCGGCCTCGGCCCGGGCCAGCGCGGCGTCCAGCAGCGTCGACTTGCCGATGCCCAGCTCGCCTTCGACCCACAGCGCCCGGCCCCGTCCGGCGGACAGGTCCTCGATCGCGTCCTGCACGGCGGCCGACTCGGCTTCCCGGCCGAGCAGGACGGGCTCCACCCTCCGGTTCGACGGCACCCGCACGGGCTCGCGTCGGGGTGCTGTCCCGAGCACCCGCTCGTGGGCGGCGCGCAGGCCCGGCCCGGGTTCGACGTCGAGTTCGGCCCGCAGGACCTGCCTGGCGTCGTGGAAGACCTCCAGCGCCTCCGCGCCGCGCCCGGCCTGGTGCAGCGCCGACATCAGCAGTTCGCGTGCGCGTTCCCGCAGCGGTTCCTCGGTGACCAGCGCGCCCAGTTCGGCGATCACGTCCAGGTGCGTTCCGGTGGCGAGTGCCGCCTCCGCGCGGAGTTCCCGGACGGCGGAGTGGGCTTCGCCGAGCCGTTGCCGGTGGGCTTGCGCGAACGGCCCGTCCACGCCCGTCATCGGGACGCCGCGCCACAGGGCGAGTGCCGAGTCCAGCGACCGGAGCGCCTCCTGGGGCGTGCCGTCGTCCAGTTGCCGGCGCGCCCGTTGGCGGAGGGCCTCGAACTCGGCGACGTCCGAGGCGTCCGGGTCCAGCACGAGCCGGTAGCCGGGGCCGACCGACTCCAGCAGGCGGGAGGCGACGTCCCGGGGGCGGTCCGGCTCCAATGCCTTGCGCAGCACGGAGACGTAGGTGTAGATGCTGCCTTCGACCGTCGCCGGCGCGTTGTCGCCCCACACGGCGCGGATCAGCTCGTCGCGCCGCACCACCGCGCCGGGCCGCAGTGCCAGGACCACGAACAGGCCGCGTTGGCGTGCGGAGCCGAGCGCGATCTCCCGGCCGTTCGACCAGGCGCGTACCGGCCCCAGCAGGGCGACCCGCAGTGATCGCCCCGTCGACGCGGTCATCCCGTCTTCCCTTCGTTTCGGGTGGTGTGGCGCTGGGCCTCGGTGCGTCGAACGTCGAGTGTTGCGCCGAGCCGGGTGTAGCCGGCTGTCGCTTCGTCGGACGTCGTGCGTGCACGGGCGTCGTCGCCTCGTGCGGCGAGCAGGGCGGCGGCGGTCTCCAGGGCCTCGGCTGCCTGGACTGGTCGGCCGACGTCCCGGTAGTGCGCCGCTGTGGCCAGCACGGGGGCCGGGTCGCCGTCGATCAGGCCTTGACAGTGCGCTGCGGACGCTTCGGCGCGGATCTGTTCCACGGCTGCGTCTTCCGCGCAGATCCGGGCGGCGTGCACGGCGATGTCGTGGCGGTGGGCGGACAGGGCGAGGCGGGTGAGAAGCGGCAGCCACTGGTGCCGTTCGGGGGTGCGTGGTGCTTGCAGTAGTGGCTGTAACGCGGCGATCGCCTGATCGACCCGTCCCTCTGCCTCGGCGATGAAGGACTCTGCGGCCGGCGCGAACCAGCTGGTCTCGACTGTGGTGACGGCTCTCCGGCCGGCGGTGTGGAGGTGGTCCCGGGCGACCTCGATCCGGCCACGGCGGGCAGCGACGAGCGCGCTGAGGCCGTGGGCCGGGTGGTCGAACGTGTTGTCGTCCCACCGGCCCAGCCAGTAGTTCTGGACGGCCATGGCGACGTTCAAGGCATCCGACGCGGTGCCGACCGCACGCAGCACCGCATCCGCGTCGGCGAGCCGGTCCAGGTGCCGGAGCGTGGACGCCTTGTCGGCGGACAGCGTCGCCTGCCACCCGCGCAGGTCGGCACGTGCCTGCGCCACGGCCAGGGCGCGGTCGACGCGGGTCAACGCCTCCTCGTGGTCGAAGCGGGCGGAACTGGCCTGCCACAACACCCGCCACGCGTGTGCCGCGGCGAAGTCGTCGGACACCTCCTCGGCCTGCCGTAACGCGTGCCACGCCGACTCCTCCGCCTCGGTCCAGTCGCCGCCGGCGAGCAGCTCCGCCAGCAGCGCGGCGGACCGCGCCCGCCAGACCGTCGGCACAGCGTCGTCGGCAACCGCCGCCCGCAGGTCCGGCACCGATCGGGTCGTCTCGGCGTCCAGGTACCGGAGCATCCGGCGCATTCCGGCCGCCAGTTCGGGGTCCCGGGTCCGGGCCAGCACGTACCGGGCCTCGGCGTCCGGTCGCCGGCCGAGCCGGAACAGCAGCTCGGCCAGCCGCGCGGCCAGCCGTTCCCGATACCCGGGGTCCACGGACGGCTGGTCGACCACGGTGCGCAGCAACCCGGCGGCCACGTCCGGCGCACGCTCCGCGACCGCGTGCGCGTTCTCCACCAGCCACTCCACCACCCAGGCGTCCACGATGGACGGAGCGGCGGCCAACTGCCCGGCGACCACCTCGACCGCCGAGCCGGTAAGCACTGTCACCCCCAGGCCTTCGA
>CBHFOL010000441.1:0-5942 GCA_965995405.1 uncultured Saccharothrix sp.
GCCGCGGGGGGCGCCCGGCCCCGGGGGGGGGGCCACGGGGGGGGCGGGGGGCCCCCCCGGCGTCTGGGTCGTGCCCGGCGCCGGGCCACCGCACTTTCGCCGTGCCGGCAGGAAGGGCACCGACCACGATCGGGGCGCTCACCGCACGAACCTCTCCGTCGCCTCCCGCACACGCGCTCCCGCGACACCCGGCACCGCGGCCGGCGTGCGGCGCTGCACGACTTCCATGCCCGGGAACGCGCACCCGGCGAGGACTGCGAATCCGACCCGCCGGCGGTCGTGCTGTGCTCGTTCCACGACGGCCCGCAGGCCGAACTCCAGGCGGGCCGGGCGCTGCGACGTGTGCTGCTCACGGCGACGTCGCTCGGGCCGTCGGCGTCGTTCATGTCCCAGCCCGTCGAGGTCCGCACGGTCCGCACCGGTGGAACCGGGACCTTCGTCCCTGCCCTGACCGCACGCACGACCCTGCCGCCGGCCGCGTCACCGGACGATCGTGGAGCCATGGACAACCTGGTCAGCTCCCCCGTTCCCCCGGTGGTCGTGGCGACCGGGGGGAGCCGCCCGGACGACGCCGCGCTGTGCTGGGCCACCGCGCACGCCCGGCTGGTCGGCGCTCCGGTCGAGGTGCGCCCGCCGGACCGGGTGGGTGCCCTGCCGCGGGCCGGGCTGTTGGTGACCGCCCAGACCGGCTGCGGGCCGGCCGGCGTGGGCCGGCACGTGCTGTCGTTGGTCGACCACGCCGCGTGCGACGTGGTCGTGGTCCGCGGCTCCGCGGCTCCCGGACACCACCGGGTCACCGCGCTGCTCACCGGCGCCGACGACGATCCGGTGCTGACGCGCGCCGCCGTGCTGGCCAAGCAGCGGGGGGCTGCGCTGCGCGTGCTGTACGCGACCCCTCCCCTGCCGGTGCGGGCGGACGACCCGGAGTGGCCGCTCGCGCACGCGGACCGCGTGCTGCACGGCGTTCGGCACACGTCGGTGCTCGCCCGGATGCACCCGCACGAGGCGATCGCCCGCTACGCCGACACGGACCTGCTGGTCGTAGGCGGCTCCGGGCCGACCACACGCGCCGCGCTGCACCACGCCCGGTGCCCGGTGTTCGTGGCGCGCCGCGCACCGTCCGACGTGGTCCGCCGGCCCACCGCCCTCCCCCGCCAACGGGTCGACAGCACGCACTAGCGGCTCGACAGCCGGCCGCGGACCGCGGACAGGTAGACGGCGGCGGGCATGGCCGCGAACAGGCGCCACTCCGCGGCCGGCGACGTGCGCTCGTCCAGGAACCGCAGGGCGGGTTCCGCCGTGGGGTGGCGGAACAGCGCGGCGAACGCCTGTTCCAGCCGGGCGGGTTCGGCGGCCACCACGTCCAGCAGCACGCCGTCGTAGAGCGGGAACCGGGCGGGTGGCACGGGCAGGTCGAACGGGTGCCCGTGACGGCGCAGGGATCGGGCGATGGCCGCGCTGTCCCGCTGCACGCGCTGGTAGCCGTACCCGGTGGACGCCTTCACCAGGCCGCCCCGGGCGCCGATGGCGAGCACGTTCCCCCGCCGCCTGGGCGTGGTTCGGGACGACAGCGGGAGTTCGGCGGCCTCTTCCCGGTCGACCTCGTGCCCGCCCGTCCCGACGACGTCGGACAGGTACTCGCGCAACGCCTCACGCTGGACGGCGGTGTCCACCGGCCCGCGGGCGAACGAGGTGTGCTCGACCAGGGCGCGGTGCGGATCGACCGGCAGCACGTAGACGAAGCTCGCGCCCGACTGCGGGGTGCGGAAGTCGAACAGCGTCGGCACGTCCGGGTCGAACACCGGCCGCTCGGCTCGCACGTGCCACCCCCGGAACACCAGCCGGCAGTCCGGGTCCGGCATCGGTCCGCCGACGCTGTCGAACACCCACCGCGCCGGGACGCGCTCGCCGTCCACGACCACCCGCCCGTCCTCGACGAGGTCCACGTGGCCGTGCCGGAACCGGCACGTCGGAGCCAGCTCCCGCACCACCCGCGCCAGGTCCGCGCCCCGGACCACCCGGTACCGGTAGCGGCCCAGACCGACCACCCTGGTCCGCCCCCCGGCGTGCACCCGGATCCGGTCGAACGACCGGGACACCGCCGCGTCGAGCAGGCCGGGGCGGTCGCTCCACGACGCCCACGCCATCCGTTCCAGGTCCCGACTTCCGTCGTCCACCACGGTCACCGGCCACCCCGACAGGTGCGCGGCGAGGCTCAGCCCGCTCATCCCGCCGCCCGCGATGACGATCACCGGCGCACCCGCTTGTACACCGCGTCCGCCCCCAGCACGGCCGGGACCGCCAGCAGCGCCAGTGCCCACCCGAGCGGGCTCGGCGGAGCACCACCGAGCAGACCCGGCAGCGGCGGCACGAACAGGAACACCGCGAGCACCGCCAGTTCCGACAACACCGCGCCGAGCAGCAACCGGTTGCCGCGCAGCGTACGGACCGGCCTGGTCGCGCTGCGGCAGGCGAACGCGTTGGCCAGTTGGCCGAGGACGATCGCGGTGAACGCGGTGCCCGACGCGGTCGCGAGCAGCGCCGGGTCACCGAGGTCCCAGCCGCCGATCAGCAGGACGAACGTGAACGCCGCCATCGACATGACCGCCTCGGCCGGGCCGAGGACGCCGAACGCCCTGCGCAGCACCGATCCGTCGATCAGCCCGCCGGTCCGCGCGGGGCCCCGCATGGTGCGCGGGTTGGGCGGTTCCGCGCCCAGGGCGAGTGCGGGCAGCAGGTCCGTACCGATGTCGAGCGCCAACACCTGGAGGACGCTCAGCGCGAGCGGGTAGGAGCCGCCGGACAGCGCCCACACCACGAACGGCGCGAGCTCGGCCACGTTGTCGGTCAGGTGGTAGGTCAGGAAGCGGCGGATGTTGGCGAAGGTGGCCCGGCCGAGCTCGACGGCGGCCACGATGGTGCCGAAGTGGTCGTCCAGCAGCACGAGGTCGGCCGCCTCACGGGCCACGTCGGTCCCGGACGCGCCCATCGCCACGCCGATGTCGGCCGCGCGCAGGGCCGGTCCGTCGTTCACGCCGTCGCCGGTCATCGCCACCACGTGGCCCCGGTGTTGCAGGGCGCGGGCGATCCGCAGCTTGTCCTCGGGCGTGACGCGCGCGACCACCACGCCGTCGCGGTCCAGCAGTTCGCCCAGCGCGTCGTCCTCCTCCGGCAGGTCGGTTCCTTCGAGCACCAGCCGGTCGGGGCCGAGCAGACCGACCTGGTCGGCGATGGCGCGGGCGGTGGCCGGGTGGTCGCCGGTGATCATCGCCAGTCGGATGCCCGCGGTGCGGCAGGACGCGATGGACTCGGCCACGTCGCCACGCGGCGGGTCCTGCATCGCGACCACACCCAGCAACGTCAGATCCCGTTCGGCGCGCTCCCACCCGGTGTCGTCGGCCGTCGCCGGCCGCCACGCCACGGCCAGCACGCGCAGCCCCGACTCGCCGAGTTCGACCACCGCCCGTTCCGCGCCGGAAGTATCGGCGCACAACGGGAACACCGCGTCCGGCGCACCGATCACGTGCACCCCGTCGCCGTCCACAACGGACGAACGGCGGCGACGCGGGTCGAACGGGTGGCGCACCCCCGCCGGCACGGCACCGGTCACGCCGAGCCGGGTCGCGAGCACGTGCAGGGCGACCTCCATCGGGTCACCGACCGGCAGCCACCGGCCGTCGCGCGGTTCGGCGCGCGCGGTGGACGTGCAGCGCACGGCGCTCACCGCCAGGCGGCGGGCGGGACCCGGCTCGCCGGTCACCTCCGCCTCGGGTGCGTAACCCTCGCCGGTGACGACGACCTCGCCGGACGGGGTCCACACCCGCACCACGGACATCTCGTTGCGGGTCAACGTCCCGGTCTTGTCGGTGCAGATGAATGTCGTGGCGCCAAGGGTCTCCACCGATTCCAGCCGCCGAACCAGCGCATCGCGGCCGGCCATCGACTGCGCGGCGCGGGCCAGCGACAGCGTCACGGTGGGCAGCAGTCCCTCCGGCACGAGCGCCACCGTGACGCCGACCGCGAACAGGAACCCCTGCGTCGGTTCGAGACCGAGCAGCAGCGCCACGCCGAAGAACCCGACACCGACGGCCGCCGCGATCAACCCGACGACCGACACCACCCGGTGCAGCCGCCGCGCCAGCGGGCCGACCGGGCGCACGGCGCGGTGGGTCAGGTCGGCGATCCCCGCGAGCCGGGTCCGCGCACCGGTCGCGGTGACCGTCGCGACGGCCTCCCCCTCGGCCACGTAGGTGCCCGCGCGGAGCACGTCGTCCCGCGTCGGGTGCGCCGGGACGCTCTCCCCGGTGAGCATGGACTCGTCCACCGCGAGCCCGGCGCAGCCGACGACCACGGCGTCCGCGCTCACCCGGTCGCCGCCGTGCAGCAGCACGACGTCACCTGCCACCAGCTCGGCCGCGTCGACCACCACCGGCACTCCGTCGCGGCGGACCGTCGCGCGGGCGGGTATCAGGTCGCGCAGCCGTTGCGCGGCACGGTCGGCCCGGTACTCCTGGGCGAACGCGAACACCCCGTTCAGCACCACCACCAGCACGATCGCGACGGACAGCTCGGGCATCCCGGCCAACAGCGCCAAACCCGACGCGGTCCACAGCATCAGCGCGAAGAAGTGCACGAACTGGAGGGCGAGCAGCACCAGCGGACGCCGGCCGCGTTCGCCGGGTAACGCGTTGGGTCCGTCGGCCCGCAACCGCGCGGCGGCTTCCGCCGAGGTCAGGCCGGGCAGCACGACGTCGGACGCCGTCGTCATCGGGACCACCTCCGGTTCTCCCGCACGGAGCCATCGTCGCGAGGCCGCGGAACCCCGGCACAGGGCCTTCGGTAGTCGGCACGACGTCCGTGGTCCCTGCCGAATGAGGACTTCCGCCACTGAAGCGGGGTGCCGACCCGCTGCGACCGTCGGTGCATGGACCCGAGTGCGGAGGTGAGCGTGGTGGAACACGGTCGACCTGACGACGAGACGATCCGGGCGGCGGTGGCCCTGGCCTGTCGTGCGCCGTCGGTGCACAACACCCAGCCGTGGCGGTGGCGCGTCGGCGACACGAGCCTGCACCTGTTCGCGGACTTCGACCGGCAGTTGCCCGCCACCGACCCGAACGGCGCGGATCTGCTGCTGAGCTGCGGCGCGGCGCTGCACCACCTGCGGGTGGCGCTGGCCGCACTGGGGCGGCGGGCCGTGGTGCACCGGCTGCCCAACCCGGCGCGGCCGGACCACCTGGCGGCGGTGGAGTTCGTCCACCACACGCCGGACGACGACGAGGTGGCCACGGCCGCCGCGATCCCGCGCCGGCGGACCGACCGGCGGCGGTTCTCCTCCTGGACCGTGCCGACGGAGGTGCGCGCGCTGCTGGCGGACCGGGCCGCGGCGGAGGGCGTGATCATGCGCGAGGTCGAGGACTCCGCCACCCGGTACGAACTGGCCACCGCGATCGCCGAGGCCGCCGCGGTGCAGGACGCCGACCCCGCCTACCGGTGGGAGACCCGGATCTGGAGCGGCACGCACGCCGATTCGGACGGTGTGCCCGCGGCGAACACGCCCGCCGGACTCCCCCGGCGCGGCGACATCCAGCTCCGGGAGTTCCCCGGCGGCGAACTGGCCGACAGCCCCGCGGGGTGGGAGGACGACGGCGCGGCGCTGCTCGTGCTCGGCACCTCCTCCGACGACCGGCTGTCGACGCTGCGCGCGGGTGAGGCGATGAGCGCCGTGCTGCTGGCGGCCACCGTCGCCGGTCTGGCGAGCACACCGCTCAGCCAGCCGCTGGAGGTCCTCGCCACCCGCGAGCGGGTGCGGTCCGGGGTGCTGGGCGGCGCGCTGTGCCGGTCGTGCAGGCAGGGACAGGCGGTGTCGGCCGAGGCGCTGGCGCTCGTGCGCCGCATCCTCGAAGGGGGCCTGGCCGACGCCCTGGAGGAGCCCGCCTCGCAGG
>CBHFOL010000442.1:0-5934 GCA_965995405.1 uncultured Saccharothrix sp.
CGAGCGCGAGGAAGATCCACCCCACGATCGATGTCCCGCCGCGTCCTGTCCCGCGACGAAGCCCCGAGCTGCCGACTCTCCGCCCTCGCCGCCCTCTTCGGGATCCCGACCACCCCGAACCACCGGGCCCTCGTGGACGCCCAGGCCACCGTCGAAGTCCTCCACCACCTGCTGGAACGCGTCGGCTCGGTCGGCGTCCACTCGCTGGAGGAACTCCTCGCCTACCTGCCCGAGGTAACCCCCGCACAGCGCCGCAAACGGGAACTCGCCGCGCACCTCCCGTCCGCACCCGGCGTCTACCTGTTCCGCGGCCCCGGCGAAGAGGTCCTGTACGTCGGCACGGCTTCGGACCTCCGCAGACGGGTCCGCCAGTACTTCACCGCTTCGGAAGGCCGACGGCGGCTCCGCGAGATGGTGTCCCTGGCCGTCCGGGTCGACGGAGTGGTGTGCGCGCACTCCCTGGAAGCCGAGGTACGCGAGCTGCGCCTGCTGACGGCCCACAAACCCGCCTACAACCGACGCTCGAAGAACCAGGCGGGCTGGTGGTGGCTCACCCTCACCGACGAGGCGTTCCCACGGCTCTCCCTGGTCCGCACACCCCGCGACGGCGCGATCGGCCCGTTCCGCTCCCGCAGACAGGCCGAAACGGCATCCGACGCCCTCCTGGACGCCGTCCCGCTCAGAGCCTGCGCCCAGCGGATCCCGGCCCGGAACCCGTCCGGAACCCCCTGCGCCCTCTACGAACTGGGCCGCTGCAAAGCCCCGTGCGCCGGACGACAATCCGTCGCCGAGTACTCCCCCGCCGTCGACGCCCTGCGCGCCCTGGTCGCCGGCCACGACACCGCCCCGCTCCGGGCCATGGCGGCCCAGCTGGACGTCCTGTCCGACAACGAGCGCTTCGAGGACGCCGCGACCCACCGGGACCGCCTGAGCGGCCTCGTGCGCGTCCTGGACCGCGGCCAGCGCCTTGCCGGACTGGCCGCCCTGCCCGAGCTCGTGGCGGCCCGCCCGGACGGCGCGGGCGGCTGGGAGTTCGCCGTCGTCCGGCACGGCCGGCTCGCATCGGCCGGAGTAGCCCGGCGGGGCGTCCGGCCGATGCCCGTGGTGGACGCCCTGGTGGCCGGCGCGGAGACGGTGCTGCCCGGCGACGGACCGCTGTTCGGCGCGCCGCCCGAGGAGACCTCGGTGGTCCTGCGCTGGCTGGACCGGCCGGGCACCCGGCTCGTCCACTGCGCCACGCCCTGGACGTCCCCCGCGCACGCCGCGGGCGCGTGGCGGACCTGGGTGGAACGGGCCGAAGCCGGCCGCGACCAGTACCGGATCGCGGGCCACTAGCATGTGGACACCCCGACCCTGAGGAGGACGCTGTGATCACCGCGATCGTGTTGATCCAGGCAGCCGCCGAGACCATCCCGGACGCGGCCCAGGCGATCGCCGACATCGAAGGCGTCACCGAGGTGTACTCCTGCGCGGGGGACGTGGACCTGATCGCACTGGTCAAGGTCGCCCGGCACGAGGACCTGGCCGAGCTGGTCCCCGGTCACATCTCGAAGGTCCCGGGCGTGCTGAACACCGACACCCACATCTCGTTCCGGTCCTACTCCAAGAAGGACACGGAAGCCGCGTTCTCCATCGGCCTCGACGAGAGCTGACCGGCCACAACACACCAAGACACAGCGAAAGGCCCTCGCACTCCGCCGAAACGGGTGCGAGGGCCTTGTCGCGTCGTGCTCAGTCCTCCGGCTGCGCGGGCTTGCCCGCCAGTTCACCGGACGGCCGGTCGCCCGCGCCGAGCACGTCCTTCGGGTCGCCGGCCTCCTTGCGGGCCCGCGCCAGCGCGGCGGTCTCCTCCGGCCGGTCCGGCGTGAGGAAGCTGCCGGGCACCGGGTGGCCCGCCGAGCCCAGCTTGTTCATCTTCTTCGGCACCGGAGCGCCCTGGTAGGCCAGGGGCAGCGGGTGGCCGTGGTCGTCCACCGGGCCGAGCGGCTGGTGGACCTCGATGAACTCGCCGTGCGGCAGGCGCTTGATGATGCCCGTCTCCACGCCGTGCTCCAGCACCTCGCGGTCGCTGCGCTGGAGGCCGATGCAGATCCGGTAGGTCAGGAAGTACGCCAGCGGCGGCAGCACCAGCATGCCGATGCGGCCCATCCACGTCGTGGCGTTCAACGAGATGTCGAACTTGAACGCGAAGATGTCGTTGGCGCCCATGACCAGCAGGATCATGAAGTACGTGATGGCCATGACGCCGAGCGACGTCCGGACCGGCACGTCACGCGGGCGCTGGAGCAGGTTGTGGTGCGCGTAGTCCTTGGTCATCTTCCGCTCGATCCACGGGTACACCGCCGCGATGCCGGTCAGCAGCGGCAGACCCAGGATGAACGGCCAGAACGGCGCCGGGATCGTGTAGTTGCCCAGGTACATCTCCCACGCGGGCCACGCGCGGACCAGGCCGTCGGTCCAGCCCATGTACCAGTCGGGCTGCGAGCCCGCCGACACCTGGGACGGGTTGTACGGGCCGATGTTCCAGATCGGGTTGATCTGGAAGACGCCGCCCATGATCGCGGTGACCGCGACGACGATCGCGAAGAACCCGCCGCCCTTGGCCGCGAACACCGGCATGATCCGGACGCCGACGACGTTGTTCTCCTTGCGCCCGACGCCGGGGAACTGGGTGTGCTTCTGGTACCAGACCAGACCCAGGTGGACGGCGATCAAGGCCAGGATGATGGCCGGGATGACCAGGATGTGCAGCGTGTACAGCCGGGGGATGATCTCGGTGCCGGGGAACTCGCCGCCGAACGCCAGCCAGTTCAGCCAGGTGCCGATCACCGGGAACGAGATCAGCAGGGCCGCCATCACCCGCAGGCCGGTGCCGGACAGCAGGTCGTCGGGCAGCGAGTAGCCGAGGAAGCCCTCGATCGCGCCCAGCATGAACAGCAGGATGCCGATGACCCAGTTGATCTCCCGGGGCCGGCGGAACGCGCCGGTGAAGAAGATCCGGAACATGTGGATCACGATCGCGGCCATGAACAGCAGCGCCGCCCAGTGGTGCACCTGGCGGACGAACAGGCCGCCGCGCACCTCGAACGAGATCTGGAGCGTCGACTCGAACGCCCGCGACATCTCCATGTTCTGCATGTTCTGCACGACGCCGTGGTAGACGACCTCCTCCATGGAGGGGTCGAAGAACAGCGCCAGGTACGTGCCGGACAGCAGCAGGATGATGAAGCTGTACAGCGCGATCTCGCCGAGCAGGAACGACCAGTGGGTCGGGAACACCTTGTTCAGCTGTTTCCGCATGCCACCGGCCATGTGGAACCGGTCGTCGGCCCACTTCGCGGCACCGCCCGCCACCCGGGCGGCGGCGTTTGGCCGCTTGGTCGGCGTGGTGATGCCGCTCATGACTTACGCTCCCAGAACGCCGGACCCACAGCCTCGATGAAGTCGCTGCGGGCAATCAAGTATCCGTCCTCGTCCACCGTGATCGGAAGCTGGGGCAGCGCACGGGTTGCCGGGCCGAACCGGGGCTTGCCGTAGTGGAAGACGTCGAACTGCGACTGGTGGCACGGGCACAGCAGGAGACCGGTCTGCTGCTCGTACAGCGAGGTCGGGCAGCCCAGGTGGGTGCAGATCTTGGAGTAGGCGTAGAAGTCGCCGTAGTTGAACTCTTCCTGACCATCCCGCTTGACGACCTGCTGGCCGGGGCGCAGCCGGATGAGCATGACCGGGTTGTCGGCCCGCTTCATGGCCGCGACCAGGGCTTCCTCGTTGCCGCGCTCGGACTCGCGGAACGGGAACACCGTTTCGAAACCGCCCGCGTCCAGGTCTTCCGGACGGACCAGGGCGATCTCGTGCATCCGGCCGGTGCTCCGGCGCAGGTAGACCTTCTCGCCGTTCTCGGGCTTCCACCCGGTGTGCCACAGCGAGTTCTTGCTCTCGCTGTCCGCCCACGGGTTCTTGATCAGCGCGCCCAGCGGCACGGCCAGCACGCCCAGGCCGAACACGCCCGCGCCCAGGCCGGCGGTGCGCTTGATCAGCGACCGGCGGGCGATGGTCGAGCGGTTGCCGGCGTCGGCCAGCTCGGCGATGACGGTCGCCTTGTCGACCTCCGGCGAGCCGCCGTCGTGGCGCTGCTGGACGGCGACCTCGTCCGGGATGAACTTCTTCGTGTAGAGCAGGGCCCCGATGCCCAGCGCCAGCACGGACAGGCCCAGCGTGAAGCCGATGACCGGCGTGTACAGGCTGAAGGTGTCGTGCGCGGGCGTGTTCGGGTTCTCGTACTCCCACGGCCAGAACAGGAAGGCGGCGAGGAACGCGAGGCCCGCCAGCGCGGCGATGGTGAACCAGAGGGCGACGGCGCGCTCGGCACGCCGCTCCGCGCGGGTGCCCTTGACCGGCCACCGCTCCTCGTAGTGGACGAGCTCCACGCCGTCCATGTTGGTGCCGAGCTTGACCAGCTCGTCCCGGCTCATCCCGGCGAGCTCGGCCTCGTCGGGCAGGTTGTCCGGCTTGTCGCCGCTCATGCCTTGGCTCCGATCCAGAGGGCGACGCCGATCAGGGCGGCGATGCCCACGATGAACGCGATCAGACCCTCCGATACCGGCCCGAGGCCGCCGAGGGGGGCGCCGCCGGGGTTGTTCTCCCCGTCGGTCACCGACTTGATGTAAGCGATGATGTCCTTCTTCTCCTCCGGCGTGAGCTGCCGGTCGGAGAACTTCGGCATGTTCTGCGGGCCGGTGAGCATCGCCGTGTAGAGCTGCTCCTCGGCCACGCCGTCCAGCTCGGGCGCGAACTTGCCGGACGACAGCGCCCCGCCGCGACCGGTGAAGTTGTGGCACGCCGCGCAGTTGAGCCGGAACAGCTCGCCGCCGCGGGCCGGGTCCTCGCCCCGGAGCGCTTCGCCGCGCTCCGCTGGGGACTGCGGGCCGCCGCCGCGGGACTGGATGAACGCGCCGAGCGCGTCGATCTCCTCGGCCGTGAACGTGGTGGGCTTGCGCTGGGCCTGGGCTTCCTGGCGGGCCATCGGCATCCGGCCGGAGGACACCTGGAAGTAGACGGCCGCCTCGCCCACGCCGATCAGGCTCGGGCCCCGGTCCTGGACGCCGTCCAGGTTCTTGCCGTGGCAGGAGATGCAGGTGTTGTTGTAGAGCTGCTCACCCAGCCGCACCTGGGCCGGGTCGTCCTGCGCCTGCGCGGTCTGCGGCTGCGGCGCGAGCGCGCTGAACAGGAAGCCCGCGGAGAGCAGCGCGAAGCCCAGCGCGAGCAGGCCCGAGATCCGCCTGCGCAGCTTCGTACCGCGCCTGCCCTTGGTGTTGGTGGTCATGTGTGCAGCAACCCTTAGCTGGTGTGAGTCCGGGGTTCGTGCTGGTCGTCAGGGCACGATGTAGATGACGGCGAACAAGCCGATCCAGACGACGTCGACGAAGTGCCAGTAGTACGACACGACGATGGCCGAGGTCGCCTGGGCCGGGGTGAACTTGCTCAGCTTCGTGCGGACCAGCAGGTAGCCGAACGCGATCAGGCCACCGATCACGTGCAGACCGTGGAAGCCGGTCGTGAGGAAGAAGACGGTGCCGTAGGCCGAGTCCCGGATGGTCGTGCCCTCGTGGACGAGGTTCACGTACTCACCGGCCTGACCGCCGACGAAGATCGCGCCCATGATCAACGTCACCAGGTACCAGCGGCGCAGGCCGAACACGTCGCCGCGCTCGGCGGCGAACACGCCCCACTGGCAGGTGAACGACGACGCCACCAGGATGATCGTGAAGAACAGTGCGTAGGGCACGTTCAACTCGGTCGGCTCTGGTGGCCAGTGCCCTTCGTTCTGGGCCTTCACCGTGAAGTACATGGCGAAGAGCCCGGCGAAGAACATGAGCTCACTGGACAGCCAGACGATCGTGCCGACGCTGACCATGTTCGGGCGGTTCAGCGAGT
>CBHFOL010000443.1:0-5888 GCA_965995405.1 uncultured Saccharothrix sp.
CGCGACCGGCATGACCTCGCGGCTGGCCGTCTCCGACAGCGACCACGCCGTGGTCATCGACCAGGTCGGCAACGGCGAGCGGATGGCGGATCTGCGGATGGGCAAGCGGGAGCTGCCGCACTGCACGGGGCTCGGCAAGGCGTTACTGGCCGAGCTGGACGACCGGCAGGTCACCGAGCTGCTCGGCCGGGTCGGGCTGCCCCGGCGCACCGACCGCACGATCACCGACGTCGACCAGATGTTGGCCCACCTGCGCGACATCCGGGAGGCCGGGTACGCGTTCGACGACGAGGAGGACGCCAACGGCGTGTTCTGCATCGGGTCCGCCCTGCGCGACCACACCGGTGCCTGCGCGGGCGCCATCAGCATCACCGGGCTCAAGCTGGGCCTGCCCACGTGGCAGTACCAGGAACTGGGCCGGCAGGTGCGCGACGCCGCGCTGCACATCTCGCGTCAGCTCGGGTACCTGCCTTGACGTCCGCGCCGGATCGTGCTTAAAGTTCGCCACCCCCGGGCGAACCGCCGGCCCCCGCGATGTCGCAGCCCCCGACCGCGGACGGCTCGGTCAGCACCTCCGCCGCTTGCACGCCACCGCGTGTCGCCCCGGACTCCCACCGCTCGGCTGCCGCTGTCGCGGCGGCCGGCGCACGCGAAAGCAGAGGCACCCGTGAGCGCTGAAAAGCAAGCGGTTCGCGCTGTGGCAACGGTTTCCGAGTTGCTGGGGCTCAACCCCGCGAAGATCCCGGACGGCACCGTCGTGCGGGTCGCGGGCTACCACCGCGCCGGCGACGGCGGCGGGATGTCGGCCCGGTGGAACGCCGCCTCCACCGCGCCGGCGAACGGCGGCACCGTCCTCGGTGGACCGGGCACCGGCCGCTGGATCCAGCTGCACCAAGGGATCGGTGACTTCCGCACGTTCGGTGTCCTCGATGCCACGGTGCCCGCCGACGACGCGCTCGACGCGCTGGTCGGTGACCCGACGATCAGCCGGATCGAGGGGCACACCGACCTGTTGTTCGTGCGTAGGCACCGGTTCACCAGGTCCACTTTGGAGCTCGACTTCGGCGGGCACACCGTCCGGACCGACGGCATCGAGCGCAACACGCACGACAACCCGTTCGGCGCGGTCATGTTCTTCCAGGGCAGGGTCACCGACACGACGGTGACCCGGACGCTCGCCGCCGCGATGCCCGACCAGTCCGACGTCTTCGAGGTCGGCGACACGTCGGGGTTCGCGGTCGGCCAGTGGTGGACCGCCGTGGTGGACAACCTGGCCGGCCGGGACGAGCGTGAGCTCCAGAAGCTGGTGCGGGTCACGCAGATCGTGGACGGCACGCGCATCCGGGTCGACTACCGCATCGGCTGGGACCTCGCGGCCGGCCGGACCGTGACCTGGACCAAGGTCGAGCCCGTCGAACGCGTCCACGTGCGCAACATGGTCTTCATCGGTTCCGGACCGTACGACGGGCCGCTGAACGGCGAGCTGCCCGACGACCGCGAGTACACCGGATCGCACCCGGTCGCCTACGAGTACGCGGTCCGTTGCGACGTCTCGGGAATCGACGCCAGCCGGACGTGGTGGCCGGTGGTCATGCGCCGCTGGTGCACCTACTTCCGCACCGAGAAGTGCACGCTGAAGAACCCGCCGACCGTCTTCTACGGCGGCGCGGGCTACCTGACGCAGCAGATCTACTGCCTGTACGGCCACGTCGCGGACTGTCAGTCCTCGAACGCGCGGCACCTCAACGACTGGACCGCGTCGGCCTACGGCGTCGTGGAGAACTGCCACGGCGACGGCGACGACTCGGGCGGCAACCCGTTCACCACCCACGGCCAGTACGAGCACGACCTGGTGTTCATCGGCAACTCCGGGCTGATGGACATCGCCAACTCCGGTGGCCAGTGGGGGACCAGCGCGAAACGGATCACCGTCCGCAAGCACGTCTGCTCCTGGTTCGTGGCCAACACGAAGATCACCGACCTGACGCTGGAGGACGTGCGCGTCATCCCGCGCTCGACGTTCGACCCCGGCGGCACGCTCGTCGTCAACGCGGACGGCGTCCGACTGCGTGGCTGCTCGGCCCGTACTTTCGCGGTGGGTCAGCGTTCCACGCGATCCACCCGGCCCAACATCATCGAGGACTGCCAGTTCGACCTCCCGCCGGACCAGGTGCTCGTCCAGACCCCGGTGACCAACACCGTCCACTTCGTCCGGTGCGTCTTCACGGGCGCGGGCGGTGCGATCATGCGCGGCTCCGGCCCCGTCCACTTCACCGACACGGTGATCGACGGCGGATCGGGCACGCCGATGCTGATCGGCGCGGCCGAAGTCGTGGTGTCCGGCGGTCGGTTGAGCAACACCGGAATCCGGCTCAGCGCGGTGCGCGACCAGCGGATCTCGGTCGGCGGCGGCGCGGTCGTGGAGGGCACGAACACCGCGAAATCCCTGCTGTCCCGGGCCGATGGCCCCGGTGTCACGGGCTGGCAGCTCGGCGACTACCTGAGCACGACCACGGACCCGGGCACCGCGCACGTCTCGATCACCGCCGGGACCAACCACTATTCCGCCGTGGGCTCCCGATTCCGGGGCGGAACGCTGACGTTGGCGCAGGAGGGTTTCGGCGGCGGCTCGTCCGTGCTGCACACCCGCTGCGCCGAGGAGGGCGTCACCAGGACCCTGCCCGCCGACGGGCCGCGCATCCAGACCACCGGCAACCTGACCGTCTGAGGAGTTCGGACATGAACGCACCCCAAGGGAACGCCCACCTGAGGTCCCGCCGTGCCCTGCTCGTGGCGGGCGGGGCGACCGGCCTCGCCATGATCGTCCCCGGCGCGGCCCAGGCCGACGAGTCGGGCAAGCCGAAGTCCGAGGTCTACACCGTCCCCACCGTCCTGGACCTGTTGTCCCTCAAGGCGAAGAAGATCGAGAACGGCACGCTCGTGCAGGTCGCCGGCTACCACGCGGCCGGTGACGGCGGCGGGATGCTGGTCCGCTGGGACGCCGAGTCGACGGCGGCGGCCAACGGCGGCACGGTGATCGGCGGCGAGGGCACCGGCCGCTGGCTGCAACTCCACGAGGGCGTCGGCGACTTCCGCACCTTCGGCCTGTTCGACGCGACCAAGCCCGCCGACGACGCCCTGAACGCCCTGGTCGGCGACCCGACGATCCAGCGCATCGAGGCGCACACCGACCTGCTGTTCACCAAGCGGCACAAGTACACCCGGTCCGGTCTGGAGCTGGACTTCGGCGGGCACACCGTCCGCACCGAGGGCATCGAGCCGAACACCCGCGACAACCCGTTCGGCGCGGTCCTGTTCTTCCAGGGCAAGGTGACCGACAACGTGGTGAACGCGCCGCTGCCGGCCGACGTGCCCGAGCTGGCGGACGTCTTCCCGGTCGGCGACTCCTCGAAGTTCGCGGTCGGCCAGTGGTGGGCGGCCGAGGTGAACCAGGGTGCCGGGCGCTGGGAACGCGAGTTGCAGAAGCTGGTGCAGGTGACCCAGATCGTGGACGGCACGCGCATCCGGGTCAACTACCTCAACGGCTGGGAGCTGAAGGCCGGCCGCACCGTCACGTGGACGCGGATCGAGCCGGTCGAGCGGGTGCACGTCCGGAACATGGTCTTCGTCGGCGGCGGCACGGACGAGTACAGCGGCTCGCACCCGCTGGCCTACGAGTACGCGGTCCGTTGCGACGTCTCGGGAATCGACGCCACCGGCAGCTTCTGGCCGGTCGTCATGCGCCGCTGGTGCACCCACTTCGAGACACGCGGCTGCTCGCTCACCAACCCGACATCCGTCACGTGGGGCGGCGCGGGCTACCTGACGCAGCAGATCTACTGCCTGTACGGGCATGTCGCCGACTGTCACACGTCGAACGCGCGGCACCTCAACGACTGGACCGCGTCGGCGTACGGCCTGGTCGAGAACTGCCACGGCGACGGCGACGACCAGGGCCCGTTCGTCACTCACGGCCAGTACGAGCACGACCTGGTGTACATCGGCAACTCCGGGCTGATGACGTTCGCGAACTCCGGCGCTGCCTGGGGTTCCGCCGCGAAGCGGATCACCGTCAAGCGCCACATCTGCTCGTGGTTCGTGGCCCGGGTCAAGGTGACCGACCTGACGCTGGAGGACGTGCGCGTCATCCGCAAGGCGTCGCTGGCCGGCTCCGGGATGATCTGGGTCAACGCCGACGGCGTCCAGCTGCGCGGCTGCTCCGCCGACGACCGGCTGATCATCTCGCAGAGCTCCACCCGTTCGGCCCGGCCGAACATCATCGAGGGCTGTGACTTCACCATCGCGGCCGGCACGGAGATCGTGCAGGGCAACGTCACCACGCCCGTGCACATCGCCCGCACCACACTGTCCAATCTGGACGGCAACACGTTCAACGGCACCGGCGAGCTCCACCTGACCGACTGCACGCTCAACGGAAAGGAGGGTGGCGCACCGGTTACGGTGTCCGCGTCGACCGTCCGGGTCCAGGGTGGAACGGTGTCCGGGTCCGGCATCCGGTTGTCGGGCAAGCAGGACCAGCGAATCCACGTCGGCGGCGGGGCTGTGTTCACCGGGACCAACAGCGCGAAGGCGTTGCTGTCGCGCAACGATCCCGCCGGAACCGTCCAGTGGGAACTGCGCGACTACCGCAGCACGGCCGCAGACGGCGACACCGCGCACATCGCCGTCGAGAGCGGCAAGAACGTGTACACGGCGGTCGGCGTGCGCTTCGCCGGCGGCAAGCTCACCCTGAAGCCCGAGGGTTTCGGCGACAACTCGATCCTCCAGCACACGGCGTGCGTGGAGGAGGGCGTTGTTCGGACCGTTCCCGCCGACGGGCCGCGCGTCCAGACCACCGGGAATCTACAGCTGTGAATGTCCAAGGAGAAGCAATGTCCCGACCGGTTACGTTGGCCCTCGCGGGCGCGGGCAACCGGGGCCAGACCTACGCCTCGTGGATCGCGCGGAACCCCGACCGCGCGCGGCTGGTCGCGGTGGCCGACCCCGACCCGCACCGCCGGGCACTGATCGCGGCGGACCACCCGGGCGTGGCGGAATACACCGCCTGGCAGGACATGCAGGCAGCGGACGTCCGGGCGGACGCGGTGATCATCGCGACCCAGGACCGCGACCACGTGGCACCCGCGATCGCGTTCGCGCGGGCCGGGCACGACCTGCTGCTGGAGAAGCCGATCGCGCCGACCGAGGAGGAGTGCCGGGAGGTCGTCGCGGCGGTCACCGACGCCGGCGTGCGCCTCGCGGTGTGCCACGTGCTGCGGTACACGCCCTACACCGATCTGGTGCTGGACGTGCTGAAGACCGGCGTGCTCGGCGAGATCATGAGCGTCGACCACCTCGAACCGGTCGGCTGGTGGCACGCCGCGCACTCCTACGTGCGCGGCCCGTGGCGGCGCGAAGACCTGGCCAGCCCGATGCTGGTCGCCAAGTCGAGCCACGACCTGGACTGGCTGTCGTTCGTGACCGGCAAGCGGATCGCCAAGGTCGCCAGTTTCGGCGAACTCGGGCACTTCCGGGCGGACCAGCGGCCCGCCGAGGCGGCCGACCGCTGCCTGGACTGCGTCCTCGAACCGGAGTGCCCGTACTCCGCGCCGAAGCTGTACTTCCCGGTGCTGCGGGAGAAGGGCGCGGTGTGGCCGGTCACGACGGTCACCGACGCCACCGACGAGGCCGGTCTGACCGAGGCGCTGCGCACCGGTCCGTTCGGCCGGTGCGTGTACGACTGCGACAACGACGTGGTCGACCACCAGGTGCTGGCCATCGAGTTCGAGGGCGGCGCGACGGCCACGTTCACCATGACCGCGTTCACCGAGCAGACGCCCGGCCAGGTCCGCCTGTGCATCGAGATCGGCGGCGCCGAGACGATCTAT
>CBHFOL010000444.1:0-5865 GCA_965995405.1 uncultured Saccharothrix sp.
TGCCTGAGCGCAAACAGCGCCACCGCCTCGGACTGTCGGGCGGGGGCGCTGTCGCGTTCGCGAACTACCAGTGCACGGCCTCCGACCGAACCTTCGACGGTCAGTCATCGCCTACAGGCCCAGCGCCATACTGGCCCCTATGACCATGACATCAATGCAGCTCGACAGTGGGCTGCGAGATGAGCCGGCGGCCACCGCCGAGCGGGATTTCGACGGCGTGCCGCTGGGCGAGGCGGTCCGACGTCCGGTCAAGGAACACAAGATCAACCGGATCATGCAACGTTACGAAGAGCTGCGTGCCGACCCCGATGAGTGGGCCGGCTACCAGGCTGAGGCGCGATTGACCGACAAGGCGGCCGGCGACGGCCTGCCGAATGCCGGCGAAGAGTACCCGGAGTACAACCGGTGAGCCGATCGCCGAGGCCGGCACCATGGCAGATCTGGCTGGTGGACTTCGGCCGGTCCGTCGGACACGGGCAGGGCACGGCCTGGGCCACCACGTGCGCATCGACTCCCCCGAGTCCGGGCTGAACCGGCTGCGCGAGATGGTCGCCTTCAGCTGATCGGCTCAGCCGATCAGACGCGGACCTTGTGGCGCAGGCCCAGCCGGTAGCCGGGGATCGTCACGCCGCCCCGCTTGGCCAGCACCAGACCGCCGACCAGGGCCACCACGATCGCCACCGCGCCACCGACCACCAAAGGCGCACGGGCGCTGAAGTGCTCGGCCAACCAGCCCATCACCGGACCGCCCACCGGGTTCCCACCCAGGAACACCAGCATGTACAGGCCCATCACCCGGCCACGCATCTCCGGCGACACGGACAGCTGCACGGTGGCGTTCGCCGTCGTCGTGAAGGTCATCATGGCGATACCGACCGGGATCAGCATGACCCCCGCCAACCACAGCCACGGCATGAACCCGACCGCGATCTCCAACACCCCGAACGCCAACGCACCCACGATCAGCAGCCGCAGCCGGGGCTTCCCCTTGGCGCTGCGCTTCGCGGCCAACGTCGCCCCCGCCAAAGTGCCCACCGCGAGCAGCGTGGACAGCAGCCCGTACGCACTGGCGTCGCCGCCGAACGTGTTGCGGGCCAGCAGCGCCAGCGTCATGTAGAAGTTCAGCCCGAACGTGCTGATGAAGAACACCAGGAACAGCAGGATCACCAGGTCCGGCCGACCTCGCACGTACCGCAGGCCCGCCCGCAGCTGCCCCTTCTCCCGGGGCACCGGCTCGCCCCGGTGCAACTCGCCCGGCCGCATCAGGAACAGGCCCGCGAGCACGCCCACGAAGCTGATCGCGTTGATCAGGAACACCCAGCCGGTGCCCACCCAGATGATCAGCCCGCCGGCGACCGCCGGTCCGACCATGCGCGCCAGGTTGAACGTCATCGAGTTCAGCGCGACGGCGTTGGTGAGCTGGTCACGTCCGACCATCTCCACCACGAACGACTGCCGCACCGGCGTCTCCACCGCCGACACCGCGCCCAACAACAGACAGAGCAGGTACACGTGCCACAGCTGGGCGACGCCCGTGACGTCCAAGAGCCCCAACGTCAGCGCACACAGCCCGAGCCCGGTTTCCAGCACCAGCAGCAGCTTGCGCTTGTCCATCCGGTCGGCCAGCACACCGGCCCACAGCGACAGGAACAGCGTCGGTGCGAACTGGAGCGCCGCCGCGATGCCCAGGGCGACCGGTGAGCCGTCGGACAGTTCCAGCACCAGCCAGTCCTGCGCGACGCGCTGCATCCACAGGCCCACCAGGGAGACGACCTGGCCGGACGCGTAGAGGCGGTAGTTGCGGACGCGCAGCGAACCGAACATGCGCCGCTTGCCCGGCGGGGGTAGCGCTTTGCCGCGATCGATCCGATCGGTCTCCGCACCACCCGCGTACGCCGGCACCCGTTACTGCCCCGCCATCCTGTCGATTATTTCGGCGGCGCGCGAGAGCACGCCCCGTTCCTCCGGTGTCAGCTCGGCCAGGCGCTTGTCCAGCCACGCCTCACGCGCCGACACCTCTTCGTCTATGTAGCTCCGGCCCGACTCGCTCAGCTCCACGATGGCCTGGCGGCCGTCGGTGGGGTGCGGTCGGCGGGTCGCGAAGCCGAACTCCTCCAGCGCCGCGATCACCCTGGTCATCGACGGCGGCTGGACGCCTTCCTTGGCGGCCAGTTCGCCCGGCGTCAGCGGTCCGCACTTGTGCAGCGTGGACAGCGCGGAGACCTGGGTGAGCGAGATCACGGAGTTGATCCGCTGCGCGCGGAGCCGCCGGTTCAGCCGGACCACGGCCAACCGAAGTCGGCTCGCCAGCCCCCGTTCCGCGTCGGAATCCGCCACGTAGTTAGCATACCTCACGATCTCGGCCCCCGTCGTGTGAACTTGCCCATTTCAGTTACCCAGAGCAGCCTGGATGGGCCCGATCGCGAAGTAGACGACGAACGCGGCGGCCACCACCCACATCAGCGGGTGCACGCCGCGGGCGCGCCCGGTCATCGCGCGGAGCAGGACGTAGCTGACGAAGCCCGCCCCGATGCCGTTGGCGATCGAGTAGGTGAACGGCATGACCACGATCGTCAGGAACGCGGGCAGCGCCACCGAGAAGTCGGTGAAGTCGATCTCCCTGACCTGGACGATCATCAGCGCACCCACGATCACCAGCGCCGGGGCCGCCGCCTCCACCGGCACGATCGAGTACAGCGGGGTCAGGAACATCGCGGCGAGGAACAGCAGCCCGGTGACGACGTTCGCCAGCCCCGTCCGCGCACCCTCCGCGATACCCGACGCCGACTCGATGTAGACGGTGTTGGACGACGACGAGGCCACCCCGCCCGCGACCGCTCCCACGCCGTCCACGAACAGCGCCTTGCTCACTCCGGGTAGCTGCCCGTCCTTGCCGATCAGTCCCGCTTCCTTGCCCAGGCCGGTCATCGTGCCGACGGTGTCGAAGAAGTCGGTCAGCACCAGCGTGAACACCACCAGCGCGGCGGTCAGGGCCGGCACCCGGCTCCACGCCCCGAACGACACGTCACCGAGGAGCGCGAGGTCTGGCAGCCCGAACACCTGCTCCGGCAGCGCCGGGTACCCGAGGTTCCAGCCCTGCGGGTCGACCCCCTTCGACGGCCCGGCGTGGACGATCGCCTCGATCACGACGGACAACACGGTCGCGCCCAGCACCCCGATCAGGATCGCGCCCTTGACCTTGCGCGCCACCAGGATTCCGGTGAGCACCAGCCCCACCACGAACACCAGCGTCGGCCACGACGCGATGGACCCGCCGATCCCCAACCCCACCGGCACGGTCGTGCCCGCCTCGTCCGGAATCCGCCGCACGAACCCCGCGTCCACCAGCCCGATGAAACAGATGAACAACCCGATCCCGACCGCGATGGCGGCCTTGAGCTCGGCGGGGACCGCGTTGAACACGGCGGTGCGGACCCCGGTGACCACGAGCAGCAGCACCACCAGCCCGTTGACCACGACCAGCCCCATGGCCTCGGGCCAGGTCATCTTGGGCACGATCGAGACCGCCACGAACGAGTTGATCCCCAGCCCGGTGGCCAGCGCGAACGGGTAGTTGGCGACCAGTCCGAACAGGATCGTCATGACACCCGCGACCAGCGCCGTCACGGCGGCGACCTGCGAGACCGGCAGGATCGCCCCGAGGATGTCCTTCTTGGCCGACGGGTCGTCCGCCGCGAAGCTGCCCAGGATCAACGGGTTGAGCACGACGATGTAGGCCATGGTCACGAACGTGACCAGCCCGCCGCGCACCTCCTGCCCGACGGTGGAGCCGCGCTCGGAGATCTTGAAGAAGCCGTCCAGGCCGGTCGCCATGGATGTGCCCTTTCGGTGCGGTGTGCCAGTCGGTCCGGTGTGCCGGGTGGCAGAGCGTGCCCCACCCGTGTTTCCGGCAGGTAGCCTGCCTGACGTGGCCGAACAGACCCAATTGCCCGCACCGCCGCCCCTCCCGGCACGCCTGGCGGACCCGGTGCCCGCGATCGCCGGCGGCACCGCCCTCTGGCTGCTGGCGTTCGCGGTGGTCCTGCTCTTCTTCCGGGACCAGACCACCCTGCTGTGGACGTGTCTGTCGGGCGCGATTCTCGGCGTGATCGGCTACGGCATCTTCCGCTGGCAACGATCGGCCGCCCGAAAGGGTTCGCGCACCGCCCAACAGGGCCTCGTCGACTGACCCGGACCACGGCCGCGCGCAGCGCACACTCCCGGCCGGGGATGTGCGCCGCGCGCCTGTCGTGCCGGTGTCAGCCGAGCAGCACGGCCGGCGTCGGGTCGGCGATCAGGGCCGCGAACGTGTGCCGGTCGTTCCACCGGCCGACCGCCCAGGCCAACGCCCGCGCCAGCCCCTCCGGCGTGTCGGCCGCGTGTGGCACGCCATCGGCGACCCACCACGAAACCTCGTGCTGCTCGTCCTCGAAGGTCACCGTCAGCTCGTCGTGCACGATGACCGGACTGGTCGGCAGCTCGACCCCCAGCAGGTCGCACGCCAGACGCACCGCGCCCAGCTCCGACCACACCACCTCGTCGCCCTCGCCGACGATCTCCCCGTCGATCTCCTCCGAAGCCAGCGGCAGCGCCAGCAGCTCGGCCAGCGCCTCGGCCGACGCACCCTCCGCGGCCAGCACCTGCGACCCCGGCAGCACGCCGATCAGCCAGGGCAGGTCCAGCACCACCACGTCATCGGCCGACACCGCCTCACCGGTCAGCACCCGCACCCGGTCCGGCGGCTCGACGCTCACCGAAGACGCGACCTCGGCCAGCTCGGCATGTACCCGCAACACCAGGGCATCAGCCGGCTTCCGCTGCGGATCGCCCAGCCGACCGAGCAGATCCGTGACGTCGTCCTCGTCCAGCACCGCCAACGAGGTCCGCACCCCGGCCGCCGCCAGCACGTGCGGAGGCAGGTCCACGTCCGGCACGACGTCGTAGAGCCCGTCCAAGCCAACCGCGTCGGCCAGCCGCCAAGAGCTCAACGGCACCCCGGACAACACCGCATACCGGGCCAGCCACCAGCCGGTATACCCATCCGGCTCGGTCACCGCCCGCCAGGTCACCGGGTCCGCCGCGATCAGCCGCAACGCGTCGGCCCACTTGTCCCGGGCCACCAAGTCCAGGTCACGGATGCCCAGCACCCGGGTGGGCGGCTCGTCCGACCCGTCCCACCAGTACCCCTCGTCCGCGAGGTCGTGATCAGGCTCGGTCGGCGAGTCGTCCTCGACCACGGTGAACCCGTCGAGCACACCCACCGCCGCCAGCACCGACCGCGGCCATTCGGCGGTCAACCCGGCGTCCAGCACGCCGATCGGCGCGTCCGCTTCCAGCACCGACAGCAACGGCGAGTCGGGGAACGCCAGCTCATCGGCCCGCCGCCACTCGCCCGAACCGTCGAGCAGAGCCAACTCGCCCAGCCACGGCCGCCCGCCACCCCGGGACACCAGTGACAGCACCGTCCGGACCAGCTCCGGACCGTCCATCGCCGGGTCGTCCAGGCTCCGGTGCACCGCCTCCCGCACCGCGTCGGAATCCAGCAGCTCGGCGGGCCCGGCCTCGGTGGCGCCCAGCCGCAGCAGCAACGGGTGCGCGGCCTCCGGGTGCACGATCCGCAGACCGGACAGCTCCAGCGGCTCGTCCGACGCCAGCAGCAGCACCCCGCGCGGCGAGCTGACCAACCGACCGTCGGCCAACGGCACGGGCAGCCCGGCCATCTCCTCCCGCGCGCCGGAGTCGACGTCCGCCAACGGCGACAGCGCCTCGTACACCTGCCGCCACCACTGGGCGTTGGCGACGGCGCGGCCCGCCAACGTGCCAAACGCCGAAGGATTGGGAGGCCGTCTGGCCCGATGTCCGGCG
>CBHFOL010000445.1:0-5714 GCA_965995405.1 uncultured Saccharothrix sp.
TGCTGGGACCGGTGGGCAAACGCCCGGTCGACACCATCTCGAACGTGCAGGACACGCTGGACCGGGCGTGGTCCCCGGAGTGGGCGACGTTCAAGCACGCCCTCGTGGAACCGCTGCGGCCCGGCACGCTGCTCGACCCGGACTGGTCGGCCAAGGCGTGGCTGGACAAGCTGGTCCGGCTGTGGAGCCCGGACCCGGTGGCCGAACCGGTCCCGCCGGGCGGCACGCGGGTCGCGAACGGCAGCTACGGCAACGAGGTCACCGCGATCCGCACCGGGCTGCGCGACGACCGCGCGCCCGCCTGGGCGGAGTGGCGGGAGGAACTGGTGGCGCGGATCCGGACGCAGCAGCAGGAGGTCGCCCGCCGGGTGTACCGGAACTGGCTGTGGACCGGCCGGGGCATGTTCGCGGTGTGCCTGATCGTCCTGGTCGCGGTGCTGGTGGGAGGACCGAAGTGATCAAGGAATTCCTGGAGAGCGGCCCGGGGCACCTGCGGGCGAAGGTGGACGCGCTCCCGTTGGGCGGCAAGGCCGACGAGGGCGTCGACCACCAGGTCGTGGACTGGGCGATGGGCGGGCTGCCGGACGAGGCCGCGCGCCACGTGGAGGCCCGCGTGCACACCTGGCTGGAGGAGGCCGCCCGCATCGGCCGCGACCTGGCGTGGCGGCAGGGCCTGCTGTGGCTGCTCGGTGGCGTGGTGCTGCTCGCGCTCACCCTGATCATCGCGCTCCGCTGACCGCCGCGACGAACGGACCCCCATGGCGAAGAACAGCAGCAACATCGACCGGCTCCGGCGGTGCCCGGCCTGCTACGCCGACCTCGGCGTGCCACCGTCCCGCGACGAGGAGGGCTATCCGCGTCCGCCGAGCCTGTGGCTGGAGGTGCACGGCACCCAGCCCGGCGACATGCAGTGGCGCGTCGGCCTCTACGGCGGCGGGCAGAGCTGGGTGTCGAGCGAGTTCCAGGAGCGGCGGATCCGTTGGTATTACCGGATCTGCGGCGACGGGCACGTGTTCCTGGACCGCATCCGGTCCACCGGCGCCCGGTACGACGCGGAGTGGACGGTCGAGCGGTTCGACGTGGCCGCCGCGATCGGCGGCACGGCGGCCGGCAAGAGCTACCTGGTGCTGCGCACGCTGAGCCAGCAGCTCACCACGACCGGCCTGGAGTCCGTCGACTGGCACCCCGACACGACCGCGATCAACCCCCAGACGTCGGACATGCTGGAGGAGCACCCGCTCAACGTCCTCATCGGGCACTACGCCCGCACCGAGGAGGAGGGGCGGCCGATGAACGCGACCCAGCTCGGCGAGATGATGCCGGTGGCGTTCCTCAACGACACGGTGTCCGCCGACCTGGTCAACCAGATCGACGAGATCCACGAGGTGCACGCGGCGGGCAACGACTGGGGCAAGCGGATCCGCCAGCCCATCGTGCGCCGCTACCAGATCGGCGGCAGCCGGGTGCTCACCGCGATCGCCGACCTGCCGGGCGAGCTGTTCGACCAGCGGACCGTGCTCGCCGACGACCGGCAACGGCTGCTGCGCAACTACGGCACCCTGATGTGGGTGGTGGATCCCGTGGTGACCAAGGGTTTCGCGGGTCTGCTGCCGGACGACAAGGCCGAGCGGGTGATGCGCGGCAGTATGCGCCCGGCCAAGGACGTGAACACCGGCGCGGACCGGGTGCGCGGCGCGCGCAACTCGGTGCAGAACCGGCTGGCCGGGCAGCTCGCCGAGCTGTCCGGGACGCTCGCCGTCGACCTCGGCGGCACGCAGCAGGTGCTGGTGTGCGTGACGAAGGCCGACCTGTTCCGGCTCGCGCTGGAAGCCGGCCGGACGCTGCGCGACCTCGGCCGGGGCCCGGACGCGGACGGTCCGGGCGACGTGGTGACCGGCGTCGCCCGCTACCTGCTGGAGGTCGCCCGGCGGCGCGACGGCGGGCGGATCGCGCTGGACGAGGCCGCGCACAACGTGGTCGCGCCCATCCTGCACAACCAGTACGACGTGCAGGTCCGCAACCAGGCCGCGCTCCAGGTCGCCGAATCGCTGGTGACGCACTACGCCGACCCGGGCGCGCTGTGGAACCTGGTGCACCTCGGCGGGCGCGACCTGATCAAGATCGAGGCGGGCGAGCCGTCCGCGCTGTTCCCGCCCAGCCAGATCCCGCTCCCCTCGCTCGACCGGCACCTCACCGAGTCGCTGGTGGTCGGCCAGGCCCGGGTGCTGCGCGTCCGCGACCTGGTGATGTCCGCGCTGACCTGCGGTGTCACCTACGGCCTCGGGTTCGGGCAGGAGATCGGCTCGATGCTCGGCCAGAGCTGGCGCGAGCTGCGGTTCTTCCTGTGCTCACCGCTCGGCGAGGTGCCGGTGCCCAGTGGCGAGGGCGCGGAGTCGTTCCAACCGCTGGGCAAGGGCCACTTCACCGACCTGACCGCGCGGTCCGGCGCGCTGTCCCAACTCCTGCTGAACGTGCTGGGAAGGCTGCGGCCATGACCGACTACGTCCTCGTCGAGTACGGCGACCTGGAAGGCGGCGGCTTCGTGCCGCACGTCGCGGACGACCGCAGTGCGCCGCCGGCGGCGTACACGGCGGTCGCGACGAAACTGCTGACGAACGTGCCGCAGCGGGCCGAACCCGCCGACGACGGCCACCTGCACCCGATGTGGAGCCTGCGGCACGTCGACGTCGACGCCGCTCCGCACTGGTGCTTCGCGGTGCAGGGCCGGGGCGGCGCGTTCGGCCAGGCGGGCATGTGCCAGTTCCTGTTCGTGCCGGGCTCGCACGACCCGGCCACGTTCTGGTACGAGGCGGTGCGGGGCATCCGCGCGGACGGCCTGCTGGAGCACCCGGACGTCGCCGAGCCCGCCGACCGCTGGATCCGCCCGGTGGACCCCGACCGGCTGTCGGCCGCGCTGACCGCGCTGTTCGCCGACGCCCAGGCGGTCGTGGTCGACGGCGGGCCGGTGGACGTCGCGGCGACGCTCAACGCGCTGATCGCGCTGCTGCCGCTGGACGTGGTGCGCCGGCACGTGTTCTCCACGTACCTGGTCCGCCGACCGGTGCGCGACCCGAGGCCGCCCGTCACGGGGCGCTGGCCCGAGCGGCTGCACGGTGGCAACGCGGGGCTGAGCTCGTGGCTGGAACGCGCCGCGGAGCAGCGCGGCAAACCGGTGGCGCACCCGAAGACGGCCGACGTCGTGGCGTGGCTGACCGGGCTGGCGGCGCGGCGCGAGGCCCTGCCGACGCGGTACCTGGCCGTGCCGACCCTGGCGGAACTGGTCGAGCGGATCGCCGCCCGCGAGCTCGACTTCGAGCAGGCCGACGTGCCGCGACTGCTCGCCGCCGGCGACGCCCGGCTGGCCACCGGGCGCGGTCGCGACCTGGTGAGCCGGTGGGCCGCCGACGCCCCGGTCGAGGCGATCACCCGACTGGCCGGGAAACCGCTGTCGCCGGAGCTGGCCGAGATCGTGTTCGACAGCGTGCTCGACGTGCACGTGAACGCGCCGCCGCACACCAACCCCGCGCTGTTCCCGCCCGCCGCCGGGAAGGTGCCGGGCTGGAGCGCGACGCTGGCCCGGCTGCTCAAGGCCCGGTTCGACGACCGCGCGCGGCTGGTGGAGTTCGTCCGCGACTACGTGATCGCCGAGGGGCGTCCGCTGCACGGCGAGGACAGGCACCTGGCGCACGAGGCGTGGCTGACGGAGCTGGGCGTGTCGCCGGCGGACCCGACGGTCGGCATCTACGGCGTGCCGACGGCACGGATCGTCGCGGACATCCGACGGCACAAGGCACTCGGCCCGACCGCGCGCACGTTCCTGGTCGCCGCGGCCGACACCCCGCGCGAGGTCCGGGCGGTCATCGACGGGCTGGGTGCCGTCACACCGGCCATCGCGGTCGACCTCATCGGGCTGTGCGAAGGGCGGGAGGACGAGGTCCTCGCGCACGCGCTGAGTCTCGGCCAAGGGCCGGCGTGGGCGGAGAAGTGGCTGCTCGCCGTGCACGGCAAGGCCGATCCGGCGACGGGCGACGCCGTGCTGGCGGCCGGTATCGCGCACTTCGACCGGCTCGACCGCGAACTGCCGGTCGGCCTGCTGGTGCTCGCGCTGCGCTCGGACCTCGACCGGCTCAAGCCCGCGGCGCAACGGAAAGTGCTGCGCGACGCGGCCGTCCGGCTGGAGTCGGACGCCCATCGGTCCACGGCGACCCGTGCGCCCCAGCCGACACCGCAACCGAAGCCGGATATCGCGCCGAAACACGCCCAGCAGCCGGATTCCCGGCCGGAATGGCTGGAGGAGGAGCCCGACGAGGAGCCGGCCAAGCGGCGCGGGCTGCCCTCCTGGCTCCGGTGGCCGGACGTCC
Source organism: uncultured Saccharothrix sp. (assembly GCA_965995405.1). Classification (GTDB taxonomy): domain Bacteria; phylum Actinomycetota; class Actinomycetes; order Mycobacteriales; family Pseudonocardiaceae; genus Actinosynnema. The sequence continues at coordinate 4,362 of CBHFOL010000445.1, forward strand.
GGTGGGTGTTGATCGCCCTCGTCCTGGTGATCGGCATCGTGGCGGTGTACGTGCTCGTCGACGGCCTGTTCGCCCGGCCGGTGACCTCCGGAGGGACCCCGTGACCACGCCGCCGAACCAGTCCGCCGCGTCCGACGTCGACAGCCTGGTCACCACGACGATGACCCGGCTCGACCGGGTGGCGGGGACGTCGCCGCGCGACCGCCCGGCGCACCTCGCCCAGCTCGACGCCGTGCTGCGGGCCGCCGTGCAGCAGGCCAAGCAGGCCGAGGCGGGCTCGTCCGCCGTCGACCGGGACTCCGATCTGTGGCGGCTGCGGGAACCCGGCTACCTGCGCGGCATCGCCGACCACCCGGTGGACCGGCCGAGCAGCACGCTGCCGCTGCTGCCGGTCGTGGTGACGTGGGCGTTCCTCGGTTACGCGGAATGGACCTACGTCAACGAGTTCGCCTCGGCCGCCGACGGACCGACGTCGTTCTTCGCGGACTGGATGACGCAGCCGATGTGGCGCAGCCCGGTCGGCCTGTCGATCGTCATCGTGGTCACGGTGCTGGTGATCATGCACGTCTACCGCAAGCCCGCCAAGGCGCAGAAGCGGGCCGACGAGATCGACCGGACCGTGCACCGGCTGGAGGTCGACCTGCTGCCGCCGCTGACCGTGCTGCGCGCCTCGCTCGGGCCGGTGCAGGTGGAGGAGCACACCCGGCAGGCGGCCGTCGAGCTCGGGGTCGCCGCGAAGCTGTTCACGTCGGCGACCGTGAAGCTGGCCGACTCGACCGCCGTGGTGGACCGGCTGGTCGCGGGCGTCGAGCGGTTGATCGCGGCGCTGCCGGAATTGGGTCAGCAGGCGGAGAAGCTGGACGAGGTGCGGCGGAACCTGGACGAGACCGCGCAGCTGATCACCACGCAGCTCGAACCGCTGGCCACGGTGGTGTCGGACGTGTCCGGCGCGGCGGAGTCGGCGAAGGAGGCGGCGACGCGGTCGGACGCCGTGCTGGACCGGGCGAACGCGCAGCTGGCCGACGCCAGGTCCGTGGCCGAGCGGCACGAGCAGTGCCGCTCTTTCCCAGGCACGTAGGGGTGTATTAGCTTCCGTACGATTCCAACGAGTGCGCCAGAAGTGCCACGCGAGCCCGAGGTACATGGCCGAGACGATTGCGTGAATTACAATGTCGGGCACCGCTTCAGTTTATCACCCCATGCTCGACACACTGACCACGCGCCTTGCGCGCATCGTGAAGACGATTCGCGGCGAAGCGCGGCTCACCGAATCGAACATCCAGGAAGCCTTGCGCGAGGTGCGCGTCGCGCTGCTCGAGGCAGATGTCGCGCTGCCGGTGGTGAAGCATTTCA
>CBHFOL010000446.1:0-5712 GCA_965995405.1 uncultured Saccharothrix sp.
AGCACCCGCCCCGGACGCGACATGGCCAACCCGTGGGCGTCGACCAGGATCATCTTCACCGGCGCGATCGACACCACCCGGGCCTGTTCGCCCAGTGCCAGCCCGGCCTCCAGGTCGTCGTCCAACGGGTGCAGCTCCAGCGCCGTCCGGTCGTAGACGCCCCGGAACCGGACGCCCCGGTCGAGCAGTTCCCGTTCCACCGGGTGCAGCACGGACGGCGGCTGCGCGTAGGGCGGCTTGTCCACGAACCGCACCTCGTGCCGGGCGGACCGCATCAGCTGGCCCGCGCGGCGGGCGATCTCGTCGCTGCCCTGCACGACTTCCAGCAGCTCGGCGGGATTCGTGCCGCGCACCGAACGCCGGTGCCGTTCCTGGAACTCGGCGCGCAGCCGGCGCACGTGCTCCAGGTCCTTCTGCTTGCGCACCAACAGTCCGCCGAACGCCACCTCGGGTGCGACCGCCGCGAACCGGGCGGGCCGGCCCGCCGCGCGGGTCGCCAGTTCCAGGCCCACCAGCCGGCGCAGGACCGCGCTCGTCCGCCGGGCGTCCAGGGCCAGGCGTTCGGCGAGTTCGGCGGCGGTGCCCGGGTCGTCCAGCAGAGCCCGGTACACGTCGAGGTCGACCGGGCGCAGATCCTCGGGCATCCGGATCCCCTCTCCCTCTCGGCCCATGCTCGCAGAACCCGCTCACCGCCGGACTCATCCTGGCCGGACGAGACGGCCGCGTCGAGAGCAGAGTCCAATCGGGACGGAATCAAACCGCCGATCCGCCCGGCGCCGGACACGGTGCAAACCCTCCTTGTGACGCCGGCAGGCCGCGCCGGACGGCGGTTACCCTGCCGGCAGGAGACCGTTTTCCCGGAGGGGGCACTGTGACCGACGAGCAGCTCGCGGACCTGGCGGTGGACTACTTCGAGGACGGGCTCCAAACCGATCCGTTCACCGCCACCGTGCACGGGGTGCGCGGTCACGACGGCGAGGTGCCCGACCCCAGCCGGGACGCCGACCGGCGCAGGCTGGACCGGCTGGCGGGCTTCACGCGCAGGCTGGACTCGATCGACCCGGGCGCGCTGACCGGCCAGGACGTGGTGACGCACGCGATGCTCGGCCGGCTGCTGCGCGACGAGCACGCGGAGCTGGCGTCCGGGTTCGGCGTCGCGGCGGCCGAGATCGGGGTGTCCGCGAGCATGATCGGCGTGCAGAACCAGGTGTTCGGCACGGTGCCGTCGGTACGCCTGGCGACCGACGCGGACACCGCCGACTACCTGCGCCGGCTGACTGCCCTGGACGGGTACGTCGACGCGGCGGCGCGGGACCGGGAGGCGCGGGCGGACCGCAGGCACTCCACCTCTTCGGGGGTCTCGCAGGCCGTGGCGCAGTTGCGCGGATATCTGGCGTCGGACCTGGCGGACGACCCGTTCCTGCGGCCCGCGAGCGGCGCGGTGGCCGAACGCGTGGCGGACGTCGTGACGGGCACGGTGCGGCCCGCGCTGGCCAGGTTCGCCGGGTCGCTGGCCGAACTGCTGCCGGAGGCGCGCGACGACGAGCACGTCGGCATCTGCCACGTGCCGGGCGGCGACGAGGCGTACGCGGCGTCCGTGCGGTCGCACACCACCACCGAACTGGACCCGGCGGAGATCCACCGGATCGGGCTGGCCAGGCTCGCCGAGGTGCACGAGGAGTTCGCGTCGCTGGGCGGGCGGCTGTTCGGCGATTCCGACGTGCCGACCGTGCTGCGCCGGTTGCGGGAGGACGAGGCGCTGCGGTTCGAGAACGCGGACCAGATCGTGGCGTGCGCGGTGGACGCGTTGCGGCGGGCGGAATCCGTGCTGCCCCAGTGGTTCCGCCACTACGACATCGCGCCGTGTGTGGTGGAGCCGATGCACCCGGCCGAGGCCGAGGGCTCGGTGCTGGCCTACTACCGGCCGCCCGCCGAGGACGGCTCCCGGCCGGGCGCGCACGTGGTGAACACCCATCTGCCCAGGTCGCGGGCGCGGTTCGAGTACGAGGTGCTGTCGTTCCACGAGAGCGTGCCGGGGCACCACCTCCAGATCGCGGTGGCCCAGTCGATCGGCGACATCCCGGACTTCCGGCGGTTCGCCTACGTGACCGCGCACGCCGAGGGCTGGGGCCTGTACACCGAGCGGATGGCCGACGAGATGGGCCTGTACACCGACGACCTGACCCGGATGGGGATGCTGTCGTTCGACGCGTGGCGGGCGTGCCGGCTGGTGGTGGACACCGGGATGCACCACTTCGGGTGGTCGCGGGACCGGGCGCTCGCGTTCCTGCGGGACAACACCGCGCTGTCGGAATCCAACGTGCGCAACGAGATCGACCGGTACATCGCGTGGCCCGGCCAGGCCACGGCCTACCTGTTGGGGCGGCTGCACATCCAGGACCTGCGGGCGAAGGCGGCGAAGGCGTTGGGGGCGGGGTTCGACCTGAAGGAGTTCCACCACCGGGTGCTGGCCAACGGCGCGGTGCCGTTGGAGACCCTGACCCACATCGTGGACCGGTGGATCGGCTGAGTGTCGGCACGCCGTCGATCGACCGGTTCACCGGAGTTCCCGGGAAAGTGCTCAGGAGGTGAGCACTTCAACCGCGCAGGATGGGTCCATCCGCGAGAACCCGAGGAGCGCACGATGGAACCGGTCGACTTCGCCGACGCGACCAGCTGGGAGAACTGGCTGGCCGCGCACCACGACCAGGCGGGCGAGATCTGGCTGAGGATCGCCAGGAAGAACTCCGGGCACACCTCGGTGACGGTGTCCGACGCGCTGGACGTGGCGCTGTGCTACGGCTGGATCGACAGCCACCGCAGGTCGTACGACGAGGGCCACTACCTCCAGCGGTACTCGCCGCGCCGGGCCGGCAGCCCGTGGTCGCAGGTCAACGTGGACCGGGCGGACGCCCTCGTCGCCGCCGGGCGGATGCGCGAGGCCGGTCGGGCGGCCATCCGCGCCGCGCGGGAGGACGGCCGGTGGGACGCCGCCTACCAGTCGCAGCGCACCGCCACCGTGCCGCCCGACCTGGTCGAGGCGCTGGACGCGCCGGCGCGGGCCCGGTTCGACGCGCTCGACCGGACCCGCCGGTACGCCCTGCTGCTGCGGCTGATGAAGGCGAAGACCCCCGCCACCCGCGCGGTCCAACTGGACCGGATCGTGGCGTCACTGGCCGGCCGCTGACCCGACTGCTTGTTCGCGAGCGCCTGCCGGGTGCCGAAGTCTAGCCGTCACCGCCCGCCCCTCGAATTCGTTGTGGGACTTGCGGATCCCGGTGTCGAGCACGTAGGTGGCGACATTGGACGCGGTGGTGTTGTAGGTGTACTTGGTGTCCAGCGACAGGTTTCGCGAGGCCCACCTGGCTTGAGCCGGCCCCACAGCGGCCGACCCAGGCGCTCCGACGACGGCCGGATCCGTAGCCGGATCCACCGCCGACACCGGCCGTCATCATGGCCGATGTCACCAGACAGGCGGTCGCGACCGGCCGCCGGGTCGGGCGATGATGTCCCATCGGGAGTGCTCCGTTCCACTGGGCCGCCGTGCAGGGGAGGCGACCACGTGATATCCACCTTCGGGCGACGCGCGACCAGGAACAATCCGGGTAGTAGTACGTAGGGCCACGCAGACCAGGCGTGGTTTCACTCGATGTCGCTGTGGGCACCCCGGTACCTCGATCAGTGGCGGTTGGCGGTAGCGGATGTCCGTAGGACCAGGTCAGGTCGGCGTGCTCGACGTCGGCTGCTTCAGCGCGCACCTCGTCGTGGTGGCGGACTCGCTGTTGCGCCCCGTGCTGTCCCACAAGACCCGGCTGCGGCTCGACCTGAGCCTGGACGGGCACGCCCGGATCGGCCGGTCGGGGATCGAGCAGGTGGTGTCCGCCGTGCTGGACGCCCAACGGGTCGCCGAACGCGCAGGTGTGCGCGAGGTGCGGCCGTGGGCGACGTCCGTGCTGCGTGACGCGCCCAACGCCGCCGAGGTGTTCGCCGAGGTCACGGACCGGACCGGGGTCACGTTGCGCGTCCTGTCCGGTGTGGAGGAGGCACGGCTCGCCTACGTGGCGGCACGCCGCTGGTTCGGTGCGGACGCCGGTCCGCTCCTGGTGCTCGACATCGGCGGCGGCACGGTCGAGGTCGCCGCCGGGACCGGAAAGGAGCCCACGGTCGTCGCGTCGCTGCCTTACGGCGCGCGCACCCTGTCCAGAAGCCCCGTCGACCCCGCTGTCGTGCGTGACGAGGCGTACGCCGTGCTGGGAGACGTAAGAGACCACTTCGCGGTCGGGTGTTCCAAGGTGTTCCAGCAGTTGGCGAGGCTGGCCGGGGCACGTCCACAGCGCGACGGACCCGACGTGCGCAGGTCGCTGCGCATCGAGGACCTGCGGCGGTGGACGCCCCGCCTGGCCTCGATGCCCGTCCGGAAGCGGGCCCTCCTGCCCGGTATCTCCCGCCACCGCGCGGGCCAGTGCGCGGCGGGCGCGGTGGTGGCCGAGGCGCTGATGACGGCGGTGGGGCACGACGAGGTGGCCATCTGCCCGTGGTCGACGCGGGAAGGGCTGCTGCTCACCCTGGCCGGGGCGGGCGGCGACGACGAGATCTGCCGGGTGGCGTGAAGGGACCAGGGAATGCTGGCGTTGTCGGTCGAAGCCCACCGGACGGGGTGCGCGGTGGTGGTGGCGACCGGGGAACTCGACCTGTCGGGCGCCCGCCGCGTGCTGGAGAAGCTGGACCGACTGGTGACCGAGGGCAAGGACCGGATCGTGCTGGACATGTCCGGGGTCGCGTTCTGCGGCGCGCAGGCGATGAGCGCGCTGGTGCGGACCCGGGCGCGGGCGCAGCGGGCCGGTGGGTGGCTGCGGCTGGCGGCCGTGCCGCCGCACGTGCGCCGGGTGTTCGGGAAGATGGACCTGGACCGGCTGTTCCCGGACTTCCCGGACGTGGCGGCGGCTGCGGCCGGGCGCGCGATACCCGACCAGCGGAGGTGACGCTCACCACACCGCCCGGCTGAATCCGGTTGAGCCGGTGCCCGCCGCCGGCCGATCATCCGGGCGTGGACATCCGACCTGCCCGGACCGACGAGTTCCCGCTCCTCCAGGACATCGAGACCGCCTCCGGTGAGCCGTTCCGCGCGTTCGGCATGGCCGACATCGCCGACGACGACCCGATGCCGCTCGACGTCCTGCGCGGCCTGCACGTCTGGGTCGCCGCCGATCCCGATCCGGTCGCCTGGGTGGCCGCCGAGCCCGTCGACGGGTACGCGCACATCGAGCAGGTCAGCGTCCACCCCGACCACGCCCACCCGGGCATCGGCGCACGGCTGCTCGACCACGTCGACCGCTGGGCCGCCGGCCGCGGGCTGCGCGGGCTGACGCTCACCACGTTCCGCGACATCCCGTGGAACGCCCCGTACTACGAGCGCCTCGGATTCCAGGAGGTCACCAGCCCCACGCCGGCGCTGCGTGCGATCGTCGAAGCGGAAGCCGCGCGCGGACTCGACCCGGCGCGGCGGGTCTGCCTCAGACGCGGGGTCTGAGGTGCCGGGGGTTTGAGGACGCCGCCGAACGGGCAGACCTCGCCGAGGGTGTTCGGAGGTTCTCCTGTGGCCGATTTCGCGCACGAAGCACTGCTGTACCGGGACGCCGGGCAGTTCCTGGCGGGCACGGCGCAACGGCGACCTGCTGCGCGCCGAACTCGGGCCGGCCGCCGACCACGTCG
>CBHFOL010000447.1:0-5704 GCA_965995405.1 uncultured Saccharothrix sp.
GTTGCATTAGGCGGGTAACGCGACACGTGTCGCGTTTTCTTACCGCGACACGTGTCGCGATAGCGGGCGTGGCTTCGTCCGGAGACGCCGGAAGGCCGCGCCCGGGTGGGACGCGGCCTTCCGGCGAGCAGAGGTCAGGAGCGGTCGAATTCCTGGGCTGCCAGGGCGCGCACGATGCCCGCGCGGCCCTCGGACACCAGTCGGCGCAGTGCCGGCGGGCGTTCCTCGGCCAGCCAGGTGTCGGCCGCCGTCACCGTGTCCTGCGTGATCGACCACGACGGGAACAGCCCGACGACCATCGACTGCGCCCGCTCACTCGACCGGCGGTCCCACACGTCCGCCACGTCCGCGAAGTACCGCGCCACGAACGGCTGGAGCAGCGTCTTCTGGCCGGGGTGCTGGATGCCCGCGATCACGGCCTCGCTGACCGCGTTCGGCAGGTCGTCGTCGTTCACCGCCCGGTCCCACGCCTCGACCTTGGCCTCGATCGTCGGCCGCAGCGCGCGCGTCGACTCCGCCCGCCGCCGACCGGTCGCCGTCGGGTCGCGCTCCTCCTCGGCCGCGATCTCGACCGGCCCCGCCGCACCGTGCGCGACCAGCGCCTGGAGCAACCGCCACCGCAGGTCGGTGTCCACGTCCAGCCCCGGCAGCACGTCGTCACCGGAGTACCAGCCGCGCACCACCGCCACGCCCTCGGCGTCCAGCACCGACCCGGCCAGCGCGTTGACGAACGCCAACTGGTGGTCCGAACCCGGCTCCGCCGCCCGCGCCAGCTCCAGCGTCTTGGCCACGAACCGCCGCCAGCCCTCCTCGCGCCACGACACGTCCGCGTACGAGGACAGCGCCGTCTGCGCCTGGAGCAGCAGCCGCTGCACGACCCCGACCTCGGTCTCCGCGTGCAGCCCGCCCAGCACCAGGTTCACGAAGTCGCGCGCCTTCAGCTCCGCCTCGCGGGTCATCTCCCACGCCGCCGACCAGCACAGCGTGCGCGGCAGCGGTTCGGCGATGTCCGCGATGTGGTCGATCAGCGACGCCAGCGACTCGCTGTCCAGCCGCATCGTGCAGTACGTCAGGTCGTCGTCGTTGACCAGCACCAGCTTGCCGCGCGGCACGCCGACCAGGTCGGGCACCTCGGTGCGCTCGCCGGACACGTCCAGCTCCACGCGGTGCGTGCGCACCAGCTTGCCGTCCGCGCCCGAGTCGTACACGCCGATCGCGAGCCGGTGCGTCCGCAGCTCGCCCGCACCCGGCCGCGCGCCGCCCTGGAGCACGACGAACTCGGTGAACCGGCCCTCGGCGTCCAGCGAGTACCTGGGGCGCAACAGGTTCAGGCCGGTGGTCTCCAGCCACTGCGCGCTCCACCAGGACAGGTCGCGGCCCGACGCCTCCTCCAGCGCGCCCAGCAGGTCCGCCAGCGTCGCGTTGCCCCACGCGTGCTTCGCGAAGTACACCCGCAGCCCGGCCAGGAAGTTCTCCAGCCCGACGTACGCCACGAGCTGCTTGAGCACCGACGCGCCCTTGGCGTAGGTGATGCCGTCGAAGTTGACCTCGACCGCCTGGAGGTCCGGGATGTCCGACGCCACCGGGTGCGTGGACGGGAGCTGGTCCTGCCGGTAGGCCCACGACTTCTCGATCTTCGCGAACGTCGTCCACGCCTGCCGGTACTCGGTGGCCTCGGCCTGCGCCAGCACGGACGCCCAGGTGGCGAACGACTCGTTCAGCCACAGGTCGTCCCACCAGCGCATGGTCACCAGGTCGCCGAACCACATGTGCGCCATCTCGTGCAGCAGGGTCTCGGCGCGCCGCTCGTAGAGGTACCGGGTCACCCGGCTGCGGAAGACGTAGTCCTCCAGGAACGTGACGCAGCCCACGTTCTCCATCGCGCCCGCGTTGAACTCCGGCACGAAGCACTGGTCGTACTTGCCGAACGGGTACTTCACGCCGAACGCCTGGTGGAAGAACCCGAAGCCCTGCTTGGTCTCGGTGAACAGCCGCTCGTGGTCCATGTGCGGCGCGAGCGACGCGCGGCAGTAGATGCCCAGCGGGATCGTGGTCTCGCCGTCGCTGAACTCGTCCCGCCACTCCGCGTACGGGCCGGCGACCAGCGCCACCAGATAGGTGGACATCGGCTTCGTCCGGGCGAAGACGTGCCGGTCCGCGCCGCCCTCGCCGTCCACAGTGGACTCGATCGCGGAGTTGGAGACGACCTTCCAGTCCGCCGGCGCGGTCACCGTGAGGTCGTAGACCGACTTCAGGTCCGGCTGGTCGAAGCACGCGAACATGCGCTTGGCGTCGGCGGTCTCGAACTGGGAGTACAGGTAGACGCCGCCGTCCACCGGGTCGACGAACCGGTGCAGGCCCTCGCCGGTGTTCATGTACCGGCAGTCGGCCTCCACCGTCAGCTCGTTGAGCTCGGCGAGGCCGGTCAGCGCCAGGCCGTCGTCCTCGCGGTAGCCGGAGACGTCGAGTTCCACCCCGTTCAGCACGGCGCGGTGCACGGTGGCGGCCACGATGTCGATCCAAGAGGACGCGCCCGGCGTCCGGCTGCGGAACGCAACCGTCGTCGTGGAGCGGAACGTGTCCGAGCCGGGCTTGCCGCCGCCGTCGGTCAGGTCCAGCTCGATCCGGTAGGAGTCGACTTCCAGCAGCGCAGCCCGCTGCTGCGCCTGGTCGCGGGTCAGATTGGGTGCCGCCACTGGTCACCTCGTCTGCCGGCGCTCGGGTGGAGAACGGCGCCGACCTAGTCGGAACGGGGATGGTGTCGCGTGGGTGAACACGACAGTCGCATCCAATCACGTGGCGCGGCGATAAGTGGACTCCGTCCGAGGGAAGACTCGGCGCGGTCGGTTGGTTGGCAAGAACGGACGCCTGACCGGCGGACCGCTCACGACCGCCTGAGCACGAGGAGAAACGCACCATGTCGGCAGAGGGCACCACCAAGGTCGACTTCTACTTCGACCCGGTTTGTCCGTTCGCCTGGATCACCTCGCGGTGGATCCTGGAGGTGGAGAAGCAGCGGGACATCGACCTGGACTTCCGGGTCATGAGCCTGTCCGTGCTCAACGAGGGCCGCGACCTGGACGGCGGCTACCGCGACCTGCTGGACAAGGCGTGGGGTCCGGTGCGCGTCGCCATCGCCGCCGCACAGCACCACGGTGACGACGTGCTGCGCGACCTGTACACCGCGTTGGGCACCCGCATCCACAACGACGGCAACAAGGACTACGACGAGGTCGTCAAGCTGGCACTGGAGGAGGTCGGGCTGCCCGCCGAGCTGGCCGAGGCGGCGCACTCGACCGAGTACGACGAGGAGCTGCGGGCCAGCCACCACCGGGGCATGGACCCGGTGGGGCAGGAAGTCGGCACGCCGACCATCCACATCGACGGCGTGGCGTTCTTCGGCCCGGTGCTGACCAGCATCCCGAAGGGCGAGGACGCGCTGAAGGTGTTCGACGGCGCGGTGGCGTTGGCGAGCTTCCCGAACTTCTTCGAGCTGAAGCGCACCCGGACGGGGGACCTGGACTTCTCGTGACCCGGTGCTTGTGACACTCTGGGGTGATATTTGCCTCAGAGTGTCACAAGCGTTGGGGGGTTCAGATCATGATCGAGGTCGTCAACCCGGCCACCGAGGAGGTCGTCGGCGCCGTTCGGGCGGGCACGCCCGCCGACGTGGACGCTGCCGTCACCCGGGGCGTCGCCGCGTTTCCGGCGTGGGCGGCGACCACGGTCGAGGAGCGTGCGGCGGTTGCCCGGCGGATCGCCGAGGGTTTGGCCGCGCGGGCGGACGAGTTCGCCTCGACCATGGTCGCCGAGATGGGCACGCCTGTCACGTTCGCCACGAAGGTGCAGGTGCCGAACCCGATCGGGATCGCGCGCGGTGTGGCCGACGCGGTGGCGGGGTACTTCGACGGCGTGGAGATCGGCAACTCGCTGGTGCTGCGCGAGCCGATCGGGGTGGTGGGCGCGATCACGCCGTGGAACTTCCCGCTTCAGCAGATGGTGGCGAAGGTCGTGCCGGCGCTCGCGGCGGGTAACACGGTCGTGCTCAAGCCGAGCGAACTCGCCCCGTTGACCGCTGATCTGCTGGTGTCGGTGGTGGCTGCGGCCGGTGTGCCGGCCGGCGTGTTCGAGGTGGTGCACGGCACCGGTCCGGTGGTCGGTGAGGCGCTCGTTTCTCACCCGTTGGTGGACATGGTGTCGTTCACCGGTTCCACCCGGGCCGGGCGGCGGGTGTCCGCGTTGGCGGCGGAGACCGTCAAGCGGGTGGCGCTGGAGTTGGGTGGGAAGTCGGCCAACGTGGTGTTGGACGACGCCGACCTCGGTCGCGCGGTGAAGATCGGCGTGGCCAACGCGTTCATGAACAACGGCCAGGCGTGCAGTGCGTGGACCCGGCTGCTGGTGCCGGACGATCGTCACGACGAGGCCGTGGAGATCGCTGTCGCCGCCGCGTCGAAGTACGTGCCCGGTGACCCGGCGGTGCCTTCGACCCGGATCGGGCCGGCTGTGTCCGCCGCGCAGCGGGACCGGGTTGTCGGGTACATCCGGCGTGGTGTCGAAGAGGGTGCGCGGTTGGCGTTGGGCGGGGTGGAGCGGCCTACGTCGGTGGGCTTCCACGTGGCTCCGACCGTGTTCGCGGGCGTGACGCCGGAGATGACCGTCGCGCAGGAGGAGATCTTCGGGCCGGTGTTGTCCGTGCTGCCGTATGTCGACGAGGACGATGCGGTGCGGATCGCGAACTCGACCATCTATGGGCTGGGTGGTGCGGTGTTCTCGGCCGACGCGGACCGTGCGCTGGCCGTGGCCAAGCGTTTGCGCACCGGTCAGGTGGACATCAACGGCGCGGCGTTCAACACCAGCGCCCCGTTCGGTGGCTACCGGCAGTCCGGCAACGGCCGCGAGTTCGGGCGGTTCGGGCTGGACGAGTTCACCGAGGTGAAGTCCATCCAGCGCTGACGGTCCCGGCCCGCGGTTCCCAGTCGCGGGTCTCAGCTACGAGCCCGGAGATTGTCGTACCCCTCCGGGACAATGGTGATCGGGGGCCGGAGGCCGGCGGTCTCGCCGGTTTGACGCGCTGACCTGGGGTGCCGGCCAAGCTCGCGCAGGCGTCCCCTCGCGTTGGGAACCCCTGCGTGTATCCAAGCACTGGGGTACGACAGAGCCTGGTGCTAGACCTCGACCAGGGCCGGTGGGTCGCCCAGCGACAGCGACTCGCCGGCCAGCCAGCGGGACGCCGACCACGCCGCCGCCAGCGCGTCCAGCACGTCGTCCACCGACGGCCCGCCGGGCAGATCCGCCAGCACGTCCGGCACCTCCACGAACGCCCGCAACGCGATCAACCGCTGCGCCACCCCGCGCGCCGACCGCTTCGAGTCCGCGACCCGTGGATCCAGCACCCGGAACGTGGTCTCCGGATGCACCTCCACCACCCGCGCCGGCAACTCCACCTGCCACTCCCGGATCTTCGGCACGATGTGCCACGCCTGCTTGCTGATCGCCTTCCCGTGCGACGCCCGCGACACCGAGCAGGCCTCCGCGTACGACGAGCACTCCAACACCGCCCGCACCGGCGCGAAGAACATCGAAGACCGCGCCACGCCCAGCAGCTCCCGGGCCCGCAGATCGCACGCCCGATACCCGGACACCGGCGGTCGCAACGGCATGTCCACGCCCACCGCGTCGCACCCGACCGTCAGCTCGACCACCC
>CBHFOL010000448.1:0-5673 GCA_965995405.1 uncultured Saccharothrix sp.
GATGGAGAACCCCGGTGGCCCCGGATTATTCGGGTTGTTGGGGTTGTTCGGGTTTCGCGGGTTGTTCGGGTTGCGGGGGTCGTTGGGGTTGCGCGGGTCGTAGGGCAGTCGCGGGTCGAACGGCGGTGGGACGCGCGGGTCGTTCGGCAGCCTCGGGTCGTTCGTCCGGGGCGGCTCGTACGGCGGCGGTGGCGTCGGGCGGACCGGCGGGTCGGCCAGCGACTTGCGCGTGGTGCCGTCGTCACCGCTGCCGGGCGGGGTGGGCGGCGGGATGTTGACGTCGCCGGTCGGCTTCTGGGTGGTGCCGGACTTGTCGGTCGAGTCGTCGCCGCCCCGGCGGTCGTCGATCTGCTCCCGGCCTTCCCACTCCTTCGGGCGCTCGATCGGCGGTTCGACGGGCTTCTCCTCGATGCCCGCGCCGATCTCGTCCGGTGACTGGAACGTGGGCATGGCCGCGCCGGCGGCGTTCGCGGAGGTGCCGTAGGTGCTGAGGACCTCCATGTTCCTGGAGTTGACCTCTTGGCTCTTCTCGACCGCGTTGTCGTAGTCGGTGTCCCACGGCAGGGCGTCGTTGTACCAGGGCTTGTCCGGCACGTCGACGGGCTTTTCGACCGAATCTCGGGCGCGGCGGAACGAGTCGCCGAGGTCCGACGTGCTCTGGCTCGCTGTCTGCGCGCTCGTCCCGGCCGCCTCGGACCAGCTGGCGAGGGGGGACGTCGAAGATCGCGCCTGGTCGCCGGCCGCGCCCTCCCAGGACGCGCCCGAGTCCTGCACCGCCTTGTTGATCAGGTAGGCGATGTCGATGTGGTCGCGGTTGACCTGCGCCCAGTTCTGCTGGGTCGTGTCCGTGGTCTGCTCGGGACCCTTGCCGTCCTTGAACCAGCCGTAGATCTTGTTCGCGCCGACACCCATCTGGAGCAGGGCGAAGCCGCCGAGATCCATGTCGACCTGGCCGGGAGGAGTCATGGCTACCTCTTCAGGTTTCCGATGATCGTGGTCGCGACCCGCTCGGCCGTGCCGCACGCGTTACCGTCGTTGAGCTTGTCGTTGACGCCGATAGCTGCCTGAATGAGAACGCCCTGCGTTGCCGACGTCGCGACGACGGCGTTGCAGTTCTGCTTCGCGTCGGCGCTGTCGTAGGTGACCGCTCGCCGGCCATCGATCTTCGTGTCCTTGGCCGTCTTCGGGAAGGTGCTCTTCGCAGTCTGGATCATGTCGTCGATCGGAGTGGTCTTGACCACAAAGATGATCTTGAACGTTGAGTTCTCCAGTACGTCCTTGCCCTGGTAGGTGCAGCTCGGCCCGTTGGGTCCGTCGTTCGCTGGTTTGGCCTCGCGGAACGTGGCCAAGTCGACCTGCTGTTCCTTGGTGAGAATGTCGCAGGGTGCGCTCAAGGACTTGGTGAGGCCCAGATCGGAGGCGCCGCCGGAGCTGGGTGGGGCGGTCTTGGTCGGTCCGCTGCCGGAGGTTCCTCCGGTAGCGGGCGCCGAGGTCGGATTCCCCGGTTGAGGCGACGTGCACGCGGCGAGCGCGGCGACGGTCGCACCTACGACGAGGACGGCTCGGAAAGTGCGGTTCAAGGAAATTCAGCCCTTCGGCTTGAGCGCGTCGGCAGCCGCCGAGTCGGTGCCCTTGTACTCGTCCAGCGCCTTCTGGATGTTCATGATCGTGTTCTGAAGCGCTACCTGGGCCTTGCGGTTGGCCCAGCCGTAGCCGCCTTCCTCGTCACCTGCGGTCTTGCGGATGGTCAGCGTGGCGATGCCGCTGTAGACGTCCTTGCCCGGAGACTGCGTGACAGCGATCTCGTCGGAGACTTGCTTGGTTGCGGTGAGCTTCTCCAGTGCCTGCTTCAGGCCGTCGATCAGGCGTTGGGCCTCGTCCGGCTCGACGTAGAACCTGGTCTGGGTCGACACGAAGCCCGCGCCGGGGCCTTTCGCGACCGTGTCGGCCACGAAGCCCAGCTTACCGCCCCCACCACCTGCATCCAGCATCGCGCGCTCCCCTCGCCAAGTGCGCGATCAATGATGACACAGCGCTTTCCGCAAGTCCGGGGGTTTGGTGCGGTTACTCCTGGTGGGGGATGTCCGATTCGTTCAAGACCGGTAGGCGACCGGTGCCTACGGTGGGCATCATGATCGAAGCAGCCAGGTCTTTTCTTTGGCACCACGCACGCGTCCTGGAGCAGCGGCGGTTCGGGTTCCTGTTCGACGGTGGGGCGGCGGAGCCGGTGGTGGCCGCGGTGGCGGCGTACCGGAACGACGACGGCGGGTTCGGGCACGCCCTGGAGCCGGACGGGCGGGGGCCGTCGAGCCAGCCGTTGCACACCTACACGGCGTTGAGCCTGTGCCAGGAGGTCGGTGACGACCGGTTCGTGGACGGGGCGGTCGAGTTCCTGGCGTCGGTGGCCAATCCGGACGGTGGGGTGCCGAATTGCCTCGCCACCGCGCAGGACCACCCGCGTGCGCCGTGGTGGCAGGTGTCCGCCGACAGCGACCTGCTGATGACGGCGTTGACGGCGAGCGTCCTGCACCGGATCGGGGTGGACCATCCGTGGCTGGGGAAGGCCACGGAGTTCTGCTGGCGGGGTGTCGACGGGCTCGGCAAGTCTCACCCGTACGAGGTCAAAGCGTGTACGGAGTTCCTCCAGCACGTGCCCGACCGCGACCGGGCGGAACGGGCCGCCGGACAGTTGGGTGTGCTGGTCCGGGAGCAGGGGCTGGTGGACCTCGGCGACGGCGAGGCTCCCGCCGGGTACGCCGTGGGTGAGACGCACCAGCCGCACCACTACGCGTCCCGGCCGGACAGCCTCGCGCGCCGCTGGTTCACCGATGAGGAGGTCGAGCGCGACCTGGACCGGGTGGTGGCGGAACGGGCGGACGACGGTGGCTGGACGTTCCCGTGGGCCGCGTGGACCCCGGTGACCGAGCACGAGTGGCGGCCCATTGTCACCATCGAGAACCTGCTGGTCCTGCGCGCCTACGGCCGGATCAGCCGACCCAGTGGGACACCGGCCAGGTCCTTCACCTCGCGGGACAGGTGAGCCTGGTCGGCGTACCCGGTGCGGTAGGCGATGTCGGCGAACGGCACGCCCGTCCACGCCAGCTTGACGGCGCGGTCGAAGCGCAGCACGCGGTGCAGGACCTTCGGGCCGTAGCCGAACGCGTCCAGGCTGCGGCGGTGTAGTTGGCGGGTGCTCAGGCCCAGGTCGTCGGCCAGTCGGGCGACCGTCGTGACGTCTACGGCGGAGGTGATCGCACTGGTCAGCGGGTCGGGCGGGGTGGTGCGGAGGCGTGCGCGGGCGACGTCGGCCAGCACTTCGCACGGGTCGGCGGCCGTGGCCAGGGCGTCCTGGAGCGCGGCGGAGCGGCCCCACAGTTCGTCCAGTGGGACGCGCAGGTCGCGCAGGACGTGCGCCGGGACGCCCAGCGCGGACGGCCCGACGCCGGGGCCGAAGCGGACGCCGAACAGGTCGCCGGGGCCCATCGTGGTGAGGTGGCCGACGGTGTCCGGGCCGGCCACGAAGAGTTCGCCGGACGACGACCAGATGAGGTCGGTGCAGCCGTCCGGGACGACGCGGCCGGTCGTCGGTGTGGTCGACGTCCGCCGCCAGACGCAGTCCAGTCCGGCGGCGGGGCGTTCGACGTAGGTGTTCACGGCCGGACCAGGGTCGCCCGGGCTGTGCCGGGGTCACGGCCGAGCTGGACCTCGACCTGCCCGCCCGGTCGCCACACCCCGCCGGCGATCCGCACGCCGTCCGAAGTGGACAGTGGTGCGCCGTCGAGCGCGTAGGTGTCGTTGGCGGCGCAGGCGGAGCGGATCGGGAGCCAGACGGCGTCGTCCTTCGGGTCGACGGCCGGCGTGGTCTGGATGGCGGCTACCTGCACGGATGCCACCCTAACCGGGATCGCGGACCGCACCGGGCGTTGTGGCGTCACTTGGCGTCCGCATAGCTGTCCACGGGCACGGCCTTGAGCGGGAAGCGGACCGGGGTGTCGCCGAAGACCAGCCGGGACGCCTCCGCGCCCGCCTCGGTCACCTCGGCGCACACGACGTCCGCCAGGTCGGCCGGGGTGTGCACCAGGACCTCGTCGTGCTGGAAGAACACCAGGTGGGAGCCCGGCGCGGCCTGGTGCAGCCGTCTGCGCAGCGCGCCCAGCAGGGCCGCCGTCCAGTCCGCCGCGCTCGCCTGCACCACGAAGTTCCGGGTGAACCGGCCCCATTCGCGGGCCGCCCGACGGGACTGGCGGACGGCGTCCTCGCCCTCGTCGGCGTTGCCGGTCACCTCACGCCACGCGTCGGACGGCGGCGGGCTGGTGCGACCCAGGCGGGAGCGCACCATGCGGCCCTGTTCGCCGGCGGTCGCGGCTGCTTCGACGTAGCCGACGGCCTCGGGGAACCTGCGCCGCAGCACGGCCAGCAGCGGACCGGCCTCGCCGCTGGTGCCGCCGTACATCGCGGACAGCATGGCGATCTTCGCGCGACCCCGGTCGCCGTCGAACGCGTCCGCCGCCAGGTTCGTGTACAGGTCGTCGTCGCCGGACACCTCGGCCAGCCTGCGGTCACCGGACAGCGCGGCCAGCACCCGGGGTTCGAGTTGGGACGCGTCCGCCGCCACCAGCCGCCAACCCCGGTCGGCCAGCACCGCCCGGCGCAGGGTGCGCGGGATCTGGAGCGCCGCGCCGCCCCTGGTCGCCCACCGCCCGGACACCACGCCGCCCACCACGTAGTCCGGCCGGAACCGGCCGTCTGCGACCCACTGGTCGAGCCACGACCAGCCGTGCGCCACCCACAGCCGGGCCAGTTCCTTGTACTCCAGCAGTGGCTCCACCGCCGGGTGGTCGACGTCCTTGAGCACCCAGGCCCGTGCCGACGGGATGTCGATGCCTTCCCGCCCGAACGCCCGGACGATGCCCGACGGGTGGTCCGGGTTCACCGAACGGCCGCCGAACGCCGCCGTGATCCGGTCCGCCAGTTCGGCGAGCCGGGCGGGGCGCGCGCCGGTCACCGGTTTCGGGCCGAGCATCTCCACCAGCAGGTCTTCGTGCACGTCCACCCGCCACGGCAGGCCGTGGTGGGTCATCTCGGCGGCGGCCAGGGCGCTGGCGGACTCGGCGGCGAACAGCAGTCGCAGCCGGTCGGCGTGGGCGAGGCCGGCTACTGTGCGCTGCTGCTCGGCGTGCACGGCGATCACCGCGTCCAACGGGTCGGCGTCGCCGGGCAGGGGTTCGCGTTCCGGTTCGAACAGGGTCGGCTGGGTGTCGCGTTTGCGCGGTCCGTGGTCCTCGGGGACGGGCAGGCCGCGCAGCCGGGCGACCGCCGCGCCCAGACCGCGTGGCTCGCGGTGTCTGCCCTGGTAGGCGAGCAGCAGGGTCTCGACGTGGTGGAGGTCGAGGCAGCGTTCGACGCGGACGCCCCGGGCCAGCAGGTCGGGGTAGACCTCGCCGGTGGCCGCCCACAGCCAGCGCGGGCGGGACGCTTCCAGCTCGGCCACGGTGGCGGCAAGATCGGCCGTATCGACGGCCGGTCCGGCGGGCAGCCCGGTGTCGGAGAGCAGCCGGACACGACCGGCGTTCTCCGCGTGCGACACCAAGGCGACCATCATGTCCCGGATTGTGCACGCGGGGTACGACAGTGTTGGATTGCCGCTGCTCTGTGTTGGATTGCCGCTGCTCC
>CBHFOL010000449.1:0-5671 GCA_965995405.1 uncultured Saccharothrix sp.
TTCTGTGGATACCGGCCGAACGTGGTGATTTCCCGGTGAACGCACCGGTCATCGCGGGTCGGAACCGGACACGGTGTCGACCGGGGACCGCGACCTCTCAGCTTCGTCCCGCGAGACTGTCGGTGCCTCGTGGGACGATGGAACCGGGGGCCGGAGGCCACGCCCGGCACCGGCAGAACCCGACCCGGCCGGCACGCCACGACCTCTCAGCTTCGACCGGCAAAACTGTCGGTGCCTGGTGGGACGATGGAACCGGGGGCCGGAGGCCACGCCCGGCACCAGTGCCCGGCACGAGATCCCGGACCAGAGCCCGGCGGCCCTGGGCACCCGAGCCCGGCACCAGAGCCCGGCACGTCGCGGGCACCCGAGCCGCGCACCCGGCTGGACGTGAACCGCCCGAAACGCCACGGGCCCCGGCCGCGTTCTCGGCGGTCGGGGCCCTCGGCGTCCGGGCTGGTCGTGAACCGGACGTGATGGGTGCGGCTCAGGTCAGTTCAGCGCGCCCGGCGTGCGCACGTGCAGGCTGAAGTCGCGCAGGTTGTTGTCGCTGTCGGTGCTCAGGACGTCCCGCGCGGAGGCGATGCCCAGCAGCGGGTCGAGGCTGCCGACCGACGTCTGCGGACGCGCCGCCTGGCCTTCACGGGCCTGGGTGACGGCGGTGGAGAACGCCACGCCGTCGATCTTCGCGCCGGCAATGGTGAAGATCGCCAGGCCACCGGTGTCCGGAATGCCGACCAGGCCGGGCAGCACGTACGGAACCACCTGCACGCCGGTCTCGACCGTGCCGGAGAACCCGGGCGCGGTGAGCACCAGCATGGCGTTCACACTGCCCTTGGCGTCGAGCACCAGGCCGGGCGGGAACGAGATGGTCTCCAGCCGCTGGTTCGCCGGGGTGTACACCCGGATCTCGAAGTTGCTCAGCTCGATCGACTGGTTGCTGACGTTGCTGACCTCGATGAACTCGTCAAGGACGCCACTGGGCCCGCGGGTCGCGACCTCGTTCACCACCAGGGACGACGAGACCTCCGGCTGCACGCCGTCGGTGTCGCCGGGCGACGCGACCGCGCTGCCCCCCACCGCCGTGGCGGCGACCACGGCAATTGTGGCGGCCAGGACCGAAATTCGACGCATGACTTTTACCTCTCAAACCAACGTGTGTGAATCCTTTGACCGGGGCCTTTAGTTGGTCTCCGGTGTCACCAACAATGGTCCGTGACTGCCGTAAATCGAAAGGGGCCAATTTGATCATCTGTTTATCCGTTTATTGTGGACATCGCCAGACGGCGTTGTCTCCGCACCCGCCGGGCGAACGCGGCGGCGTGCTCCAACTCCTGCTCCGTGGTGTCCAGGACCTGTCCCAGCCACCCCCGCCAGTACGGGCCGGGAATGCGTTTGCCGCGTTCCCAGCGGGATACCTCCTCTCGTGTGATGCTGTCGTTGCCCGAGATGGTGTGCAGGCGTTCAGCCAGGTCGCACTGGGTCAACCCCTGTACGCGTCTGAGCTCCGGCAGGATCTCGCTGATGGGTCCCGATCTCGGTCCCCGCTCATGTCGCGGCACGACAGGTACCCTCCTCTGCGGACGTGTCGTGCAATCATCCTTACCACCGCATCCGGCATTTTCGCCGAACGCATCACGGTGATACCGGCGGAATATCCCGGTCTGCACGTGCGTTTGCACGCGACCGGCGGCGGGTTGGAGTAGATGTGAAATCCGGTAACGGGACGGTTTGCGACTACGCCCGCGGCGGCGTGCAGCGGAAATCGCGTCGGTTGTTGTCGGTGTCCTGGTCGGCGGGCTGCCGGGTGAGCGCCTGCCCGGGTCCGCACGCCTGCGCGGCCTCGGCCTCCCGGCACGGCGAGTCCGGCGCCACGGCCACCCGGTCGACCTGCGCGCCCCGGTGGTCCAGCAGCACCTGTCCGTCCCCGGCGACCTCCGGCACGGTCACCCGCCAGTCGGCGGTACCCGCGAAATCCGGCCCCGCGACGAGGAGCCGCTCGCCCGCCGGGACCACCGTCCCGGCGGGCAAAGTCGCCAGAATGGTCGTCGCCCGTCCGGTGCACGCGCGGAGCTCCCAGCCCGCCAGGTTGACGTCGTCGACCGAAACGTTGTGCAACTCGACGTAGCCCGCCGAACCGGTCGCGAGCACTCCGTGCACCTTGACCGGCCCCGGAGCGGGCGGGATGGACAGGCCGCACAGCACAGCCAGCGCGGCGGCGAGGTGCGGAAAAGTGATCATGCCTTCCAGTGTGGTGTCGGTCCGGACACGGCACAGGGGGCCAATGCCGCCGGCCCGTCCCACCATGGGTCGAATCCCGAGTGTCCACACCGGACGTTCCGGGCCGCCCGGCCGCGGCGGGGCGGAATAAGTGCCGTACCGCCGGGTACCCACCCGATCACCGTCAAGGCGACGTCGGCGGGCGGCAAGACCGGAACGGCCACCTACACCCTGACCGTGACCCTGTGGGCCGCACAAAGCATGAAGGCGGCCTAGGAGTCACACCGACGACCCCGACCTGCCCACACCGGTCGGGATTCCGTAGTTACCGAACGCGGGAAGTCCACTACGCCAGCTCGGCCCAGACGACCTTGCCCGCCGTCGTCGGCGACGTGCCCCACTCGCGGCTGAGCGCGGCGACGATGATCAGGCCCCGGCCGCGCGCCGAGTCGACCTGCACGGGTCTCGGCTGGGGGAGGGTCGGGGACTGGTCGGCGACCTCGATGCGGACGCCGCCGCGGGTTCGGCTTACCGTCAGCTCCAGGGGGCCGGCCGCGTGGTCGACGGCGTTCGACACCAGCTCCGTCACCACCAGCGCCGCGTCCTCGGACACGTCGGGCGACACGCCCCACGCCGCGACGGCCTCGCCCACGATCCGGCGGGCCTGCGCGGACGCACCGGCGGTCGCGGGCAGCGTCACGGCCACCGGCGTCGCTGGCTCGTTGCGCACAATCCGCTCCCGTTGATCGGCCGTTACCGCATCGTCGCACATCCGGTCGCTTCGACCACCCAGTGGTCGCGTCTGGGAGCCCGGTGCTGCACGATCTGTAGCGGCACGGCACCCGCCGTGCGGAGAGGCGCGGACGCGATGGACTTGCAGGTGCGCAGTGAGGTCCGTGACGGCTGGACAGTCGTCGCGGTGTCGGGTGAGCTGGACGCGGACACCGTGCCCGTGCTCTCCGACCACCTCGACCAGACACCGGGTGAGAGGGTGGTGGTCGACCTGAGCGGCGTGCCGTTCATGGACACCACCGGGCTCTCCCTGATGCTCGACTGGCACCGGAGGCTCGACGGCCGGTTCCGGATGGCGGCGCTCCAGCCGTCGGTGCACAAGCTGTTCCGGCTCACCGAGCTGACCGAGGTCATGCACATCCACGACTCGGTGGCCGACGCGACCGCCTGACCACTCATCCTTCCGCCTGCACGACCAGCAGCGTCAGGTCGTCGTGCTCGGCCTGCCCCAACCACGAGAACACGACCCGCCGCACGTGTTCGGCGACGGCCTCGGCGGTCAGCCCGGCGCACTCCGCCAGCGCCGCCTTCAACCGGACGTCGCCGAACAGGTCCTGGCGGTCGGCGTGCGCCCGTGCCTCGGTGAGGCCGTCGCTGTAGAGCAGCAGCGTCTCGCCCGGCCCGAGGGTGACCGTCGTCTGCTGGAACCGCACTTCGGGCAGCACGCCCACGATGCCGCCGTGCACCGCGACCTCGTCCACCCGGCCGTTCGACCGCAGCACGAGCGGCGCGGGGTGGCCGCCGGCGGACAGCGCCACCCGCAGACCGCCCGCCGGCAGGTGGCCGACCACCAGCGTGGTGAACAGCCGATTGCCGGCGGCCCGCAGTGCGGCGTTGAGCAGGTTGAGCAGCTGTGCCGGGCGTTGCTCCACGACGAGCAGGGCGTGCAGGCTCTGCCGCACCCGCCCGGAGTGCACGGCGGCCTCCAGCCCGTTGCCCGCGACGTCGCCGAGCACGAACGCGGCGCTGCCGTCCTCCCGCGGGTGCACGTCGTAGAAGTCGCCGCCGACCTGGGCTTCCCGGTGCGCCGGCTCGTACACCCGGGCCAGCCGGACGCCCGCGACCGTCGGCAGCGGGCTGGGCAGCAGGTTCGCCCGCAGCGCCGCCACGGTCCGCTCCTGCTCGCTGAACCGGGTGCTCACCTCCAGCGCGGCGGCGGCGGTCCCGGCGTAGCGCCGGAGCAGCCGGACGTCCGTCGGCCCGCCGAAGCCCACCAGCGCGCCGCCGGCCAGCGGCACGGCCAGTCCCGGCCCGGTCGCGCGGCCCCACGCGCCGTCGCCCAGCCGGTCGAGCTCGGCGTGGTCGGCGGTGCCGTCCAGGACGGCGAGCAGGCCCGGGGTGTCCCCGGCGACCTGCCGGGTGGTGCGGGACGTCGTCACGTCGCCGTCCGCGCCGCGCCGCCACCACTCCAGCCGGCCGCGCGCGCCCGGCATGATCACCACGGGGTGCGGCGAGGGCGCGGTGACGACCACGTTCCGCAACGCTTCGGCACGGTCGGTGAGCACGGCGAGCTGCTGGGTGGCGTCCTCCAGGAACTCCTCCACGCCCCGGTACCAGGCCGTCCAGCCGCCGCCGAGATCCTCCGAACGACCCGCCACGACGGCGTGCGAACCCAGTGCGACCTGTGGGAACAGTGCCGAGGCGAGTGGGTTGGCCAGCTGGACGACACCGTCCGGGTCGAGCACCAGCACGGCTTCGTGGAAGCCGTCCACCAGGCGTCGCCACGCTTCGAGGTCGAGGCCCGCCGCGGCACCGTGCCGGTAGCCCTGGGCCATCGCGACTCCTGTGGGTCGGGTCGTGCCCAACCTATCGGACACGCCGTGTCCAACAGTGGCAGGCTTGGCGCAGATCCGCTGACGTTGGAGGCCCTCGTGACGACCGCGCAGGACGACACGGACGTGACCCTCGCCCGGCTGCTGACCGCGATGCGGGAGATGCGGGACGGCAACTTCCGCCGCCGCCTCGTGGTCCCGCAGGGTCCGGCCGGTGAGCTCGCCGAGGTGTTCAACGAGATCGCCGAGCGCAACCAGTGGCTGGTCGGCGAGCTGGTCCGGGTGCGGCAGGCGGTCGGCCAGGAGGGCAGACTCGGTGAACGGCTCGCGCCCGGCTCCGGCCCGCAGGGCTGGGAGATGGCGACCGACGCGGTCAACGGCCTGATCGACGACCTGACCCGGCCGACCACCGAGCTGAGCCGGGTGCTGGCGGCGGTCGCCGAGGGCGACCTGTCGCAGGAGATCACGGTGACCGGGCGCGGTGAGGTCGCGATCCTGGTCGAGAGCTTCAACTCGATGACGGCGACGCTGCGCACGTTCGCGGGCGAGGTCACCCGGGTGGCGCGCGAGGTCGGCACGGACGGCCGGCTGGGCGGCAAGGCGAACGTGCCGGGCGTGGCGGGGACGTGGAAGAACCTCACCGACTCGGTGAACTTCATGTCCGAGAACCTGACCGCGCAGGTCCGCGACATCGCCCAGGTGGCGACGGCGGTGGCGCAGGGCGACCTGTCGCAGAAGATCACCGTCACGGTGGCGGGGGAGATGCTGGAGCTGAAGGACACCGTCAATACGATGGTGGATCAGTTGTCGTCTTTTGCCGATGAAGTGACCCGTGTTGCGCGTGAGGTGGGCACGGACGGTCGGCTCGGTGGTCAGGCGCAGGTGCCCGG
>CBHFOL010000450.1:0-5669 GCA_965995405.1 uncultured Saccharothrix sp.
CCGGGCGCGCCGAGCAGCTCCGTGACGACGAGCCCCGACGCCCCGACCACGACGACCATCGTGACGACCAGCCCGGGCCACCCGAGCACCACGATCGTCACGACCAAGCCGAGCTACCCGGACTACCCGACCACCACGTCCAAGGGCGACACGCCGTAATCCACGCGGTATTCCGCACCAGGGCGGCCCCGGGGGCATTCCCGCCGCCGGGGCTTTCCGTTCCGTTGTCCCCACCCGACCGGTGGACAGGAAGAATTCTCACCAAAACGGGTGGCCCGCAATATTGCGGAGGAATTTGGGCCGGCATTGATTCAATCGCTTCAGGAAAACCAACGGGGTTGCCAGTGTCGACAGTCCATCGTCACCGAACTGAGGGACGTCAACAATGCGACTGGCCGGAATCGCCGACGGCGACAAGGACGCACCGGGCGAGGGGCAGCCGAGGTCCGGCGGGAACTGGCCGGCCGGGGACGCTTGGGCCGAGCAGTGGCGGAGGTTCTCCCGGTCCGCGTTCCGGCTGGAGACCATGCCCGAGTACCGGGTCGCGGCGGAACAGGGGCTACTGGAACGGTTCCTGGCCGGTGAGCCGATGCCCACCGGCTACAACTCCGCGTGGCATCGGCGGATCGCGGAATACCGGTCGTCCGGGAAGACTGTGCAACGCGTCCGGGTGGTCGTCCGGCCGTTGACCGACTACCAGCGGCGACAGTTCGCCTGGGCCTATCCGGGCAACGTCGCGGCAGGCGAAGACATCCGGGTGTGGGATCTGACCGGACAACCGGATCCGGGTTTCCCGATCGAGGATTTCTGGATCTTCGACGAAACCACCGTGGTGCGGATGCACTACCAGCGCAGTGGTGAGCAGGTCGGTCGGGAACTGCTGCCCGATGACGCGCCGGAGGTATATCTGCGGCGCACGGCGACGGCGTTGGCAGGCAGCGTCCCATTCGCCGAGTACCTGGACTCTCTCCCGGGATGACCTGGGCTCAGGTGAGCGGCGGGCGGTGGAGCGACACGACGACCGACAGGCCCGCCGCCGCGAGACGTGCGACCTGCGGTGCGTCGAAGCGGAACCCGCCCTGGCCGTTGGCCGAGGTGAAGGCCACCTCGACGTGGTTGATTCCCCGCGCGACGGCCTGGTCGATCGCCTTGTCGAGTTCGGCGATGACGTTGTCGTAGATCGACTCCGAGTCGTGCACCGCGAACTCGTCCGGGGCGACGGGTGCGCCACGGCCGGCTCGGACCGCAGCCCATTTCCGGTCGTCGCCGTCCGGGAGTTCGACCGGGGACCACGGCGGGTACGGGTCGAACATCACCGATGCGCCCGCTGTCGCGAGCGACTGCCAGTACCGGTGCGGGATCAGGACTTCAGCGGCGGGCGCGTGGGAAACGCCGCCCATGCCCAGGAAGAGTTGGATCCCGTCGGCGGTGATCTGCCGCAGGGTGGCGTGGTGTTCGTCCAGCAGGTCCGTGATCGGGTCGAGGGTCTCGCTGACGGCGTCGAACCCGACTTCCGGCCGCCACACGACGAGCCGGCCGCCGTCGGGACGGTGGTCGTAGAACGTGACGTCCTCGGCGTCGAGGTCCAGCGCGTCGATCACGTCCTGCGGCTCGCCGGCCGACAACCAGATCCGGAGCGAGGCCGCGACCTCCGCCCCCTGCACGCCGGTCAGCGAGGTGAGCCGGAAGCGCGGATGGTGCGCAGCTCGGGCACGGGGGCGTCCTTGACCTCCACCACCCGCATCCGGCGCAGCGCGGCCGTCGGCACGGGCAGCAGCAGCGTCGTGATCCGCCGCACCAGCACCGCCGTCACGAACGCCACCACAGCGGCCAGCAGGTCGGAGATCGCGTGCAGCAGCACGCCGTCCGCCAAAGCCTGCACCCCGCTCCGGAACGACCACACCACCGTGAACGTCGTGAACAGCGCCGTGAACGCCCAAAGCCCCCACCACCACCGCACCAACCGGGACGGCTTAGGACGGGCCGACGCGGGCAGACGCAAAGCGGTGTGTTCCAGTTCCGCCGCCACCGAACCCGGCACGATCAGGTTCATCCCCGGCACCAGCAGCCCCACCAGCACCTCGGTGTCCGACCGCGACGACGTGTACCCGGCGGCGGACGAGGCGGCGTTGCGGGCGCGGCGCAGCCACAGCAGGGTGAACAGCAGGCCGGCCACGGCCGCGACGACGGCCACCAGGGACGCGGCGTTCACCATCGCGTCGGAGATGTCCACGGTGTTCGCGGCCAGCGCCCCGTTCCGGCTGAGCAGCAGCAGCACGTACCGCCACGTCTCACTGCCCGCCGCCCACAGCGCGGTCAGGCCGGCCAGGCTCAGGGCGTGCGACGCGGTCCGGGCCGGCCGCTGCACCTGCTGCACCGAATCAGCGGGCCGGTCGTCCGTCGCGACCGACGTCGGCCAGCGCCACGCCAGCAGCGGGAAACCCCACCGGGGCGGCACCGGGTACGACGGCGGCCCCGAGTACGGGCGGGGTGGGGCTCCGAGCTGACGGCGCGGGTATGCGCCGGGTGGCGGGGTCGCCACCCAGTCCACGCGCATCGGCTGGAGCGCCATGTCAGATGACCTCCGGCTCCGTGCCGTCGACCCCGCCGACCAGGGGACGGCCGGCGGCAGCCCACACCTGCATACCGCCGTCGACGTTCGTCGCCTCCCAGCCGTTGCCGTTGAGGTACTGGGTGACCCGCGCGGAACGGCCGCCGGCCCGGCAGATGACGTAGAACTCGGCGTCGCCGGGGAGTTCCCCCAGGCGCTGGGCGAGTTCGCTCATCGGGATGTGCAGCGCACCGGGCGCGTGGCCGGCCGTCCACTCGTCGGCTTCGCGCACGTCGAGCAGGACTTTGCCTTCGGGCAGCTCGGCGGGCACCGCCGAAACCTCAACGCTGGGAACGGTCACGGGTCAATGCTGCCACGGGGGTCGGTGTGGGTGGGATGAAGGCGGCTGCTTCCCCCGTCACGCGGTCGGGGGAAGCAGCCCGGTGGTCAGTGCGCGACGGCCTTCTCGGCACCGACGCCGGTCAGGGCGCGGACCTCCATCTCGGCGTATTTCGCCTCGTTGTGCTCCTTGGACAGCACGGTGCCGAGCCAACCGAGGAAGAACGCGACCGGGATGGAGACGATGCCCGGGTTGGACAGCGGGAACAGGTCGAAGTCGGCGTTGGGGAACATCGCCTTGGCGTTCCCGGACACGGCGGGCGACAGCACGATCAGCGTGATCGTCACGGCCAGGCCGCCGTAGATCGACCACAGCGCGCCTGCCGTGTTGAACCGCTTCCAGAACAGCGAGTACAGGATGGTCGGCAGGTTCGCCGACGCCGCCACCGCGAACGCCAGCGCCACCAGGAACGCGATGTTCTGGCCGTTCGCCGCGATGCCGCCGAGAATCGACACGATGCCGATCACGATCGCCGTCCGCCGGGCGACCTTGACCTCGGCTTCCTTGTCGTCCGCCGCGCCCTTCTTGATGATGTTGGCGTAGATGTCGTGGGCGAACGACGCCGACGCGGTGATGGTCAGTCCGGCCACCACGGCGAGGATCGTGGCGAACGCGACCGCCGCGATCAGGCCGAGCAGCAGCGGGCCACCGAGTGCTTCGGCGAGCAGCGGTGCCGCCGAGTTCGCCTTGCCGGGCGCGGCGTTGATCTTGTCGGGGCCGACGAGGGCCGCCGCGCCGTACCCGAGGACCAGCGTGAACAGGTAGAACAGGCCGATCAGCCAGATCGCCCAGACCACCGAGCGGCGGGCTTCCTTGGCGGTGGGCACGGTGTAGAAGCGCATCAGGATGTGCGGCAGGCCGGCCGTGCCGAGCACGAGGGCGAGGGCCAGCGACAGGAAGTCGAGCTTGGACGTGCCGGACGCGCCGTACTGGAGGCCGGGGCCGAGCAGCTTCTCGCCGGCCTTGGGCGCGTTCTCCACGGCCGCGCCCATCAGCGACGACAGGTTGAGCCCGAACTTGGCGAGCACCCACAGCGTCATCACGCCCGCGCCGACGATCAGCAGCACGGCCTTGATGATCTGCACCCACGTGGTGCCCTTCATGCCGCCGATCAGCACGTACGTGATCATCAGCGCGCCGACGACGGCGATCACCAGGGCCTGGCCGACCTGGCCGGTGATGCCGAGCAGCAGCGCGACGAGGCCGCCCGCGCCGGCCATCTGCGCCAGCAGGTAGAAGAACGACACGGCCATGGTGGACGTGGCCGCCGCCGCGCGAACCGGGCGCTGCCGCATCCGGAAGCTCAGGACGTCGCCCATCGTGTACTTGCCGGTGTTCCGCAGCAGTTCCGCGACCAGCAGCAGCGCGACCAGCCACGCCACCAGGAACCCGATCGAGTACAGGAACCCGTCGTAGCCGTAGACGGCGATCGCGCCCGCGATGCCGAGGAACGACGCGGCGGACAGGTAGTCGCCGGCGATGGCGATGCCGTTCTGCGGGCCGGTGAACGCGCGGCCGGCGGCCAGGTAGTCGGCGGCGGTCCTGGTGTTTCGGCTGGCCCGGATCACCACGAACAGGGTGGCGACGACGAAGACGGCGAAGATGCCGATGTTGAGGAAGGCGTTGCTGTTCACGCCTGACCCCCTTCGAGTCGCTCGCGGATGGCTTCAGCCCGGGGGTCGAGGTTCTTGTTGGCGTGCCGCACGTAGAGCGTGGTGATCACGAACGTGGACACGAACTGGAGCAGGCCGAGAATGAGGCCGATGTTGATGTTGCCGACGACGCGGGTCGCCATGAAGTCGTGTGCGTAGTCGGCCAGGAGGACGTAGAGCAGGTACCAGGCCAGGAACAGCCCGGCCATGGGGAACACGAAGTTCCGCAGCCGGCGGCGGAGTTCG
The DNA here is from genome assembly GCA_965995405.1 of uncultured Saccharothrix sp. Classification (GTDB taxonomy): domain Bacteria; phylum Actinomycetota; class Actinomycetes; order Mycobacteriales; family Pseudonocardiaceae; genus Actinosynnema. The sequence continues at coordinate 4,850 of CBHFOL010000450.1, forward strand.
ACGAACTCGGGGCCGGACTGGACGGCGGCCCAGTCATGGGACGCTCCGGCGGGGGTGGCTCCGTCCGCTGCGTCTTTGGTGGTGCTCATGATCCCCTCCTCGCACTTGTCGACGGTGTGAACGCCACGTGACCCTCCTGATGCGTTCCGATACGCGCTGCACCGTAGGGAGACGTGGGTCACGCCTGAAAGACCCCGGACGTGGACTTGCGCTCAACAGTCGAGTGATGCGATGAGCGGTAGGAATGCTGAGACGAACAACCAGCCGAGTGACCAGGATCACCGACCACCGGATCGGGTGGTGGATCTTCACTCGACTGTGAAATACCCCTACGGAGCGGGATCAAACCGCAGGTCTGAACGGGTGGACCAGGGCCACTGCGGCACCACCCGCCAGGGTCAACAGTGCCACCCCGACCCAGGCCGCCGACACCGGTCCAGTGGCGAAGAACACACCGCCGAGCACCGCGACGCCGAGCGTCCCGCCCAACTGCTGGGAGGTGTTGATCAGCCCCGAGGCGGCACCCACCTCGGCCGGCGCGAGCAGTCGGAGGGCGGCGGTGAAGAACGGCGCGGTGAACGTCCCCGCGCCCAACCCGCACAGCGCGAGCGCGGCTGTTCCGGGTAGCAGCGGTAGGCCGACCGCCAGCGCCGCGAGGCCCCAGAACAGGACCCGCGCGCCGAACCGGGGCACCAGCCACGCGCCCGCCGCCCACGACGCCACGCCCAGCCCGATCGACCACGGGAGCAGCGTCACGGCGGCGGTCAGCACGTCGGTGTCCAGCCACAGCACCACGACCAGCGGCAGGCCCGTCATCACC
>CBHFOL010000451.1:0-5669 GCA_965995405.1 uncultured Saccharothrix sp.
TTCCACGACACTGGGTAGGCGTATAACTGACACCCGCGTATGAGTGCAATCGGGTCGTGACCTGGTTGATGAAGAACAGGTTGAACACGGTGAGCGCGAACCCCAGCGTGTTGACCCACGCGGCGGGCCGGCCGCGCCACCCGGCGGTTGCCCGCGCGTGCAGGTACGCGGCGTACACGACCCACGCCACGAACGACACGGTCTCCTTCGGGTCCCAGCCCCAGAACCGGCCCCACGCCGCCTCGGCCCAGATCGCGCCGCAGATGATCCCCAGCGTGAACAGCGGGAACGCGAACACCGTGCTGCGGTAGGCCAACCGGTCCAGCACGTCGGCGTCGGGCAGCTTCACGAACCGCGCCCGGCCGGACGACTTCAGCAGGTACAGCACGCTCGCCACACCGGGCAGCAGGAACAGCCCGCTGGACACCGAGACCACCGACACGTGCACCACGAGCCAGTACGACTGCAACGCCGGCTGCACGGGCGCGGCCTCCGCGTACAGCACGGTGCCGCCGAGGAACATCAGGATCCCGATCGGCACCAGCACGAACCCGCCGAGCTTGCGCACCGGGAACATCCGCATGAGCACCAGCCAGCCCACGACGGCCGCGAACGTCAGCAGTGCCGTGTACTCGTACATGTTGCCCCACGGCGCGCGCCCGGTCGCGAAACCGCGCAGCACCAACGAACCGCCGTGCAGCAGCACGCCGAGCAACGTCAGCGCGACACCCATCCGCCCGAGCCGCTCGGCCCGCGAACGCTCCTCGCGCACCACCAGGCCGGGCACCAGTTTGCCGTCCTCGGTGGTGCCGGCGACCTGCGGACCGGTCGAAACCAACTCGCGCGACTTGGCCTCGCTCTTGGCGACAGCCTTGTTCTTGGCCAAAGCCTGCTCGCACAGGTAGAACACGGCGGCGATCACGTAGACCGACACGGCCGCGCCGTACGTCCAGTCGCTGAACGTGGCCAGCGTCGAGTTGACCGGCATCTAGCTCTCCTTCTTGAGCAGGTCCCGGGACAGCGCGACGAACTCGTCGCCGTACCCGGCCTGGTCGGTGCGCGCCAGGCCCCCGACCTCGACAACCGTACGCCCGTCATCCTGCGGCGTCGCCCGCACCCACACCCGGCGGCGCTTGACCGTCAGCGAGGTGCCCAGACCCAGGATGACCAGCACGGAGAACGCCAGCACCCACCCCTGCGTGGGGTCGTGCGACACCTGGAGCGACACCCAGTCCCGCACACCCAGGAACTTGATCACGGTGCCGTCGTTCAGCTCGACCGTCTCGTCGACCTTCAGGTTCTTCCGGATGGCCTTGACCAGCTTGCCGTCCGTCACCTGCTTCTGGTCGATGGAGAAGATCGACTGGCCGCGTCCGGAGTCGGTGCCCAGGTCGCCCCGGTAGACGTCGATCGCCACCGCCGGGTCGCGCGCCTCGGGGAACATCGAGTCGAGCAGGTCGCCCCGGAACACGGCGGTCGGCGCGAGCAGGCCGGTGATCGCGAGCTGGTTCTTGCGGCGGGTCTCGGCGTCGGTCACGCCGGGCGGGTCGAACTTGGTCGCGCCCTCGGACGCGAGCGTCACGTCGTTCACCGGACGCCATTGCGTCGAGCCGATCCGCTTCTCCCCGTTGGGGAAGGTGACCTCGAACAGCGGCGTGTAGCCCCGGCCGAGCAGGTAGAGCCGGTCGCCGGCGGTGCGCAGCGGGTGGTTGACCTCCAGCGGGTACGGCCGCCAGGTGTCGGTCGCCAGGTCGTCACCGGACTGGTACTGGATGTCGGCGCGGAACATCTGCGCCTGGCCGTTGTGCAGGTAGGAGGCGTGGAACTTGTCGACCTTCACGCAGAACTGGTTCAGGTCCGTGCCGTCGACGCGCAGACCGGGCCGGAACGTGTCGTAGTTGAACACGCCGGAGTTGCAGAACTGGCCGCCCTCGGACTGGACGATGACCTGGCCCTCGTAGCCGAACATCTTGCCCAGCGCGAACGCCACCAGCAGGCCCAGCAGGGAGAAGTGGAACACCAGGTTGCCGGTCTCGCGCAGGAATCCGCGTTCGGCGCTGACGGTGCGCGCCCCGTCGACCTCCTCGCGCTCCACCAGCCGCCAGCCCTTGAGCCGCTGCTTCGCCTGTGCGACAACGGCTTCCGGTGACGCGCCGAGTTCCGCCGAGGCGTGGTGCGGCATCCGGGACAGGTTGCGCGGGGTGAGCACGGGCTTGGCCCGCATCTGCTTGAAGTACTCCCAGGTGCGCGGCAGCAGGCAGCCGACCAGCGACACGAACAGGAGCACGTACACGGCGGAGAACCAGTAGCTGGCGTAGACGTCGAAGAACTGGAGCTTGTCCAGGAACTCGCCCCACCAGCCCTTGTCCGCGATGTACTGGGCGGTCTTCTGCGGGTTCAGCGACCGCTGCGGCAGCAGCGCGCCGGGCATCGCGCCCAACGCCAGCAGGAAGAGCAGGGTGAGCGCGGTCCGCATGGCGGTGAGGCCGCGCCACGTGTTGCGCAGGAACGCCAGGAAAGCGCGCACTACAAGGGCAATTCGAGGTCGCTGACCACGGCGTCCCGCAGCCAGAACACGAAATCGCCCCACAGCCCGGTGACCAGCGCGATGCCCACGGCGATCAGCAGCACGCCGCCGAACACCTGCACCTGGCGGACGTGCGCGCGCAGCCACCCGGTGACCCGCACCGCCCACCGCGCACCCACCGCGATCAGCACGAACGGCAGCCCCAGCCCCAGGCAGTAGGCCACCACCAGCACCGCGCCGCGCGCCGTGGCGGAACCGACCTCGGTGCTGCGGGCCAACGCGAGGACGCCCGCGAGGGTCGGTCCGACGCACGGCGTCCAGCCGAGCGCGAAGACACCGCCCAGCAGCGGCGCGCCGATCAGCCCGCCGCGCGGCGTGCGGTGCAGGCGGACGTCTTTCTGCAACGCGGGGACCAGCCCGATGAACACCAGCCCCATGGCAATGGTGATCACACCGCCGATGCGCTGGAACACGTCCGCGTCGAAGTACAGGGTGTCGCTGAGCCCGAGGACCACGAACGACGTCAGGGCGAACACGACCGTGAACCCGAGCACGAACAGCAACGCAGCGCCCGCCACCCGCCAGCGCCCGGACTTCGGCGACTCGCCGTCCCGCACGGCCGGCGCTTCCGCGCCCACGAGCCCCGCCAGGTATGCCAGGTAGCCCGGGACCAGCGGCACGACGCACGGTGAGGCGAACGAGATCGCACCCGCCAGCATCGCCAAGCCCATGGCCAGCGCCAGCGGCCCGGACATCGCGAGCTCGGTGGGATCCACGGAGAACAGGGTAGGTACGGCTTTCTGAGAGTCACCACCGGACTCCCCTAGCAGCGACGCCGGTCACAGTTCCGGACCGCGCCCGCAAGGGGCCGTTCCCGATGCCTCTATCGGGTAAACCCGACGATCCACCCTTGTGGGTGAGTGACCCACTTCATAGCGTGACGGCCATGCGCGTTAGCCGACTGACCCTGCCGGTCCTGGCCGCCGCACTCGTCGTGACCGCCCCGGTGCCGGGTGGCGCGAGCGAGTCCCCCGTGGAGTGGCGGGAGGTGTTCTCGCCGGACGGCACGATCGCCCAGGTCACCGTCCCGGTCGTGGTCGAGCCGAGGGCCGCCGCGGCCGAAGTCGCCGCCGACGTGGTGCCGATCCAGCAGACCGGTGCGTCCGACCAGCGGTTCGACCTGGTGTTCGTCGGCGACGGGTACACCGCGTCCGAACTGGTCACCTATCACGGGCACGTGGTGGACAAGTGGAACGAACTGTCGGCCGTCGAGCCGTTCCGGTCGTACAAGCGGTACTTCAACGTGTGGCAGGTCAACGTCGTCTCGAACGAGTCCGGCGTGGACAACGACCCGAGCCTGGGCGTGGCCAGGGACACCGCGCTGGACATGGGCTTCTGGTGCCAGGGCCGGGAGGTGACCGTCGAACGGCTGCTGTGCGTGAACGAGACCAAGGCAAACCAGTTCGCCGCACTCGCGCCGCAGGCCGACCAGGTCATCGCGCTCGGCAACACCACCAAGTACGGCGGCGCGGGTGGCGGCGTGGCGACGGCGGCGGGCGGGAACGCGCAGGCCGGCCAGATCGCCATCCACGAACTGGGTCACTCCATCGGCGGCCTGGCGGACGAGTACGACTACCCGTACGACCGGTACACCGGCCCCGACCCGACCGAACCGAACGCCACGAGCGACCCGACCGGGGCCAAGTGGTCCCACTACCTGGGCCAGATCTCACCCGACGGTGGCACAGTCGGCGCGTACGAGGGCAGCAGGTACTACAAATTCGGCCTCTACCGCCCGACCGAGAACTCGATCATGCGCACCCTCGGCCGGGAGTTCAACCTGATCGGCCGCGACGCCATGATCAACGCCTTCAAGAAGAAGATCCCCGAACTGCGCTGATCAGGACTCGGCCGCCAACTCCTTCACCAACGGCACCAGGTCGGTGGCGATGAGGCTCTCCAGGAACACCGCCGCCACCCGGTGCTGCTTGTCCAGCACGATCGTCGCCGGCACCGTGTTCGGCGGCAAGCCCTTGAACGCCAACAACGTCCGCCCCGACTCGTCGTAGATCGACGGGTAGGTGAGCTTGCGGTCCTTCATGAAGTCGCGGGGCGGTTCGGCGGAGCTCTCCTTGACCGCGATCCCGAGGACCTGGACGCCTTCCGCGCCGGTCTCGTTCTGCACCTTCTGGAGCTCCGGCGCTTCCGTCCGGCACGGCCCGCACCACGAGCCCCAGATGTTGACCACGACGACCTTGCCCGCGTAGTCGTCCAGCGAGACCTTCCTGCCGTCGGTCAGCACGTCCGGCCCGGTCAGGCCGCGCACGACCTTCCGGTCCGCGGCGTCGTACCGGATGCGCACCTGGCCGTTGGGCGCGACGAACTGGAACTCCGAGCCCGTCACCACGGCGTCGTCACCCGTCGAACACGCCGTGGTGACCAACAGGGCGAGCACCACGAGCAGCCGCTTCATGCGCCGGTCATCCTCGGGTTGGTCGCGCCCGCCGGTTCCGTGTAGACGACCTTGACCAGTTCCTCGCCCTCGAACACCAGGCTGGTCAACGACGCCAGCGAGCACTCCCGCCGGCGCGGGTCGTGCCACATGCGCTTGCCCTCCAGGAACCGCCGCAGCGTCCAGATCGGCAGCTGGTGGGACACGCACACCGCCTCGTGCCCCTCCGCCGCCGCCCGCGCCCGCTGCACGGCACCGAGCATCCGGTGCGCGATCTCCAGGTACGGCTCGCCCCACGACGGCTTGAACGGGTTGACCAGCTTCGGCCAGTGCTTCGGCTGCCGCAGCGCACCGTCGCCGACCGCGACCTTCAGGCCCTCGAACTTGTTGTCCGCCTCGATCAGCCGGTCGTCCACGGCCAGTTCCAGCCGGTGCGAGTCGACGATCGGCGCGGCCGTCTGCCGGGCCCGGTCCAACGGGGACGCCACCACGTGCGCGATATCGTGGTCCGCCAGGTGCTCGGCGACGATCAGGGCCTGCTTCTGGCCCCGTTCGGACAGCTTGAAGCCGGGCAGCCGGCCGTACAGGACGCCCGTCGGGTTGTGCACCTCACCGTGCCGGAGCATGTGCACGGTGGTCTGATTTCCGCCTCCGACGGGAGAGTTCCGCGTCACTGCTTCGCCTCCGCAG
>CBHFOL010000452.1:0-5668 GCA_965995405.1 uncultured Saccharothrix sp.
CGGGCTTGCCGGGGCTGCCCCGGGTGGTGCCGGGGGCGGTCGGCCAGGGCCGGCGATCCCCGCCCCGGCGCCCGCCGGGGCGGGTCGAGGTCGGGTGGTTGGAGTCGGCGCGCGGCCGGGATGAGCGGCGTCCGGAGTGGTCGGGCTGGGTCACGGGTGTCCCCTTCGCAGGTCCGGTGCGCCCGTCGGTGCGGGGCGCTGATGACACCCCTGAACTCCGAAATACAGGCCCTTTGGGGACACGCGACCGCCGACTTTTTCCTCGACTGTTCACGGCATCCGGACCGCCAGGAAAGGCTCGCGTGTGCTTCCGTGCGGCAGAGGAGACCCGGCCACCGCAGGCTCGCCCAGAGAAGCGCGGCGCAATTTGCCGCATCGTTCGGGCGTTCCGCGCACAGCGAGCTGTCACAGACTGTGGCCACTCGCTCACGGCTATTACCAAACTGGTACAGAACTAGTACCGCGACACCGAAACGGCAGCTAGGGCGGTATTGCCGTCACTCTCCTTTGATCTTGAAATCTGATCGCCTTAGTCCACAGGAGCGGATGAAGCAGACTTGAAGTTGACCTCGGGAATCCGTTGAAGATCATCGGTACCTCTGCGGTACCAGTTCTGTACCAGTTTGGTGATCGGTTGGTACTACCCGGCGTGGCGTCCTGGCGGAGTCGTTGTTCCCGACTCGTTTCAGGAGCCATTCCATGACGTCGTGTCACGCCATTCCGCGTTCGGGTTTCGAGCGCGATTCCATGCCGTTGGACGCCGCGCGGTCGGCGTTCGAGTGGTTGGTCGCCGGACCGCATCCGGTGTCGGTCGACGGCCGGTTGTTCTCCGGTCTCCCGACACGTCGGGTGCCGTTGAACGAGTTGCGCGACCGGTTGCTGCGCCGCCGCTGCCCGGGGACGCTGCGGGACGCGGTGTGGGCGCACCTGGTACTGCTCGCCCGCACCGAGGGCGGCGTCTGGACCGTCGGCGCGGTCGGGGTCGCGCTGCCCGCGCTGACCTCCGTCGCCGCCACCCTCTCGGCCAAGTTCGCCGGTGATCCGAGCGACATCCACGCCGCGGTGCTCGCCGGGTTCGTCGCCGAGCTCGGCGGGATCGACCTGCGCCGCCCGCGCATCATGCTGCGGCTGCGGTGGGCCGCCTACCGCGCCGGCCATACCGCCGTGCGCGAGGCGCTCGACGCGCCCGTGCCCTCCGGTCACGGCTTCCACTCGACGATGCCGCCGCCCCCGTGGGGACACCCCGACTTCGTCCTCGCCCGCGCTGTCGCCGAAGGCGCGATCACCGCCGTCGAGGCCGAACTCATCGGCTCCACCCGGCTGGAAGGCGTGCCGCTGGTCGACGCCGCGGCCGAGCGGGGCCTCGCCTACCAAGCGGCGAAGAAGGCGCGCCTGCGCGCCGAGCACCGCCTCGTCGCCTACCTGCTCGACGACGCCCGCGACAGCACGCACGCCGGTCCGCGCGAGCGCGACCTGGCGACCCAGGTGGCCGACGCGGTGATCATCACCGTCGCCGCCAAGCACGCCACCACGACCGCGCCACCTTCACACACCGTTACCGAATTGCGGTCGCGATCGGCGGAGAAAGTCGACGATCGCGTGTCCCCGCAGGGCCGATTTTCCGGAGTTCAGGGGTGCGGGAGGAAACCGGCCACCCCCGCGCACACCACCTCGCCCGACCAGCCTCAGCGGCTGCCGGGCCCGACTCCGGGAGTGTCGCGATGCGCCTGATCCGAACCCCTGTCCGTCCTCGCACCACGCGTCGCCCCACCAGCCGGCGACCCGGCGACGGACCCTCCGACCACCGTGGCGAAGGGGCCGCGCGAGTCCACCCCACCGCTTGCGCCGGACCGCGTCCGCAGCGCGGTCGAACCACCCCACCTCCGAGCTCCGACACCGCCGACGGACGCCGCCGCGTCACGCGCCGGCGGGCGCTGTTGCTCGCCGAGTTGGTCACGCTGACGCTGCTCGCGTCCGGGTCGGCGGCTCACGCCGACACCCTCGTGCTCGGGATCGCGGGCAGCGTCGACGAGGTCCTGACCAACATCCGCAACTGGCTGATGGGCATCTTGGCGGCCCTGGCGACGGTGTTCCTCACCATCGGCGGCGTCCGCCGCGTGTTCGGCGGAGGCGACCCCGGCGAGCAGGAGAAGTCCAAGGAGGCGTTCAAGGCCGCCGGCATCGGCTACGCGCTGGCCGCACTCGCCCCGCTGGTCGTCACCGTGCTCAAGGGCATCGTGGGGACCTGAGGCGATGACCCCGTCGATCAGGCCCACGACGCGCCGCACACCGGTCGACCCCACCGTCGACCCGTCCGCCACCCCGTCGAAACCGCCGTGCACCGGCGAGGGCTGCATCCCGCAGCCCGGCACCACGACGCCGCCGACCAACCCCGGCACCGGGCAGCCCGGTCAGGGTGACCAGCCTTCGGACGACTGCGGAATCACCGACATCGGCGCCTGCATCACCGAGGCCACCAACGCCTTCTTCCGGGGCATCGTCACAGAGGCGCTCAACCCGCTGCTGGACCTGTTGTCCAGAACGCTGCTGACCACGCCGATGCCCGGCTCGCTGCCGCGGGTGGGCGAACTGTGGGACAACTCCTGGCAGATCCTGCTCATCTCCTACGGCCTGCTCGTCCTCATCGCCGGGGTCATCGTGATGGGCTACCAGACCGTCCAGACCCGGCACTCGGTCAAGGAGATCGCGCCGCGCCTGGTGGTCGGCTTCCTGGCCGGGGCGTTGAGCCTGTGGGTGTCGACCAAGGGCATCGAGATCGCCAACGCCCTCGTCGCGGCGATCATGGGTGGCGGTGTCGACGCCGCCGCGGCGGCCGAGCAACTCCGCAACATAGCCGCCAGTTCCACCCAGCAGGGCGGGATGTTCATCCTGCTGATCGGTCTCGCCCTCACCGCGATGCTGGTGGCGCTCCTGGTCACCTACGTGGTGCGTGTGGCGTTGACGGTCATCCTGATCGTCGGGGCACCGCTGGCGCTGATGTTCCACGCGCTGCCGCAGACCGAGGGCATTGCCTCCTGGTGGTGGAAAGCCTACGGCGGCTGCCTGGCCATCCAGCTCGGCCAGAGCCTCACGCTCATCACCGCGATGAAGGTGTTCCTCGCCCCCGGCGGGTACACCCCGTTCGGCCCGACCATGTCCGGTCTGGTCAACCTGCTGCTCGCGCTCGCGCTCATGTACATCCTGTTCAAGATCCCGTTCTGGATCCTCTCCTCGATCCGCGGCAGCGGGGGCGGCCGGTCCCTGATCGGGTCGCTGGTCAAGGGCTTCCTTGCCTACAAGACGTTCGGCTTGCTCGGTGGAGGCGGCGGGGGAGGCAAGGGTTCCAAGCCTCGCCCGCCCGGCGGCCGGGGCGGCGGCGACGTCGGCGGGGCTCCCGACCCCTACGCCAACCCGCGCGCCACCGGCAACGGCCAGTACGTCCTGCCCCTGCCCGGTGTCCGCCGGACCAAACCGACGGCCAAGCCCAAGCCCAGGCCGACCTCGGGGCCCAAGCCCTCGGCGGTCCAGGGCCGTCAGTTGGTCCTGCCGCTGGGCGAGGATTGGCCGGAGAACAAGCCGGTCCTCGGGCGAGACGGGCAGTACCGACTGCCGCTGGACGTCCAGCGCGCCACCGCGCCACCGACCCCGCCCGCCCAGACCGGCGGCAGGCGCCCGACACGCAAGGGCGGCACCCAACTCGAGTTGCCGCTCGACCCGTACCAGGGCAACCGGCCGACCCGAACCTGCCAGTACCCGCTGCCGCTCGACGGAGTCAGGCGGGTGCCGCGCCCGGCCGGTTCGCCGCCGCCTCCGGCTCCACCGCCGGTCCGGAGCCGGGTGGTCCAGCCCGAGTTGCCGTTCGACCCCTACAAGGGCAACCGCCCGACCCGCAGTGGCCAGTACCCGCTGCCGCTCGACGGGGTGCGGCGCGTTCCGACGCCCAAGCCCGCACCCGCTCCGTCGCCGCCGGCAGCGGTGCCTCGGCCCACGCCGCGCCCCGGCAGGCAGCTGCGGCTGCCGTTGGACCTGCCGAAACCGCCGAAGCCACCGCGCTCCAGCCCACCACACACTCCACCACCACCACCACCGCTGCGGCCGAGCCCCAGGCCAGGAGGTAAGGCGTCATGACCGCACCCGTGCGCATTCCGGCCGACGTCGACATGCACGACCGTGTGCTCGGCCCGCTGACCGCGCGCCAATTGGCCATCCTGGCCGCCGCCGGGGCGGTGCTCTACCTGATCTGGGCTGCCACCCGCACGCTGGTGCCGATCCCGGTGTTCCTGGCCTTCTCGGTCCCGATCGGCGCGGCCTCGGCGATGCTCGCGCTGGGCAAGCGCGACGGCGTCCCGATGGACAAACTCCTGGTCGCCGCGATCCGTCAGCGGGTCGCTCCGCGTCACCGGGTCGCGGCACCGGAGGGCGTGCGCCCGGCACCCGCGTGGCTCACCGCCGGTACCGACCAACCGGCGGCCGGACGCCAAGGCGGCAAGGATCGGGCGCCGCAGCCCGGGCAGGTCTCGCCCTCGGCGTTGCGGCTGCCCGCCGAGGGCGTCACCGACACCGGTGTGGTCGACCTGGGTGCCGACGGCCTGGCGGTCGTGGCGGTCGCGAGCACGGTGAACTTCGCGCTGCGGACGCCGAACGAGCAGGAAGCACTCGTCGCCGGCTTCGGCCGCTACCTGCACTCGCTGACCGCACCGGTCCAGGTGCTCGTGCGCACCGAACGCCTGGACCTGTCCGCCCAGATCACGGAGCTGCGCGAGCGCGCGGGCGGGCTGCCGCACCCGGCGCTGGAGGCCGCCGCGGCAGAGCACGCCGACTACCTCGTCCAACTAGGACAGCAGTCGGACCTGCTGCGCCGCCAAGTGCTGCTGGTGTTGCGCGAGCCGCTCGGTGTCACCGCTCCGACCGACGGTCTCGGCGGGCCGGGCCCGCTCGCGGTGCTCGGCTCGATGGCCGGTAGACGCCGCGGCAGGCATGCACACGGTCAGGCCGACGCGGGGGCGCGGCGGGCGGCCGAGTCGAGGTTGGTGCGCCGCCTGGGCGAGGCCATCGAGTTGCTGTCCCCTGCCGGGGTCGTGGTGACCCCGCTCGATGCCGGGCAGGCCACGGCGGTGCTGGCCTCGGCGTGCAACCCCGACAGCCTGCTGCCGCCCTCCGCCGGGCTGGCCGGCGCGGACGAGGTCATCACCACGCCCGGTTCGGACCTGCCCGAGGACGACGTCGACGACACCTTCTTCCCCCGGCACGACGCCCGGACCTCCGGCCGGGACGAGGACTTCGACGACTGGGACCACGAGGACGACTACGAAGACGAGAGGGGGCGGTCCTGATGGCCTCCCGCACACGACGCGGCCACCCGGCCACCCCGGCGGCTTCCTCCGCAGCCGCCGCGTTCACCCCCGACGCGTTGTCGGTCGCGGCGCGACATCTGGAGGTGGGCGGCGAGTGGGTCTCGTCGTTCGCCGTGGTCGGGTTCCCCCGCGAGGTGCACCCCGGCTGGCTGGCACCGCTGTTGACCTACCCCGGCCGCCTGGACGTATCGGTGCACGTCGAGCCCATCGACCCGGCCACCGCCGCGTCCCGGCTCAGGAAGCAGTTGGCGAAGCTGGAGGCCGGACGGCGCCACACCTCCGAGCACGGCCGCCTGTACGACCCTCAGGTCGAG
>CBHFOL010000453.1:0-5655 GCA_965995405.1 uncultured Saccharothrix sp.
CAGGGGCCGGACGACGCGGACGCGGCGCACCTCGCGGCGGCGGCGCTGGCCGGTGACGAGGTGCCGAAGGCGGCGTTCGAGCGGGCCGGGCGCGCGGTCGGGTTGGCCATCGCGGCAACGGCGGCGGTGTGCGACCTGGACCTGGCGGTGGTCGGCGGCGGTGTGGCGCAGGCGGGTGAGCTGTTGTTCGGACCGATCCGCCGCACCGTGGCCATCCACAGTGGACTGTCCTATTTGGATGGACTTCGGGTGGAGCCCGCCCGGCTGGGTGGCCGGGCGGGACTCGTCGGCGCGGCTGCCCTGGTGCTGCGGCCTTAGCGGGCCCCGGGGCACAGACCTCAGTGCACGGCCACCGGCTTGACCCGGCTGCTGTCCTCGTCCACGTGGTAGTCGTCGGCGTTCGTCTCGTCGGTGCCGTTGAACACCCGCAACCGCCGGGCGGCCAACGTCACCAGCACCGCCACCACGAGGTTCGCGACCACGGCCACCACACCGACGTAGATCTGGAGGGTGGAACCCGAGAACGGGTGCCAGCCGAACACCGACAGCTTGTCCAAGACCAGCGCGGAACCACCGAAATGCGGCCGTTTCCCGTCCGCGCTGGAGATCCCGTACAGCATCCACATGCCCCAGGCCATGCCGACGACCCAGCCGGCGACCAGCCCGTGGACGTGGAACCACCTGGTGTACAAGGCGATCGCGACGGCGGGCAGCGTCTGGAGGATCATCACGCCGCCGATCAGCTGGAGGTCGATGGAGAACTGCGGGTCGATGAACACGATGAACGCGACCGCGCCGAACTTCACCACCAGCGAGGCGATCTTGGCCTGCTTCGCCTCCTGCTTCGGGGTGGCGTTCTTCTTCAGGTACTCCTTGTAGATGTTGCGGGTCCACAGGTTCGCCGCCGCGATGGACATGATGGCGGCCGGCACCAGCGCGCCGATCCCGATGGCCGCGAAGGCGATCCCCGCGAACCACGCCGGGAACTCGTTGCCGAACAGCACCGGGACGATCGTGTTCGTGTCCGGCCTGTCGGTCGCCTGGTTGGTGATCGGCGTGACGCCCGCGCTGATCGCCACGAAACCCAGCATCGCCAACAGTCCCAGCAGCAGCGAGTACGCGGGCAGCGCGACCATGTTGCGCTTGATCACGTTGCGGCCACGGGACGCGAGGATGCCGGTCAGCGAGTGCGGGTACAGGAACAGCGCCAGCGCCGAGCCCAGCGCGAGGGTCGCGTACTGGAGCTGGTTGTTGCCGTTCAACAGGATTCCGTCGGTCTTGGCCGGTGTCGCGTCGTACTTCGCCTGCGCGGCGTCGAAGATCGCGCCCCAGCCGCCGAACTTGCCCGGCAGGTAGATCACGGCGACCAGGATCACCAGGTAGATCAGGGTGTCCTTGACGAACGCGATCAGCGCCGGCGCGCGCAGCCCGGACTGGTAGGTGTACAGGGCGAGGATGATGAACGCGATGAACAGCGGCGCGTGCCCGAGGATGCCGGAACCGTTGAGCCCCATGGTCCGCAGCACCGCCTCCAGCCCGACCAGCTGCAACGCGATGTACGGCATGGTCGCGACGATGCCGGTGATCGCGATCAGCAGCGCCAGCCAGTGCGAGCCGTACCGGCCGCGCACGAAGTCGGCGGGCGTGACGTAGCCGTGCACCCGGGACACCGACCACATGCGCACCAGCGGCAGGAAGACGATCGGGTACAGGATCACCGTGTACGGCAGGGCGAAGAAGCCCGTGGCACCCGCGCCGAACACCAGCGCCGGCACCGCGACGAACGTGTACGCGGTGTAGAGGTCGCCGCCGACCAGGAACCAGGTGATCCACGAGCCGAACTTGCGTCCGCCCAGACCCCACTCGTCCAGGTGGTCGAGCGTGCTGCCCGCCCGCCACCGTGCCGCGACGAACCCGAGCACCGTGACCAGCAGGAACAGCGCGCTGAACACGATCAGTTCGGTCCACTGCATCTACTTCGCCCCCTCGTCCAGGTCGTCCACGCCGAGCAGGTCGGGTTTGCCCTTGACGGTGGGCTCGTTCCTGGTCTTGACGTAGACGAGGCCGACGCACACGACGCCGACCGGGACCCAGGCGAACTGGTACCAGTAGAAGAACGGCAGCCCGAGCACTCTGGGCTCGTCGGAGTTGAACCAAGGCGTGACGAGCATGAGCAACGGGACCAGCAGCAGCAGGTTCCAGTTGCTCCAGCGCAGGCTGGATTTTCGAGCGGTCGGCATGGATGCCCTCCGTGCGGCCCCGGTGACTGGGTGTCGCAGGATAGGCCCGGGAAGCGACGGCCGTCACGGTGTTCGGAGGCTTGCCTACCGGTTACGTAGTTGAATCGTGACCCTTCGTCACTCGCCGCGCAGTCCGGTCACCAGGTGCTTCTCGGCCCGGTCCAGGTAGTCGCGCAGGGCGTCCTCGGCGAACTTGGGGAAGCCCTTCACCAGGTGACCGAGGATGACCTCGTTGAGGGGGACGTAGTCGCCGTAGAACGTCTTGGGGTCGCCCATGATGTGGAAGGCGAGGCGGACCTCGGCGAGCAGGCGCTTCATCTCGTCGTCCAGGCGGGCGCTGCCGGCGAGGGCGGTGATGGCCTGGTGGAAGCGGATGTTGGCGGTGCCGACGCCGGTCCAGTCGTTCTTGGCGGCGCAGGCGAGGCTGGCGTTGACGGCGTCGGTGACCGCGTCCTTCGCCTTGTCGCCGGCCTTGGTCCACAGGCGGATGGCGCCGCACTCGATGACGCGGCGGGCGGCGTAGAGGTCGACGATGTCGCGCCAGTCGGGCTTCCGGACGAAGACGCCCTTGCTGTACTCGTGCACCAGCAGGCGTTCGTGGGTGAGCAGGCGGAACGCCTCGCGCAGGGTGTTGCGGGAGACGCGCAGGATGTCGCCGAGCGCCTTCTCGTTGAGCTGCTGGCCGGGCTTGATGTCGCCGTCCAGCACGTTGGCGCGCAGCTTGTCGGCCACCCGCTCGGCGGTGCTCGACCGGTCGATGTCGCCGCGTTCCTTCGCGAGTGCCTGGAGCCAGTCTTCGGACGCCGTCGTCATGGTGAACAAGTCTACTGCCCTACAAGTCAAACGGAGTATTGAAGGATTGTTGAACAATCCCTACATTGAACAAGGGAGGAGATCAGGGCGAGGAGGTGGGGACCGTGGACCTGAACGCCGACCTGGGCGAGGGCTTCGGCCGGTGGTCGCTCGGCGACGACGTTGGATTGTTGAACAATGTGACGAGCGCGAACGTGGCGTGCGGCTTCCACGCGGGCGATCCGTCGACCATGCGGCGGACGTGCGAGCTGGCGGCTGCGGTGGGCGTGGCGGTGGGTGCGCACGTCGGGTACCGGGACCTGGCGGGGTTCGGGCGGCGGTTCGTGGACGTCGCGCCGGCCGAGCTGACGGCGGACGTGCTGTACCAGCTGGGCGGGTTGGAGGCTTGTGCGCGTGCGGCCGGGACACGGGTGTCTTACGTGAAGCCGCACGGGGCCTTGTACAACACGTTGGGCACGCACGAGGCTCAGGCGGATGCCGTGGTGGACGCGGTCCGGGCGTTCGACCCGTCGTTGCCGGTGTTGGGGTTGCCGGGGGCGGTGTGGTTGAAGCGTGCCGAGGTGGCGGGGCTGCCGGTGCGGTTCGAGGCGTTCGCCGACCGGGCCTACACGGTGCGGGGGACGTTGGTGGACCGGCGGCTGCCGGGGGCGGTGCTGCACTCGGTCGGGGAAATCGTGGAGCGGTGCGTGTCGATCGCGGTGGACGGGCAGGTGCGGGCGGTCGACGGCCGGGCCGTGCGGCTGCGGGCCGATTCGATCTGCGTGCACGGGGACACGCCGGGTGCGGTGGCGATCGCACGGGCGGTGCGGGCGGCACTGGAGGACGCCGGCGTGCCGGTCGGGGCGGTGCCGGGCGAGGTGCGACGAATCGCCTGACCCACGACCCGCGCGGATCTCATCGACGCCGAACACGGCCAGGCGGTCGCGGACGGTGTGGTCGTCGACCGCGTTGACCGACCCGGCGTTCGAGGCGGAGCGGCGGGCGATCGTCGATCAGGTGCCGGAGCAGGTCGCAGTAGTCTGACCTCCGTGCGGCGGAGGCGGGCGATCGTCGGGATTCTCGGGCTGTCGCTCGTCCTGGCCACCGGGTGCACCACGCAGGTCGCCGGTTCGCCGGACGGGGAGGTCGTCCGGCCCTCGATCACGCCGAGCGCCAAGGAGCTGCCGACGAGCGGCCAGTGCACGGACGGCGCGCTGAAGGTGTCGGACTGCGCGCAGCCGCACGAGGCCGAGGTGGTCGACATCGGCCGGTTCGCGTGGACGGACCGCGACTACCCGAACGAGCGAGATCTGCGCCGCCAGGCAATCCCGCCGTGCCGCGAATTGATGGCCGGCTACCTGGGCAGCCCCGACCACGACGCGACCCGCCTCCAGGCCCAGGTGCTCTGGCCCAGCCGGGACGGGTGGGCGAAGGGCGACCGGTGGTGGCTGTGCACGGTGGTCGAGTTCGCACCGGACGGGCAGCGCCGGAAGCGGACCGGCACGGTGAAAGACCTGCTCAAGGCCGCCGGCTTCGCGCAGGTGCAGCTGTGTTCGCTGGGCTCGCCGGGCAAGGACGCCGACGCGAAGGTCACCGCGTGCGACGGGCCGCACCTGGCGGAGGCCGTGCCCGGGGTGCTGGTCCTGGGTGCGCTGGGCGAGCCCGCGCCGTCGCCGGATCAGGTGAACGCCAGGGCCGGCGAGCACTGCGCGACGGCCGTCGCCGGGTACGTCGGGGCGCAGCGGCAGGACGTGTTCGCGTCGTGGCGGACGTTCGGCAGCCAGGCCTGGTCGGAGGGCTTCACGACGGCCGTCTGCTACGCCGAGGCGACCCGGCCGTTCACCGGGCGACTGTGGGGTCTGGGCAGCAAAACCCTGCCGTCGTGACCACCGGGTGAAGGAACGCCCTCCAGCCGGTGAAGTCCACAGCCTGTGCACAGCTTCATCCACAGCCTGTGGACAACTATTGTCGGCGGAGCGCCAGGATCAGGAGCGCGACGCCGAATCCGATCGGCACACCGCTGTCGAACACCGGCCTGAGCACCGGCAAGACCGGGAACGAGCCCAGTTCGTAGGCCGCCGTACCGGCCAGGGCGAGCAGGCCGGCGGTCAGTGGAGCGGCTGGGGACAGCCGTCCCAAGGTCAACAGACCCACCAGGAGTCCCGCGAGTCCCAGCGCCCCCAGGCCCCGCCACCGGACCTCGGCGAACTGGTCCAGGCCGTAGCCCCACGCGAAGGCCGCGCCGACGATCCCCACCGCGCCGAGCACGGCGGCCAGCGCGTGCAGCCAGGGCCGCGTGCGGTGATCGGAGGGTGACGGCTCGACCGGGTAGTACCGCACGATCCCGGTCTGCGGTCCGACCTGCACGTCCCGGGTCCCGTCGAAGTGCAGGCCGCCGAGGAAATCGTCCTGCTGGCTCACACTTCCTTGGTACCTGTGCAGCAGCCGAAAGTCACCGAGGGTGATCAAAAAGAGATCCGGTGGACGCCGTTGTCCACCGGATCTCGGTTTCAGGGAACCCTTACGTCGTCTCCACGCAAGGAATCCTCACGTCAGCCCAGGCGCTGCTTGAGTGCTTCGAGTTCGTCGCGCAGCGAGGTGGGGACCTTGTCGCCGATCTTGG
>CBHFOL010000454.1:0-5655 GCA_965995405.1 uncultured Saccharothrix sp.
GGGCACTCGGCCCACAACCCGCCCGGCGTCGCCGTGAGCGCCGGCCGTTCGCCGCCCGCCCACGACCAGGTGTGCCGGAACCACAGCGTGGGCAGGATGTGCAGCACGGCGTCGTCCGGACCCCGGTTGTGGGCCGTGACGCGCATCAGCACGTCGTCCGGACCGGCCTTCGCGTACTCCACCACGACGTCGAAGTAGCGCTGGTCGTCGAAGATCCCGGTGTCCGGCAGCTCGTACTCCGGGTCGGTGCGGTCCCGGGCGCGGTTGGTCCCGACCAGGTCGGCGTAGGGGAATTCCCGTTGCGGGTACTTGTAGAGCATCTTGAGGTACGACGCGGTCGGCGTCGCGTCGAGGTGGTAGTAGCACTCCTTGACGTCCTCGCCGTGGTTGCCCTCCGCGTTGGTGAGCCCGAACAGCCGTTCCTTGAGGATCGGGTCGACCCCGTTCCACAGGGCGAGCGACAGGCACAGCCGCTGCCGGTCGTCGCTGACGCCCGCGAGCCCGTCCTCGCCCCACCGGTAGGCGCGGAACCGCGCCTGGTCATGGGTGAACGACGACCACGCGTCACCACCGTCCCGGTCCTCGCGCACCGTGCCCCACTGCCGGTCCGCGAGGTACGGGCCCCACCGCCGCCACGGCACACCCGCGTCGGCCTCGGCGAGCCGTCGTCGTTCCGCACCCATCACGACTCCACCCGCCGGGCGACGTCGGAGCCGTGCACCACGACCGCCCACACGACGACCACGCACAGCGCGATCACGATCGTCGACCACACCGGCTGGATCCCCACGAAACCCAGCTGCGCCAAGGCGTTCACCGAGGCGAAGACCACCGCGACGACCCGGGCCCAGGCCGCGCCGGTGAGCAGCGCGCCGCCGGCGGCCACGACGAGCACGCCCACCAGCAGGTGCGCCCAGCCCCAGCCGGTGAGGTCGAGCACCAGCACGTGTTCCGGGCCCGCCACGTAGTAGCCGCTGTCGAACAGCGCGACCATGCCCTCCACGACGTCGAACAGCCCGATAATGATCATCATGATGGCGGCGAACCCGATCCAGCCCGTCCACACGCTCGTTCGGTGCGCCGCGCCGGTCCACGGGTAGCGCGTCTCCTCGGTCATCTCGCTCCCTCCGCTCGTCTCGTCCACCGACCACGGTGCCGGGTCCGCAGTGGACTTTCCTCACCCGGCGCGGACGACTCGCCACCGGCCGACCGACCCACGTCGCCGACACCGGGGAAATGCCGGTCCGGAAAGGGTTTCCGCCGGGCCGGCGACCACCGGCCGCCTTCGCCCGACGCGGACGGGCGGGCCGCGCGGCTCACCCGCGCCGGACGGAGACGTCCGCCGCCCACCGGGTTCAGCGTCCACGACATGCCGATTCGAGAGCGGCACGGACGCGTGCGGCACGCGGCGGGCTCGGTGGCCACCGCCGCGGCCCTGGTCGCGGGCTACTGGTGGCTGCCCCCGTCCGGCGCGGTCGCACGCTGGGTCCTGGGGCTGGGGCTGGTGGCGCTCGTGCTGGTGGCGCAACTGCGGGCGATCCGGCGATCCCGGCGTCCCGTGCGGCGGGGTGTGCGGGCGCTCGTGCTCATCGTCGCGCTGTTCGTCATGGTGTTCGCGAACACCTACCGGCTGCTGTCCGACGCGGACCCCGGCGCGTTCACCGAACCGCTGGACCGCACCGACGCGCTGTATTTCACAGTCACGGTCCTCGCGACGGTCGGCTTCGGCGACATCGTCCCCCGCACGCCGGCCGCGCGGGTGCTCGTCACCTGCCAGATGGTCGGTGACGTGCTGCTCGTCGGCGGCGCGGCGCGGCTCGTCGTGACCGCGGTCCGCGAGCGGCGTCGGCAGGTCGACCGCTGACCGGCCGACGCATATTCACCCTCTCCGGGTGATGCGGACCGGCACGCCGGCACACCCGGTCCCCCGTTGCCGGCGGTCGCGCCCGGATCGGCCGCCGACTGCCGCAGCGGACCCGACGGAGTCCCTCACCCGCCACGGGGAACGGCTGCCGGCGGTTCACCCGCGACGGGTGTCGTTCACGGACCGCGTCCACCACAACGCTCGGTGTAGCGGGGCGAGAGCCTCGGGGGGCACCGCGAACTCGGCCTCTCCCCGCCCGGTGGCGCCGGCCGCGCACGACATCGACCCCGTTCGGGGCGCGGTCGGTGGCGCAGCCGACCGCCGGCGCCACCGGCCCCAGCCGCTCACCACGAGGAGGCGACACCCGTGCGCAACCCAACCCTGCTCGGCCGGCGCGACCCGGTCGACGTCGTGCGCCCGGTGCACCCGGTCGCGTCCGTCTACATAGGACAGCCGACCGGCGTGTCGTGGCCGGACCGCCTGGCGGGCCTGGTCGGGCAGCTGCGCCGCGACGGTGCGGACGACGCGACGATCGACGACCTGGCGGTCGCGCTGCCCGACGAACCGGACGCCCCGATGGTGGTGTTCGCCGACGGCGGCCACGTCCCGGCCTCGTTCAGCACGCCCGGCCTGCGGGTGCCGGACACCGCGCGGTTCGCCGCGCCCGCCCGCGTGCTGCCGCTGCTGGCCTGGTCGCAGGAACGGCCGCCGTGCGTCGTGGTGGTGGCCGGGCGCGCCCGGGTCGAAGTGCACGCCGCCGGCGACGGGGTGACGCCCGACCCGGTGCGCTGCCATCCGGACGTCGTGGAGGACGTGTGCCTGGCGGCGCTGACGCGGGTCGGCGCGCGACTGGTCGTCGTGCGCGGCGGCGACGAGCTCGTCGGTGGGCTGCGCGCGGCGTTCGCTCCGGGGATCACCGTGCGGCGGGTGACCGAGCCGTGGGGCGGTCGGCTGGCCGAGGTGGCCCGTTCGACGGCCCGGCTGTGGACCGCGCAGAGCCTCGCCGACCTCGCCGAACAGGTCCGCACACCGGGCCACGCGGTGCAGGGCGTCGACTCGACGTTCGACGCGCTGGCGCACAGCCGAGTGCGGGAGCTGCTGGTGGTGAGCCCGTCGGCGACGGGCGGCACGGCGTGGTTCGGGTCGCGGGCGACCCTGGTCGCGCGCGGCAGCACGGCACCGCCGTGGTCGCGCGGCCGTGGCGCGGCGGTGGACGTCGCCGTGCGGGCGGCGCTGGTCGGCGGTGCGGCCGTGCGGGTGCTGCGTCCGGGCACGCCCGGCACGCCCGTGGGCGGCATCGGCGCGCTGTGCCGGGTTCCGCTGACCGTGGTGCGGCCGTGACCGGGGCCGAACTGGTGCCGTTGCGCACCGGGTTCGACCTGGCGTGGCGCGGCTACCGCCGGGACCAGGTGCGGGCGTTCGTGGACGGGGTGGAGGCCGACCTCCGGCTGGTCACCGCCGACCGGAACGCGGCCCTCCGGTGCGCGGACCTGCTGACCGCCCGGCTGGACGCGGTACGCCGGGAGAACCACCGCCTGCGCGCCCGGCTGGACCGGGTCTGCCGCGCGCCCCTCGATCTCGACGGCGCGTCCGAACGCCTGCGCCGGCTGGTGGACCTGGCCCACGAGGAGGCGGTGGACATCACCGCGCGGGCCCGTGCGGCGGCCGAGCGGTCCCGGGCCGCCGATCGCCGGGCCGAAGCCGTCCGCCAGGCGTTGACGTCCCGGTTGGAGGCACACCGCCGCGCGGCCGAGGCCGAGCACCGAGACCTGATCGCCCGCGCCCACGACGAGGTCGCCGCGCTCGCCCGCGAGGCCGCGCACCGCCGCCGTGAACTCGACACCCGGGCCGAACACCTCCGCGACCACATCCGGGCCGACTTCGAACTCGCCATGTCCGCCCGCCGCGCGGAAGCCCTGCGCACCCTGGCCGAACACGACGCCGCCGCCCGCGACCGCGCGGACCGGATCGTCCGCGCCGCCGAGCACCGGGTCACCGTCCTCTGTGGACAGCGCGACCGGGTCGCCGCCGACCTGCGGACGGCGGCGCGGCTACTCGCCGAAACCGGCGCCCGGATCGACGCGGCCCTGACCGGCACGTGAAAACCGACAACCACGAAGGAGCACGCACATGGCCACCTTGACCATCTGGCGGTTCGGCACGGCCGACGGCGCCGACCGGGCCGCCGCCACCCTGGAGAACCTCGCCAAGAGCGCCCTGCTCACCCTGCACGACGCGGCGATCGTGTCCTGGCCGGAGGGCCACAAGAAGCCCCGGATCCGGCAGTTGCACAACCTCGCCGGGCGCGGGGCGCTGACCGGCGCGTTCTGGGGAACGCTGCTCGGGCTGCTGTTCCTGGTGCCGCTGCTGGGCGCGGCGGTCGGCGCGGCGACGGGCGCGGCGGCGGCCGGTCTCTCCGACATCGGCATCGACGACGACCTCGTCCGCCAGGTCCGCGCCCGCGTCACGCCCGGCACGTCGGCGCTGTTCGTCCTCAGCTCGGACGCGGTGATCGAGAAGGTGCGGGACGCGTTCGCCGGGCCCGTCCCGCCCGAGCTGATGTTCACCAACCTCGACGCCGCGCAGGAGCAGCGGCTGCGCGAGCTGTTCACCGAGGACTGACCAGCCCCGAGAGGACCGCACATGGGACGCGAACGCCCGCACCGCCGCCGGTTAGCCCTGTTCTGCTGCCTGATCGTGCTCGTGCCGCTGACCGTCGAACGGCACGCGGGCGGCCGTCCCTGCGGCAGCGACGCCGCCGTGCTGACGGCCGCGCTGTTCCTGCCCCTGGCCGTGCCGAAGTCGGTCCTGCGCTTCGCCCGCCTGGCCGGGATCGGCTCGGCACCGGCACCACACCCGGAGGAGCCCGCACCATGCCCGAGTCGCTGATCCTCGCCCGGGAACGGCTCTTCGCCGTGCTGGACAACGCGGTGCTGGACGACGCCGTGTCGGACGATCCGGGCAGGCGCACACCAGCGCCGGTCGCCCTGCTCCACGCGCCCAGCGGCGCGGGCAAGACCACGCTGCTGACCACCTGGGCGGCGCGCGGACCGCGGACCGCCGTGGTGACCCTGGACCGCCGCGACGACCCGGCGGCACGGCGCGCGGCGGTCCGCGCCGCACTCACCTGCCTCGACGGACACCGGCCGTGCCTGGTCGTGGACAACGCCCACGAACTGGCCGAACGTCCCGCCGCACGGCTCCTGGTCGCGCTGGCCCGACGCCGGCCGCTCCGCCTGGTCCTGTCCGGTCGCACCCCGCCGCCGCTGCGGCTGTGGCTGCGGGCCCGGGGCAGGCTCCGGGAAATCCGGGCGGAGGACCTGGCGTTCACCCCGGAGGAGGCGGTCGCGCTGCTGCACGTGCACCGCGTCGCGCTCGACCCTCGGGACCTGGCCGACCTGATGCGCCGCACCGGCGGGCACGCGGGCGCGCTGCGCCTGGCGGTGACGTCGCTGACCACCCGTGGCACCCCGGTCCCCACAGCACGGCAACCGGTATGACGGTGGACCACCGACGACTGCCGGGCGCGGTCCTGGACGGTCTGCGCCGCGCACTGCCGGACCTGCTGGGCGCGGACCTGACGGTGGTGGACGCGGGCCGCCCGATACCCGCGCCCAGAGGCGTCCCGACCGGCACGACGGTCGCCGCCTGGGGCGTCGGCAAGGCACTGGCCGCCATCCAGCACACCGACGGCCCGACTCCCACCGCCGCCCGCAGCGGCCGACCGGTCCGCTGCCCCGACCTGTGGCACGACGCACGATGGCCGACGCTGACCCCGGACCGCGCCGCAC
>CBHFOL010000455.1:0-5591 GCA_965995405.1 uncultured Saccharothrix sp.
TGCGCCCGGGTGAACCGCGCGAGCAGTCGCCTCTCCCGATCGGCGACGGCCACGCGGTCCGCGTGCACCCGAAGCACAGCCGCGGCCAACGGGGCGTCCCCCGAACGCTCCAGACGGTCGGCTGCCGCGAGCGCGCCCGGTGCGGGCAGGGAGGCCAGCACCGGGTGTGTGCGGTTCGCGACCAGGCCGTTGATCGGCATCCGCTCGGCCGACAGCCGCTCCACGAAGTAGCTGGCCTCGCGCAGCGCGTCCGGCTCGGCCGCCGCGACCACCAGGAATCCCGTCCCGGGTGACCTGAGCAGCTCGTAGGTGGCCTGGGCGCGCTGCCGGAAGCCACCGAACATGCTGTCGAACGCCTGCACGAACGTCGACGCGTCCTGGAGCAGCTGGCCGCCGATGATCGTGGACACGGCCTTCGTGAACAGCCCGAACCCGGCCCCGACGATCTTGCGGATGCCCCGGCCGCCGGCCCGCGCGGGCGCGGACAGCATCCGGATCAGCTTGCCGTCCAGCACCGTCGACAGCCGCTGCGGCGCGTCCAGGAAGTCCAGCGCGCTGCGGCTGGGCGGGGTGTCCACGACGATCAGGTCCCACTCGTCCTGGGCGACGAGCTGGCCCAGCTTCTCCATCGCCATGTACTCCTGCGTGCCGGAGAACGACGTGGAGATCGTCTGGTAGAAGGGGTTGGCCAGGATCTGCTCGGCCCGGTCGCGGCCCGCGTGCTGCCAGACCATGTCGTCGAACGTGCGACGCATGTCCAGCATCATCGCGTGCAGCTCGCCCTCGGGCTCGAAGCCGTCGATCTTCACCTGGCGCGGGTGGTTGTCCAGTTCCCGCAGGCCGAGCGACTGGGCCAGCCGGCGCGCCGGGTCGATGGTGAGCACGACGGCGCGGCGGCCCCGTTCGGCGGCCCGCACGGCGAGCGCGGCGGCCGTGGTGGTCTTGCCGACCCCGCCCGAGCCGCAGCACACCAGGACCTTGGTCGCCGGGTTGTCCAGCAGGTCGTCCACGTCCAGCCGGTTCACCGCACACCCCGTCCGACCAGCAGTTCGGCCAGCTCGTAGAGCGCGGCCACGTCCACCCCGTCGGTCAGCTCGGGCAGCTCCAGCGTCGGCAGGTCGGCCTCCGCGAGCAGCTCCTTGGCCTGCTGCTCGGTCTGCACGCGGATGGCGTGCTCGACGGTCTGGTCGACCAGGCCGTGCAGCACGTCGTCGTCCACGTCCAGCCCGCCGGTCTTGAGCCCGGCGCGCAGCCGGGACGCGTCCACCCGGCCGGCGGCGGCGGACGGGATGGAGCGCGCGGGCAGCCGGGGCGGCCGGACCCGGTTCACGAACACCGCGCCCGGACGCAGGTCGGCGGCGTCCAGCTCGGCCACCGCGTCCAACGTCTCCCGGACCGGCATCTCCTCCAGCAGCGCGACCAGGTGCACGGCGGTGTCGCCGGAGTGCAGGAGCTTCACCACGCCGTCGCTCTGCCCCTTGATCGGGCCGACCTTCGCCAGGTCGGCCATGGCCCGGGTGACGTCGAGGAACCGGACGACCCGCCCGGTCGGCGGCGCGTCCAGCACCACGGCGTCGTACTCGTGCCGCCCGGTCTTGCCCGCCCGCCGGACGCACTCCTTGACCTTGCCGGTCAGCAGCACGTCCCGCAGGCCGGGCGCGAGGGTCGTGGCGAACTCGATCGCGCCCATCCGGCGCAGCGTCCGGCCGGCGAAGCCCAGGTTGTAGAACATGTCCAGGTACTCCAGCAGGGCCGCCTCCGGGTCGACGGCCAGCGCGCGCACCTCGCCGCCGCCGGGCGCGGACGCGATCCGCTCCTCGGCGTACGGCAGGGGCGCGCGGTCGAACAGCTGCGCGACGCCCTGCCGGTTCTCGACCTCCACCAGCAGCACCCGCCGCCCGCCGGTCGCCAGGGCGAGGGCGAGCGCGGCGGCCACCGTGGTCTTGCCGGTGCCGCCCTTCCCGGTGACGACGTGCAGCCGGGCGCGGGTGAGTTCGTCGGTCCAGCCGTTCACCAGGTCAGCCTAAGTGCGGACGGCTGAGACCCGCCGGACACGCTCAATCCATCATGGTGAGGAAGACCACCGCGATGGCCGTCGCCGCGACGACACCCCACGCCGCCACCGAGGGCAGCACGTACGCGATGAGCACCGCCACGACCGCGACCACGGCCAGCCCGACCAGACCCGCGCGCCACACGTCGGTCGTCCGCGCGTGCCTGCGGTCACGGGCCTGCGCCATCCCGACGAGCACCATGATCAGCCCGCCGAGGACGAACGAGCCCGTCGCGACGATCCGCCACGTCTCCACGTGATCAAAGTAGCGCCGAACCCCGTGGTTGGGCAGGGTCCACCCACACCAGACTGGTGCGCACCTCGTCGCCCTCTTCGAAGTACCGCAGTGCGCTCTCCGGGCTGGCGGTGAGCATCCGGAGGTCGCCGGACGTCGTGGCCACCTCGGCGTGGTCCTCGAACGCCATGCCCCACGCCGCGATCCAGTCCTCTTCGTCGTCCTGCTGCACGACGGCGAACAGCTGGGGAGCCATCCCCGCCACGTCGATTCCGGTCATTCGTCCTCGTCCTCCCTGAACTCGGCGGCCCTGCTCTCGACGGCCTTGCTCTCGACGTGGCCCTCGACCACGACGTGTCCCCGTGCCTCGGCCCACTGGAGGGCCTGCCAGCCGACGTCGAGCAGCACGACGCCCAGGTTGCGCGCCCACTGCCCGATCGGCTCGGTGTAGTCGGTGGTGCTGTGCCCGCCGGACTCGTCCAGCACCCGCGCGATGAAGCGCTTGCACTCGTCCAGCGCGCGGCCGGCCCCCGCGGCCATTTCCAGCTCGTCGCGATCCATCCGCCCCGTCCCGAATTGCCCCTCCGATGAGACGAGCCTAACATCTGTACAGTACAAGCCCGGGGATTACAGCCGGGTGAAGTCCCGTGACGGCCCATAGCTGATAGTGATTGGAATAGGTGAATGGCAGACGGCACCACGCGCGGCAAGCGCAGGCTGGCGCGATTCGTGCGGGAGCTCCAGGAGAAGTCCGGCATGACACCGGACGAGATCGCCAAGCGGATCCGGGTTTCGCGCCCCACCATCACCCGATTGCTGGCCGGCACGCACTTGGCGCGCTGGCCGTCTCTCTCCGTGATCCTGGACGTCCTGGAGGCCACACCGGAGCAGAAGACGTTCCTGCTCCAGATGTGGGAGGTCGCCGACGTCGACAACGCGACCGTCGAGTACGCGACGGCGTTGCCGATCAAGTACCGGCGGTTCCGCATGGACGAACTGGAGGCGTACCGCGAACGAACCCTCGACACCACCTACATCCCGGGAATGCTCCAGACCGCCACCTACGCGGAGGCGGTCGCGCGGGCCTCGCACCGGCTGGTCGTCGGTGACGGCTGGGACCAGACGGCGGCGGCCGAACGGGCGACCCGGCAGCAGTTGCTCAACCGCGAGGAGCCGTTCGAGCTGCACGCGTTGATCGACGAGGCCGCGTTGCGCCGGATGATCGGCGGGCCGGCGGTCATGCGGGAGCAGCTGGACTTCCTGATCGAATCGGCGGCGCGGCCGAACGTGACGGTGCAGGTGCTGCCGTTCGGGCTCGGCGCGTACGGGCCGATGCCGACGGCGCTGTTGCTGCTCTTGGACTTCCCTGAGACGGACGCCCCCTGTGCGGCCTATACCGAGGAAATCTCGGGTCTTGCGATGCTGGAGGAGCAGGACGAGGTGGAACCGCTGGACGGCATCTGGCGCGATGCGGCGTCGGCCGCGTTGACGCCGGGGCAGTCCGTCGAGTTCTTCAAGGCGGTAAGGGACACACTAGGAGACCGATGATCGAGCAGACCTGGCGTAAGAGCAGCCGTAGCGCGTCCGCCGCGCAGTGCGTGGAGTTGGCGGTGACGGACGCTCTTACGGGCGTCCGGGACACCAAGAACCGCGCCGGCGGGACGTTGGTTTTCAAGGCGCGGGCATTCCGGGCGTTCGTCGCCGACGTGAAGGCCGGCTGAGATCGTGATCGGCGGGGGCACCGCGCGTGCCCCCGCCTTCGGCGACGTTCCCCGGGACCGGTCGGGTGATCCCCGGATCCGCGGGTGAACCGTCGTAGGGGGCGGCTAGGCTGCCCGGCATGACCAAGTGGGAGTACGCCACCGTCCCGCTGCTGATCCACGCCACCAAGGCGATCCTGGACCAGTGGGGCGAGGACGGCTGGGAGCTCGTCACCGTCCTGCCCAACCCCAGCGGTGAGCAGCACGTCGCCTACCTGAAGCGGGCCAAGGCATGAGCTGGAAGGCTCGCCTGGCCGAGCTGGGCGTCGAACTGCCCGAGGTCGCGGCCCCGGTCGCCGCGTACGTGCCCGCGGTCCGGTCCGGGTCGCAGGTGTACACGTCGGGCCAGTTGCCGTTCGTGTCGGGTTCGCTGGCCGCGACCGGCAAGGTCGGCGCCGACGTCAGCCCCGAGGAGGCCAAGGCGCACGCCCGGACCTGTGCGTTGAACGCGCTTGCCGCGATCGACGCGCTGGTGGGGCTCGACACGATCGTCCGGGTCGTGAAGCTGACCGGGTACGTGGCGTCCGCCGAGGGGTTCACCGGCCAGCCGGCCGTGGTGAACGGTTCGTCGGAGCTGCTGGGCGAGATCTTCGGTGACGCGGGCAAGCACGCGCGCGCGGCGGTCGGCGTGGCCGAGCTGCCGTTGGGCGCGCCGGTCGAGGTGGACCTGATCGTCGAAATCGGGGAGTGAGATGTCCGACACCCTGCACCAGCTGCTGCTCCGGTTGGCCGGTCGGCTGCCGGACGACGTCCTCTGGCGGTTCCGCGACTGGGCGGCCACGGACGCGGTCGTGGTGCTGGCCCGGACGTTGCCCCGGACGTTGCTGCACGACCGGATCGGCCTGACCGACGCCGAACAGCGGCTGCTGGCGGACGCCCTCGTGCCGCACGGCGCGGATCTTTCGTCCATCAGTTCTGTCAAGGGACTGGACGAGGAGCCCGATCCCGGTTACACATTCACCCCGGAATCACCCGAACGGGTGTTGATGGGAGATTCCGCGTCCGTAGTGCTCGGTGCGACCCTGCGTGGTCGCCTCGGGGTCGGCGAAGTCCGGTCCACGTGGCGGCAGGGCGGAGGCGAGACCAGGCGGATCATCCTGGTCACGGCTTCCACCGAGCACGCCCGGCTGGCCGGCGAGGTCCAGCGGGTGCTGCGGGCGCTAGGTGAGCACGACCCCTGCGTTGAGGTCCTGCCCGCCGGACATGACCTGCCGTCCTACCACCGGGCGGCGTTGGCGGCGTCGGAACTGGTTTGCGCCGGTGCCGAGGCCGACGGGCACCTGGTGCCCGTGTAGAGCTCGTCGCTGCCGCGCGGGCCGGAAGGAGAGCAGGCGTGACGAACGACGGAGTGGGGCTTCCCGTCCGTTTACACGACCTCCTGTTGGCGCTGGCCGGACGCGTTGACGACGACGCGCTGACCCAGGCAAGGGAGCTGCTGGCCGTCGCCGAGCTGGACCGCGCGGGCGAGCTGCTGGGGGGCGTGCTGCTGGCCGGCCGGATCCCGGTGTCGGGGGACGCTCGCCGCGACCGGGGCCGGCGGCTG
>CBHFOL010000456.1:0-5580 GCA_965995405.1 uncultured Saccharothrix sp.
AGGCCCTGGTCGCCCGCGCCCTGCCGGTCGATCTCGTCGTCCGCGCCGTCGACCCGCTGCTCGTAGGCGGTGTCCACGCCCTGCGCGATGTCCGGCGACTGCGACCCGATCGCCACGTTCACGCCGCAGGACCGGCCGTCGAAGCCCTTGGCCGACGAGTCGTACCCGATCTCCAGGATCTTGTCCCGCACGATGGACGGGATGTCGGCGTACGTCTCGGTCGTCACCTCGCCGGCCACGTGCACCTGGCCGGTCGTGATCAGGGTCTCCACGGCCACCCGCGAGCGCGGGTCCTTGGCCAGCAACGCGTCCAGGATCGAGTCGCTGATCGCGTCGCAGATCTTGTCGGGGTGCCCCTCGGTCACCGACTCACTGGTGAACAGCCTGCTGCTGTGCTGGCTCACGGCACTCCTCAAGGTGGTTTCCGTCTGACCCGTCCGAGACGTAGGTCGAGCTTACTTAGAGTTGGTATCGCGGCGCTCAAACTTGACTGGTGCGGACAACTGCGTCCCACACTGCGGACGCGAGCCTGGCCTTCGAGCCGTGGTCGAGCGGCAGCTCCGTGCCGTCGGCGGACAGCAGCCAGCCGCCGTTCTCCTCGACCTCGAACGCCTTGCCGTCACCCACCGCGTTCACCACGAGCCAGTCGCAGCCCTTGCGCTTGAGCTTCGCGCGGCCGTACGCCAGCGCGTCGGTCTCCCCGTCACCGGTCTCGGCGGCGAACCCGACGACGGTCTGGCCGGCCCGGCGGGCGGCGACCAGCTCGGCCAGGATGTCCGGGTTGCGGGTGAGCGCCACCGGATCCGGGTCCCGGTCGGTCTTCTTGATCTTGTGCTCGGCGAGCGACACCGGGCGGAAGTCGGCCACGGCGGCGGCCATCACGACGATGTCCGCGTCCTTGGCCACCCAGTGCATGGCGTCGCGCAGCTCGGCGGCGGTGCCCACGCGCTCCAGCTCGACGCCGGCGGGCGGCACGAGGTCGGCGGTGTGCGCGGCGACCAGGGTGACCCGCGCGCCGCGCTGGGCGGCGACCCGGGCCAGCGCGTAGCCCTGCCGGCCGGACGAGCGGTTGCCCAGGAAGCGCACGGGGTCCAGCGGCTCACGGGTGCCGCCGGCGGAGATGGCGACGTGCAGCCCTTCCATGTCCCGGGGCAGCGCGTCGGGCCGCTCCAGCAGCAACCGGGCCAGGGCGACGATCTCGGCCGGGTCGGGCAGCCGGCCCTTGCCGGTGTCCTTGCCGGTCAGCCGGCCGCTGGCGGGTTCGGCGACGATCACGCCGCGCGACCGCAGCAGCGCCACGTTGGCCCGCGTCGCCGGGTGCTCCCACATCTCGGTGTGCATCGCCGGCACCAGCAGGACCGGGCAGCGCGCGGTCAGCAGGGTGTTGGTGAGCAGGTCGTCGGCCAGCCCGTGGGCGGCCTTGGCCAGCAGGTTCGCCGTGGCGGGGGCCACGACCACCAGGTCGGCCTCCTGCCCGAGCTTCACGTGCTGCACGGACGGGACGTCGGAGAACACCCCGGCGTGCACCGGCTGCCCGGACAGCGCCTCGAACGTGGCGGCCCCGACGAACTTCAGCGCGCCTTCGGTGGGTACGACCCGCACCGCGTGGCTGGACTCGGTGAGCCGGCGCAGTACCTCGCACGCCTTGTAGGCGGCGATGCCACCGCCCACCCCCAGGACGATCCGGGGGCGGACGTCGACGGGCTCGGTCACTCGCCCTCGGTGTGCTCAAGGAGACCCGCGTGGATCTCCCGGAGCGCGATGGACAGCGGCTTCTCGCGCGGGCCCGGCTCGACCAGCGGGCCGACGTACTCCAGCAGGCCCTCGCCCAGCTGGGCGTAGTAGTCGTTGATCTGGCGCGCCCGCTTGGCCGCGTAGATCACCAGCGCGTACTTCGAGCTGACCTGCTCCAGCAGGTCGTCGATCGGCGGGTTGGTGATGCCCTCCGGAGAACCCGACAGCGGGCCCAGCTCGGTGTGCGTGGTCACTCGTCAACGCTCCTGCGGTCGGTGTGGCTGAGTGTGGCGTCCCGCGCCTGCGGACACGTGCGATCACGCGTCGGGCTGCGGGCCGACCACCAAGTCTAGCAAGCGGCTCGCGGCGGAGCGCACGTCGGCGTTCACCACGACCTGGTCGAACTCGGGTTCGGCCGCGAGCTCCTCGCGGGCGATCTCCAGCCGGCGGGCCACCACGGCGGGATCCTCGGTGCCCCGGCCGGTCAGCCGGTCCACCAGGTCCTCCCACGAGGGCGGCGCGAGCATCACCAGCTGCGCCCCGGGCATCGCGGCCCGGACCTGGCGCGCGCCCTGCAACTCGATCTCCAGCAGGGACGGCGTGCCTGCCGCCAGTGCGCGTTCAACCGGCTCCCTGGGGGTGCCGTAGCAGTTGCCCGCGAACTCGGCGTGCTCCAGGAGCTCGCCGTCGGCGACCATCTTGCGGAACTCCGGGACGTCCACGAAGTGGTAGTGGACCCCGTCGACCTCGCCCGGCCTCGGCTTCCGGGTGGTCACCGAGACGCTGAAGTGCACGTCCGGTCCCATCCGGCGCAGCTCGGCCAGCACGCTGGACTTGCCGACGCCGGACGGCCCGGACAGGACGGTGAGGCGGGGCCGGGCGCGGACGCCCGACCCCGCCCCGGTGCCATCACTCACTCGCCGCTGAACTCGGTGAGCAGCGCCTTGCGCTGCCGCTCACCCAGGCCGCGCAGCCGACGGCTAGGAGCGATCTCAAGTCGCTCCATGATCTGCTGCGCACGCACCTTGCCGACGCCCGGAAGGGCCTCAAGCAGCGCGGACACCTTCATCTTGCCAAGGACCTCGTCGCTCTCGGCGGCCTTCAGCACGTCCGTCAGGGTCGTGCCGCCACGCTTGAGGCGCTCCTTGAGCTCAGCCCGAGCGCGACGAGCGGCAGCAGCCTTCTCCAGCGCTGCGGCCCGCTGCTCCTCGGTAAGCTGGGGAAGGGCCACGATTTCCTCCGTGGTGTGGGAATTTCAATTCTGGATCGGTGCCGCGACCGTACCGAGCGCAATTGCCTGGGTACAACGTGGGTCCCAGTCAGGTGAATCTTTCAGCGCCAGTCGGTTGTCGGCGGGTGGTAGTAGTACCAACACCCGCCGACAGGCCCATCACCGCCACCGGTAACGCCTTGCGCACGACCTGTGTGGTATGCGCTCCATGGGGGATGGTCCCGTCGGTGGCCAGGACCGTACCAGGCAACGTTTACGCAGGTGAGCGGACCACGCAAAGCGTGTCGCGATTTGATCGTGATCACATCTCCAGCGAGTCCCCCACAGCCCGTGCCGCGGACCGCAGATTTGCGGTGTCCGGACCGTGCCTGAGCACGTCCCGGGAGCTCGCCGGAAGCACTCCGCGCAGGTCGCGGCCGAACACCCGGCGCAGGTCCGCGACGGTCGCGCCCTGAGCCCCGAAACCGGGCGCCAGGACGGGTCCGTGCAGGTCAGAGAGGTCGATGCCGAGTTCGCCGACGGTCGCGCCGACGACCAGTCCGACGTCGCCCAAGGGGTCCGCGCCGGCGTTTCGGCGGGCCGCCTCGGCCACCATCGTCTGGGCGACGGAACGCCCTTCCGGATCGGTTGCGCGTTGCACCGAGGAACCCTCCGGATTGGAAGTCAACGCCAACACGAATACGCCGCGCCCGCTCGCGTGTGCGGCTTCGAGCGCCGGGTCGAGCGATCCGAAACCGAGGTACGGCGACACGGTGACGGCGTCGCCGGCGAGCGGAGAGCCGTCGGTGAGGTAGGCCGCCGCGTAGGCGGCCATGGTGGAGCCGATGTCGCCGCGCTTGGCGTCCACGAGGACCAGCGTGCCGCTGCCCCTGAGGTCCGCCACGACCCGTTCCAGGACGGCCACGCCCTTCGAGCCGTACGCCTCGAAGAACGCCGACTGGGGCTTCACCACGGCCACGTGGCCGCCGAACGCCTCCACGCAGGTCAGCGCGAAGCGTTCCAGGCCGGCGGCGTCCCGGGGCAGGCCCCAGGCGTCCAGGAGGCCCGGGTGGGGGTCGATGCCGACGCACAGCGGGCCGTGCTCGGCGGTGGCCTTGGCCAGGCGTGCCCCGAACCTCACGCGTCACCCCGCAGGGCCGCCTGGAGGGCCTGGAGCGGCCGGACGCCGATATCCCCCCGGATGGCCGCCTCGATGCCGTGGACGGCCGCTGCGGCCCCCTGGATCGTGGTGACACACGGGATGTCCTTGGCGACGGCCGCCGTGCGGATCTCGTAGCCGTCCACACGGGGCCCGTTGTTGCCGTAAGGCGTGTTGATGACCATGTCGACGCTGCCGTCCAGGATGGCGTCCACGATGTTCTTGTCGCCCTCGGAGTGCTTGCGGACGACCGTGCAGGCGATGCCGTTGCGGCGCAGCACCTCGGCGGTGCCGGCCGTGGCCAGCACCTCGAAGCCCAGGTCGGCGAGCCGTTTGACCGGGAAGATCATGGCCCGCTTGTCCCGGTTCGCGACCGACACGAACACCCGGCCGGACGTGGGCAGGGAGCCGTAGGACGCGGTCTGCGACTTGGCGTAGGCCGTGCCGAAGGACACATCGATGCCCATGACCTCGCCGGTCGACTTCATCTCCGGACCGAGCAGCGAGTCGACGCCGTGGCCTTCCGGGGTGCGGAAGCGGTGGAACGGGAGGACCGCCTCCTTGACCGCGACCGGGGCGTGCGGCGGCAGGGCCGCTCCGTCGCCCGTGGCGGGCAGCAGCCCCTCCGCGCGCAACTCGGCGACGGTCGCGCCGAGCATGATCCGGGCGGCGGCCTTGGCCAGCGGCACGGCGGTCGCCTTGGACACGAACGGCACGGTGCGGGACGCGCGCGGGTTGGCCTCCAGCACGTACAGGACGTCGTCCTTGAGCGCGTACTGGACGTTGAGCAGGCCCCGCACGCCGATGCCCTCGGCGATGGCCCGGGTGGACCGTCGCACGTTGTCGATGTCGGTCTCACCCAGGGTGATCGGGGGCAGCGCGCACGCCGAGTCGCCGGAGTGCACGCCGGCCTCCTCGATGTGTTCCATCACACCACCGATGAACACGTCCTCGCCGTCGAACAGGGCGTCCACGTCGATCTCGATCGCGTCGTCCAGGAACCGGTCGACCAGCACCGGGTGCTCCGGGCTGACCTCGGTGGCGCGGGCGATGTAGCTCTTGAGCGACTCCTCGTCGTAGACGATCTCCATACCGCGCCCGCCCAGCACGTACGACGGCCGCACCAGCACCGGGTAGCCGATCCGGTCGGCGATGGCCTTGGCCTGCGCGAACGAGGTCGCGGTGCCGTACTGCGGGGCGGGCAGGCCGGCGTCGGTGAGGACCTGGCCGAACGCGCCCCGGTCCTCGGCGAGGTGGATGGCGTGCGGCGGGGTGCCCACGACCGGCACGCCCGCGTCCGCGAGCCGCTGCGCCAGGCCCAGCGGCGTCTGGCCGCCCAGCTGCACGATGACGCCCGCGACCGTGCCCGAACACCGTTCGGAGTGCACGACCTCCAGCACGTCCTCGAACGTCAGCGGCTCGAAGTACAGCCGGTCGGACGTGTCGTAGTCGGTGGAGACGGTCTCCGGGTTGCAGT
>CBHFOL010000457.1:0-5554 GCA_965995405.1 uncultured Saccharothrix sp.
GCGGCGTGGGCGTGGATGGTGACCGTGCTGGTCGTGGCCGACCGGCCGTTGGGCTCCTACCTGGTGTCGGTCGAACTGGCGGTCGCGACCGCCGTCCGGTTCATGAAGGAAGGCCGCGCGCACGCCGTCAAGCTCGAAGGCGGGCGGGCGTTCGCGCCGCACATCCGGGCGATCGTGAACGCGGGTATCCCCGTGATGGCGCACATCGGCTTCACTCCGCAGAGTGAACATCAGCTGGGTGGCTACCGGGTGCAGGGGCGGAACGACGCGTTCGACTCGGTCGTCGCCGACGCGGCGGCCGTGCAGGAGGCCGGTGCGTTCGCGGTCGTGCTGGAGATGGTGACCGCCGAGGTCGCCAAGGAGATCACGCACGCCCTCGACATTCCGACCGTCGGCATCGGCGCCGGGCCCGACACCGACGCCCAGGTGCTGGTGTGGCAGGACATGATGGGGCTGCGGCGCGGCAAGGCACCCAAGTTCGTCAAACGGTACGCGAACGTGGCCGACGTGATGCTCGGCGCGGCCAGGGAGTTCGCGGCCGAGGTCAAGGGGCACCAGTTCCCCGGTCCGGAGCACACGTTCCACTGATCGGCGGGGCGGTCGGGTCCGTTCGACCGCCCCCATCAGGGTGATCATCGGGCGGCTGTCGTCCGGCAGAGTGAACGTCATGTACCCCGAGATCGAGCCCTATGACCAGGGCCTGCTCGACGTAGGCGCCGGCAACCGCGTCTACTGGGAAGTGTGCGGGAACCCTTACGGCAAACCCGTGGTGTTCTTGCACGGCGGACCAGGTGGCGGCAGTGCTCCCGTGCACCGCAGGCTGTTCGACCCCGCCGCGTACCGGATCGTGCTGCTCGACCAGCGCGGTTGCGGTCGTTCCACGCCGCATGCGAGCGATCCCGGCGCGGACCTGGCCGCCAATACGACGTGGCATCTGGTGGACGACCTGGAGAAGCTGCGTGAGCACCTCGGCATCGGGCGCTGGCAGGTGTTCGGTGGGTCGTGGGGCAGCACGCTCGCGTTGGCGTATGCCGAAACACACCCGTCGCGGGTCACCGAACTGGTGTTGCGCGGGATCTTCACGCTGCGCCGGCGTGAGCTGGACTGGTACTACGGCGGTGGGGCCGGGATGTTGTTCCCCGAGTTGTGGGACCGGGTGGCGGCGTTGGCCCCGGACGGGGATGTCATCAGTACCTTTGTTCAATTGTTGAACAATCCTGATCCGGCGGTGCATGAGCCTGCGGCTGTGGCGTGGAGCGTGTGGGAGGGCTCCACGGTGACGTTGCTGGAGCGGCCCGATCTCGTTGCGGCGTTCGCGGAACCCCGGTTCGCGTTGGCGTTCGCGCGGATCGAGAACCACTACTTCGCGAATCGGGGCTGGCTGGACGAGGGACAATTGCTGCGGGACGCGGGGAAGCTGGCCGGGATCCCGGGTGTGATCGTGCAGGGGCGGTACGACGTGGCCACCCCGGCCACGACGGCTTGGGAGCTGCACCGGGTTTGGCCCGGGTCGGAGCTGGTGATGGTGCCGGGGGCGGGGCACGCGTTCGACGAGCCGGGCATCCTGCGTGCGCTGATCGACGCCACCGACCGGTTCCGGCCGTGAGGTCAGGTCAGGGCGCGTTCCAGTTCGGTGCGGGCGGCCACCAGTGACGGGCCGTACCAGGTCAGGTAGCGGCCGGACACGTGGACCGCGCGCAGGTTCGGGAAGAACTGCGGGCCGTCGTCCGGGGTGAACAGGTACGGCTCGTCGGGCAGGACGACGAGATCCGCTTCCAGCGCTTGGAGTTCGTTTGGCGACGGACGCGGGTAGCGCTCGGCGTGGTCGGCGTACACGTTGACCACGCCGAGCCGGCGCAGCACGTCGCCGGCGAAGGTGTCCCGCCCGACCACGACCCAGGGCTTGCGCCACACCGGGATCACCGCGCGGGCGCGGGGCGGGGCGGTGTCCCGCCACAGGCGTTCGGCTTCGACCAGCCAATCCGGCTCGACGTCCCACGCCGTGCCGAGCAGGCGTCGCAACGACTTCAGCGCGTCCGGGACGCTTGCCGGCGCAGCTGTCACCCAGACGGGGATTCCGTTGGCGCGCAACCGTTCCACGTCCTCGGGGCGGTTTTCCTCGCTGTTCGCCAGCACCAGGTCCGGCGCGAGCGCCAACACCCGGTCCACTTTCGGGTACTTCGAGCCGCCGACCCGCGTCACGTCCAGCTCAGGCGGATGCGTGCAGTAGTCCGTGGCCCCGACCAACACGGCCGGATCAACCGCCTCGGTCAACGACGGCACCAGACTCACCACCCGCCGCGGCGGCCCCGGCAACGCGACCGGCTCACCCAGATCGTCAACCGGCAGCATCACGCGCCGCCGCCGACCCCGCTGCCATCGCCACGAACGCCGCCGTCGACTCCGGCCCCGCCGCCATCTCCGACCGTGCCCCGGCCATCGCCGCGAACGCCGATCCCGCCGCTGGCGCGACCAGCGCCGTCACCGTCAAGTCGGACGAATGCGACCTTCCGCCGTCCCGGATCCGCCTCGGTCAACCGGGCCCGGATCCGTTCGCCTTCCGGCAGATCCGCGCCCGCGCACCGTCCCATCACGGGCGGTTGGGTGACGAACACGTCGGCCCCGTTCCCCTCGGCGCGCAGCACCACGGCGTCGAACACGTGCCCGACCCGATCGGCCAGCACCCAGGCCTCGACCTGGTCCAGACACGCCCGGTCGACCTTGCCCGCCAACGCGTCCGAGCCGCCCATCAGCGCGGGCAGCAACGGCAACGCCTGCCGCAACCAGCCCGGCACGTCCTGTCCCGCCGTGACCGCGAGGCAGACCTCGGTCGCGAACCGGTCCACCAGCCGCCGCAACGGCGCGGTGACGTGCGTGTACGGCGCGGCCACCCCGGCGTGTGTCGTGACCGGCGGAATCTCCCCGTCGAACGCCGTGTACCCCGCCCCGCGCAACAGCCGCGTCGCGTCCACGAACAGCGCCAACGACTCCGGCCGCGCCGGATCGAGCCCCGCCAGCAACCGGGCCGGCGTAACCCCGTCCGGCCACGCCACTCCCAACGCGTGCGCGGACCGCTTGAGCGCGTCCACCGCACCGTCGTCCGCGTCCGGCAACGTCCGCAGCACGCCGACCTTGGCGTCCAACATGATCCGCGCCGCCGCCATCCCGGTCAGCAGCGAAATCTCGGCGTTCCAGGCGTCGACGTCGACGCGAGGCCGCACGACGAGCTTCCAGTCGCCGTCCCCGTTCGGCACGATCTCCTGCTCCGGCAACCGAAGCTCGACCGCACCCCGCTCAGCGGCACGCTCCCGCCGCAGCCGCCCGAAGTCCGCCAGCGCGGCGACCGACGGATGCGGCGTCCCGGCGTCGAACGAAGCCTGCACGGCCTCGTAGTCGAACTGCGCCGTCGACCGCACCATCGCCCGCCGGACCCGAACACTCGTCGGCTCCGCGTCGGCCCCGCACTCGAACGTCCACAGCACCGCGGGCCGGGTCTGCAACGGCAGCAGGCTGGCCGCCCCTTCGGACAGCACGGTCGGGTGCAGCGGAACGTTCCCGTCCGGCAGGTAGAGCGTCTGCCCCCGCCGCCGAACCTCGCCGTCCAACGCGCCGTCCGGCACGACGAACACCCCGAGATCCGCGATCGCGTAGTGCACCCGGAACCCGCGACCGACCCGTTCCACGAGCAGCGCCTGGTCCAAGTCCTTCGCGCCCGGCGGGTCGATCG
The DNA here is from genome assembly GCA_965995405.1 of uncultured Saccharothrix sp. GTDB lineage: Bacteria > Actinomycetota > Actinomycetes > Mycobacteriales > Pseudonocardiaceae > Actinosynnema. The sequence goes on from CBHFOL010000457.1 coordinate 3,728, forward strand.
TCACCAGCGGCAACGCCGTGGCGTCCTCCCGCCCGGCGACGGCCACGTCCCGCCCGACGGCCTGCTCGGCCTCGGCCAGCACGGCGGCCGGGAACTCGGCGGGCAACCCGAACTCGGTCCGAATCCCGCTGAAGTCCAGGTCCACCCGCCCGGTACGGATCACCATCGAGGCCACGAGTGCACCTTAACCCGACCGCACCCCGGGATTCCCGGACCCCGCCTACTTGCCCTTCCACTTCCGATCCGCCTCGTCCTCGTCCTCGGTCCGCTGCCGGGCGAGGTCCAGGGCCCGGCGCGCGGTCTCCTCGTCCGGGTAGGGGCCCAAGCGATCCCCGCCGCGGCACCCGACACCCTTCTCGGCCGTCTGGTGGGTCAGGCAGTAGTACCAGGCATTCGGATCACCCATACCCCAAGGCTGACATGCACCGGCCCGCATGTCATGTCCGACCACCCGCACGGCCCCAGTCCAACCGCTGTGGACTGTCGTGGGCCGGATGCGACCGTGCCACTTGGACGGGGCACGTGTGTGCCGGAGGTCTGGGGGCTGTGGCTTCCGTGCGCGCGGGCGTGTGTCCGTGCGCGGGTGCGTGCCCGTGCACGCGCGTGCCCCGTACGCGTGGCCCAGCGTGGCCCCGTGTGTGGGCGATGGGGTGTGCGGCTGGGGTAGGGCCGTTCTCTGTGGAGTTGGGGTTGGCCCGGGGTGGGCTTGCGTGAGCCGGGGTCGGACCGGTTCGCGCGGATTCGATATCTCACCGAGTTGCGGTAACGGTGTTTTTGTACATTTCACGTTTTTGATCACTCGAAGGTGTGGCAGTTGGTCGGGGTAGCAGAGTCGGGAGAGCACTGGAGAGGGTCTATGCGTCCGCGTGGTCCGGTGTCGGCTGGTGGCCGGATCGGTGGTGGGTGCTTGGCAGTAGTAGGGACACCACCGCACCTACGCCGCAGATCACGGCGGTGATCAGGAAGATCTCGTGGTACTCCGTCAGCAGCGCATCGGTCAGCGCCCGCTGGTACTCCTCCGCCTGCCGTTTGAACTCCTCCGCCGGCACCCCGAACGGCAGCGGCGTGTTCAGGCCCGCCGTCAGCTCCCGGAACCGGTGCAGACCCCACGCCGACAGCGCCGCCACGCCCACCAGCATCCCGGTCATCCGAGCCACCACGACCGCCGCCGAAGCCACCCCGTGCTGCACCGCCGGCACCACCCGCAGCACCGCCGCCGACACCGGCGCGATCACCAGACCCAACCCGAACCCGGCCACCACCAGGTCCCGGTCCAGCACGAACGACGACACGTCCGCCGGCCAACCCGAGATCAGCAAATACGCGACCCCCGCGACGGCCATCCCGGCGAACGACACCCACCGGTCACCCAACCGACCGGCCAGCCAACCACCGACCAACGCTCCCACCGGCAACGCGATCAAGAACCGCGCCAGCAACGTCACCGCCGCCCCCGCATCCCGCCGCAACACGGTCTGCGCGAACAACTCCACATCCACCAAAGTCACCATCAACGCCGCCCCGGCGGCCAGCGACACCCCCAGCGAAGCCAGGAACGGCCGCATCGCCACCCCGGCCGGATCCAGCAGCCGCACCCGCGAACGCCGCTCCCACAACACGAAAGCCACGAACACCAAGGCCGACCCGCCCAGCACCGGCCAACCCCAAGGCGGCAGCACGGCGTGTTCCGGGTCCGGGTTGTACAAGCCCACCACCAGCAGCGACAGCGCCAAAGCCAACAAACCGCCGCCGACGAAATCGATCCGCACGGGCTGCCGACCACCTGGGAGTGAGCATTCACACGGTGCGGAATTACATCCGCCGCAT
>CBHFOL010000458.1:0-5550 GCA_965995405.1 uncultured Saccharothrix sp.
ATCTGGTCGGCCAGCGACGCGGGCACCGCGAACACGCACAGCAGCACCAGCCCGGACGCGGCGGGTGCGCCCGCGCCGACCGCCAGCAGGTCCACCAGCACCGCCACCAGGCCGATGGTCAGCATGACCAGGCACCGCATGGCGTCGCTGTCGTCCACCGGCGGCACACCGGTCTGCACCTCGGCGAACGCGTCGCCGATCACCGCCAGCAGGTCGTCCACCGCCTGCGGGCCCGGCAACACGACCAGCACCCCGGACCGGGTGAAGATCGTCACCAGCAGGCACAGCAGCGCGAACACCTGTCCGAACGCCACCAGCGGCACCGGCACCCGGACGGCGCGCAGCAGCACCCCCGTGCCCACCACCACGACGATCGCCACGGCCAGGTTCACCAGCCACAACACACCGTCGATCACGCTCGAAAGCGCGGTCGCCGCGCACAGCGTCGCCAGACCGGCCACGGCCGGCGTCGCGCTCACCAGCCGGTTGCCCCCGGCGGCTGCACCGCTGGTCACCTCTAGCCCACCTCCGTGCGCACCACGGGACCGCGGTTGCCCGCGCTGTGGCACAGCTCCCGCCAGACCTGACCCATCGGCGTCGTCGGCCGGGCCACCACGGCACCCCAGCCGGCCGCCGAGAGCAGGCCGCGCGCCTCGTCCACGTCCGGGGCGGGGTCTTCGGATGCCGAAGCCCACGCCCGCACATCCATCACCACGGCCAGGCTGCGCATCCCGCGCGGCCGGTTGCGCACCAGCGCGTCCACCACGGCGGGCGTGGCTCCGCCGAGGATCGCGATGACCTCCTGGCCCGCGCCCGGGTCGAGCCCGGCGGCGGGTTCCCGGCGGTGTGACGGTTGCAGCGCGGCCAGCGCGTCGAGCACCACGCCGTCGCTGTGCCCGCCGTCGCCGGCACCGCCCGCCAGCACCCGCCCGTCGTCGCCGATCAGCCGCACCTGGTGCCCGAACCGGTGCAGGTGCAGGCACACCGACGCGGCGAACGACACCGCCCACTCCAGCGACGACCCGGGCCCGGCGCCCCGGTGCGCGGTCAGCCGGTGGTCCAGCAGCACGGTCGTGCCGCCGCGCCACGGCCGTTCCTCGACGCGCACCATCAGCTCGTCCCGCCGCGCCGTCGAACGCCAGTGCACTTTCCGCAGGTCGTCGCCGTGCCGGTAGGGCCGCACCACGGCGTCGTCCTCGCCCTGTCCGGCGCGCAGCCGGATCGAGCCGTCGTCGCCCGCGCCCATGCCCGAGCCGCTGGGCAGACCCGCCAGGCCCACCACGCGCGGCACCACGACCAGCCGGGACCGGCCCGCGAGCTCGCGGTCGAACTCGGCCAGCCCGAACGGGTCGGTCACCCGCGCCATCAGCGGACCCACCTGCTGGATGCCGCGCATCACCGGCTTGAGCGGGTAGCGCAGCGGGGTCATCGTGTTGCGCGGAAGGCGTTCCACCACGAACCGGGGCCGCGAGCCCAGCGCGTACGGCACCGCGTCCTCCAGCAGCAGGCCGCCGCTGGGCAGCCGCCCGGTGGACCGCAGCTCGACCCGCACGTCGGTCGCCGAACCCACCTGCACCCGGCTCGGGAACAGGAACCGGGACGCGTGCAGCCCGACCCGCGCCCGCGCCGCCAGCCACGCCGCGAGCAGCGGCAACGCCACCACGAACGCCGCGACGCGCAGCAGATCGCGCTCGTTGAGCACGATCGCGCACAGACCGGCCGCGATCCCGGCGGCGAGGAGGCAGCGGCCCCGGGTGGTCAGCCCGGACAGGGCTCCGCGCATGTCAGCGGTTCTGGTTGAGGTTGTGCAGGAACTGGCCCGTCGGGTCCAGGGCGGCCTGCGGCACAGGCACCCGCTGGAGCAGGTTGCGCACCAGGTCGGCGGACGACCGGCGGGCGGCCTGCGCCTCGGCGGTCAGCACCAGCCGGTGCGCCAGCACGGGCACCGCGATCGCGTGGATGTCGTCCGGCACCACGAAGTCCCGCCCGGCCAGCGCCGCCTGCGCCCGCGCCGACCGCACCAGTTGGAGCGTGGAGCGCGGGGACGCGCCCAGCCGCAGCTCGGGCAGCCGCCGGGTCGCGCCGACCAGCTCCACCGCGTACCGGCGGACCTCCTGCGACAGGTGGACCCGCCGCACCGCGTGCACCAGCTTGAGCACCTGGTCCGCGTCCGACACCGGGCGCAGGTGGGCCAGCGGGTCGTTGCCCGCGTGCTCGTCCACCATCGCCAGCTCGGCCTGCGGATCGGGGTAGCCGATGGACACCCGCGCGGTGAACCGGTCCCGCTGGGCCTCCGGCAGCGCGTAGGTGCCTTCCATCTCGATCGGGTTCTGGGTGGCGATCACCATGAACGGCGCGCTCAACGGGTAGGTGTGCCCGTCGACCGTGACCTGGTGCTCCTCCATGCACTCCAGCAGCGCAGACTGCGTCTTGGGCGACGCGCGGTTGATCTCGTCGCCCACCACGATGTTCGCGAACACCGGGCCGGGGCGGAACTCGAAGTCGTTGTCCTGCCGGTTGTAGATGGACACGCCGGTGATGTCGCTGGGCAGCAGGTCCGGCGTGAACTGGATGCGGCTCACCGAGCAGTCGATGGACCGGGCCAGCGCCTTGGCCAGCGACGTCTTGCCGACGCCGGGCACGTCCTCGACCAGCAGGTGGCCCTCGGCGAGCAGGGTGACCAGGGCGACCCGGACGACCTCGGGCTTGCCGACGATCACCTTCTCGACGTTGGCCGCGATGCGACCCACCACCGTGTGCAGTTCGGCGAGCACCTCGTCCGGCCGGCCGTGCGGGTGGGCCGTGTTGTTCACGTGGTTAGGCCCACCGCCGCCGTACGAGTGTTCGGGCAGCGCGGCTGGCTGGGTACTCGGAGTCACTCGACCTCCCGAAGACCACCGCGACCGGTTCGCGGTGGCGGTGAGCGTTTCATGAAGTGTGTCAAACCCGGGCGAAGCGCCCTATAGCGAATGTCCGGATCCTTGCGCGGAGCCGTCGCCGCCGGGAGCGGTCCGGTCCACCCGCCCCCACCACCATTCCCCACCGGAGCCCGCAGCGGACGGTTTTTGCCCGATTTCGTTGCGCTGATCGGGTGGCTTTCGCGCCTTTGCGCCTCACCCGCGGAGGTGGAGGTGCCGTACGTCCCCCACCCAGCCCCACGGTGGCCATCTGCGCTCTACCTGCGTAAACGCCCGGCGACCGGTGGCGTGACCACCCGTTTCAGCGTTGACTGTGGAGAAAAGTGGGGTACTGTGGCGGCCGGTGGGGCAGACGGGGGCCCCACTGCCGGTTCGCCGTCCGGCAGCGGGAGGTGGGTAGCCGTGTTCCTGGGCACGCACCACCCGAGGCTGGACGACAAGGGCCGGCTGACGCTGCCTGCGAAGTTCCGGGACGCGCTAGCGGGGGGTCTCATGGTCACCAAGGGCCAGGACCACTGCCTCTACGTGTTCCCTCGGGCCGAGTTCGAGCAGATGGCGCGCAAGGTCGCGGATGCGCCGTTCACGAACGAGGCGGTCCGCGCCTACCAGCGCTACCTGTTCGCGGGTACCGACGAGCAAAGGCCGGACGGCCAGGGCCGGGTGTCCATCGCACCGGAGCTGCGCCGCTACGCGGGGCTGACCAAGGAGTGCGTGGTCATCGGCGCGATCAACCGGCTGGAGATCTGGGACGCGCAGGCGTGGCAGCGCTACCTGGACGAGCACGAGGACAGTTACGCCGAGGCTCGCGAGGAGGTGCTGCCGGGCGTCTTCTGAGCACGGCTGGATCGCTTGAGGTTTCGGGTGCCGTTTGGCCTCGGTCCGCTCGGCTTTCGGCCCTGGCGCACCTTCCCCGGCGCCAGGTCCGACGGGCGGGCGGGGACCTGACGACACCCGAATTTCTTTTTGCCGGCGGGGGGATCGCGTGGGAGGGGACATGGCGGAACGGGCGCGGCACGTGCCTGTGCTGCTGGACCGCGTCCTCGACCTGCTCGCACCCGCGCTGGCCGACCGCGACGCCGTGTTCGTGGACTGCACGCTCGGCCTGGGCGGGCACTCCGAGGCCGTGCTGCGGGCGCACCCGCGGGTGCGGCTGATCGGCCTGGACCGCGACCCGCAGGCGATCGCGCTGTCCCGGGAGCGGCTCGCGCCGTTCGCGGACCGGGTGACGTTCGTGCAGACCACGTACGACGGGATCGCGGACGCGGTGGACGGCCCGGTGGACGGCGTGCTGATGGACCTGGGCGTGTCGTCGTTGCAGCTGGACGCCGAGGAACGCGGCTTCGCCTACTCCCGTGACTCGCCGCTGGACATGCGGATGAGCGCGGGCACCGGCATGACGGCGGCGGACGTGCTCAACGAGTACCCGGCCGACGACCTGACCCGGATCCTGCGCGACTACGGCGAGGAGCGGTTCGCCCGCAAGATCGCCTCGGCGGTGGTGCGGGAACGGGAGCGCGAGCCGTTCACCACCAGCGGCCGGCTGGTCGAGCTGCTGTACGCGGCGGTGCCGGCGGCCACCCGGCGGACCGGCGGCCACCCGGCGAAGCGGACGTTCCAGGCGCTGCGGATCGAGGTCAACGGCGAGCTGGAGTCGCTGCGGCAGGCGCTGCCGGCGGCGCTGTCGGTGCTGGCCGTGGGCGGCCGGATGGTCGTGGAGTCGTACCAGTCGCTGGAGGACCGGATGGTCAAGCGGGCGTTCGCGGCGCTGGCCGTGTCGCGGACCCCGCAGGGGCTGCCGGTGGAACTGCCCGGCCACGGGCCCGAGCTGAAGCTGGTCACGCGCGGGGCCGAGGTGGCGAACGAGCAGGAGATCGAGGACAACCCGAGGGCCGCGCCGGTCCGGCTGCGCGCGGCGGAACGCATCAGGGAGGCGACATGAGCGCGCCCGCACGGGTGAACGGCGTGCCGTCGTCCCCGGCGAAGCCCCGTGAACGCGCCCTGAAGTCGGTTCCCGCGCGGAGCCGTTCGGCGGCGGCGGAACGCGCCTACGCCCGGCGGGCGCAGCGCGCCGCCAAGGGACCGGCGGTGACCCGCCAGCAGGCGCCCGCGCCCAAGGCCCCGTTCGTGGTGATGGTGATGGTGGTGCTCGGTGTGGGCATCGCCGCGATCATGTGGCTGTCCACCCAGGCGACCGCCGACTCGTACCGGTTGCAGGACGCGCGTGCCGAGGAGACCCGGCTGGCGCGGCAGGTCGAGCAGCTGCGGCAGGAGGTGGCGCTCGGCGAGTCGCCGCTGAAGCTGGCGGAGGCGGCGGCGCGGCTGGGGCTCGTTCCGGCGGGTGACCCGGCGCGGCTGAAGCAGCTGCCGGACGGTTCGGTGGAGGTCTACGGCAAGCCGTCGGAGGCGAAGGCCCCCGAACCCGCGGCTCCGCCGCCGACCCAGACGACGACGCCGGTTCCGCCGGCGGCCGACGCGAACGCCCAGCAGCAGGCGGCCCAGCCCGACGCGAACGCGCAGCAGGCCGGGCAGCAGGGGCAGGCCGATCAGGGACAGGCTCAGCAGGGACAGGCGCAGCAGCCGGTGCCCGGGGGCCAGTGATGCCGGTGCGATCCGGAGCTGTGCCCCCGGCAGT
>CBHFOL010000459.1:0-5530 GCA_965995405.1 uncultured Saccharothrix sp.
AGCTCGGCCACGCCGCCGCCGTCGGTGACCCCGGTCAGCAGCCGGCGGTGCCTGCCCAGCCGCACGCCCGCGTCGCCGACCCGTTCGGCGGCCAGTTCGTGCACGACCCGTTCGGTGATGACCGCGAACGACAGGTCGATCGGCACCTTCAGCAGCGGGATCTCCCGCCGCCGGCACGCCGCCACCAACGCCTCCGGCAGTTCCCCCGCGTCGGGTGAACTGGCCGCCAGCGCCGCCGCGCCGCCCTCGGCCAGCGCGGCCACGAACGTCTCGCAATCGGCCGCCGAACGGTGCCAGAGGAGGCCGGAAATCACCAGTTCACCGCCGGACAGGTAGCGCGCCGGATTCGGCAGCTCGGTGCCGTAAAGCCTGGTCACGGGCCGGTCGAGCCACTCCTCGCCGACCGTGAGGCGCAACCTCAGCTCGGGCATCCGGAGCAGGGTGCGAACCGACAGCACGCGCGCCTCCCGACAGTTCACCATCGTCCGATCGTGTTTGTAGGAAAGCACAAATCGGCTCGCTGTAGGAGCCTGGGGATTCATGTGTCGCGGCCGTAGCCGACCGGCCGGCCCGGCTGTGTACTGGCTCACACACCGAGGGAGGGCGAGTGACGATCAGCACCCACGTGCTCGACGCGCGGCTCGGCCGGCCGGCCGCCGGGATCGCGGTCCGGCTGGAGCGCGACGGCGAGCCGGTCGCCGAGGGCCGCACCGGGGACGACGGGCGGATCACCGGCTGGCCGTCGGCCGCGGCGGGTGTGTACCGCCTGGTGTTCGACACCGCGCCGGTGGCCCCGTTCTTCCCGGAGGTGGTGCTCACCTTCCGGGTCACCGAGCCCGGCGAGCACCACCACGTGCCCCTCCTGTTGTCCCCGTTCGCGTACTCCACCTACCGAGGCAGCTGATGGACTTCCTTCGACCCGACACCTTCGCCGAGGCGTTGGCGCTCAAGGCCGCGCAGCCGGCCGCCGTGCCCATCGCCGGCGGCACGGACGTGATGGTGGAGCTGAACTTCGACCACCGCCGCCCGGACGCGCTGCTGGACCTGACCCGGATCGCCGAGCTGCGCGAGTGGTCGGTGGCCGACGGCGTGGTGCGGATCGGCGCGGGTGTGCCGTACTCACGGATCATCGACGAGCTGGGCGACCGGCTGCCGGGCCTGGCGATGGCGTCCCGCACGGTCGGGTCGCCGCAGATCCGCAACCGGGGCACGGTCGGCGGCAACCTGGGCGCGGCCTCCCCCGCCGGCGACACGCACCCCGTGCTGCTGGCGGTGGACGCGACCGTGGAGGTGGCGTCGGCGCGCGGCACCCGGATGATCCCGGCGACCGAGTTCTACCTGGGCGTGAAGCGCAACGCGCTCGCGCCGGACGAGCTGATCGCGGCCGTGCACGTGCCGGAGACCGGTGCGCCGCAACAGTTCTCCAAGGTCGGCACGCGCAACGCGATGGTGATCGCGGTGTGCTCGTTCGCGGTTGCCCTGCACCCCGCCGAGGGCCGGGTCCGGGCGGCGGTGGGCAGTGCGGCGCCGACGCCGCGCCGGGCGGCCGAGGCCGAGGAGTTCCTGTCCGGCGAGCTGTCGGCCGGCAACCTGTGGGAGTCGCCGAGACCGCTGGCGGACCCGGTGACGCAGCGGTTCGGCGAGCTGGCCGCGTCGGCCGCGAGCCCGATCGACGACGTGCGCGGGTCGGCCGCGTACCGCAAGCACGCCCTGTCCGTGCTGGCCCGCCGCACGCTGGGCTGGGCGTGGCGGGACTACACCTGGAAGGTCGCCTGAGCCATGCGCGTGAACGTGACGGTCAACGGGGAGCAGCGCCGGGCGGACGACGTCTGGGAGGGCGAGAGCCTGCTGTTCCTGCTGCGCGAGCGGCTCGGCCTGCCCGGGTCGAAGAACGCCTGCGAGCAGGGCGAGTGCGGCTCCTGCACGGTCTACCTGGACGGCGTGCCGGTGTGCTCCTGCCTGGTCGCCGCCGGCCAGGCCCAGGACCGCGAGGTAAGGACGGTCGAGGGGCTGGCCGACGGCGAGAACCTGCACCCGGTGCAGGAGGCGTTCGTCGCGGCGGGCGCGGTGCAGTGCGGGTTCTGCACGCCCGGCCTGGTGGTCGCGGCGCACGACCTGATCAGCCGGGTGCCCGACCCGAGCGACCCGGAGATCCGGGAGGCGCTGGCCGGGAACCTGTGCCGCTGCACGGGTTACGAGAAGATCCTGGACGCGGTGCGGCTCGCGGCGCGGGAAACGCGATCATGACGCCCACCGTCCTGGACGGCGTATCGGTGTCCACAATGGATGGACACGGCACCGAGCACGCCTTCGGCCACGTGGTGTTCGAGCACGGCCGGATCACCGCCGTCGGCCCCGGCCAGGCCCCCAGGCCGACCGGCCCGCACACCTGGGTCGACGGCACCGGCTGCCTGGTCACACCCGGCCTGGTCAACACCCACCACCACCTCTACCAGTGGGCCACCCGGGGGCTCGCGCAGAACGCGACCCTGTTCGAGTGGCTGACCACGCTGTACCCGGTGTGGCGCGGCCTGGACGCGGACATCACGCACGCGGCGGCGTCGGCCGGCCTGGCCCGGCTCGCGGTCACCGGCTGCACGACCGCCGCCGACCACCACTACGTGTTCCCCCGGGCCGGTGGCGACCAGTTCGACGCGCTGGTGGCCGCCGGCCGCCGGATCGGTACCCGCCTGCACGCCGTGCGCGGCTCGATGGACCGCGGCCGGTCGCACGGCGGGCTGCCGCCGGACAACCTGGTCGAGGACACCGAAACCGCCTTGGCCGCAACGGAAAAGGCGATCGACGACTACCACGACCCGGCCCCCGACGCGCTGGTCCGGGTGGCGGTCGGGCCGTGCTCGCCGTTCTCGGTCAGCCCCGAGCTGATGACCGGCGCGGCGGAACTGGCCCGGGCCAAGGGCGTCCGGCTGCACACCCACCTGGCCGAGACGCTGGACGAGGACGACCAGTGCCAGGCCGAGTACGGCTGCTCGCCGACCGAGTACGCCGAGCGCACCGGCTGGCTGGGCGAGGACGTGTGGCTCGCGCACACCGTGCACCTGTCGCTGGGCGCGGTGAAGAAGCTCGGCGCGACCGGGACCGGTTCGGCGCACTGCCCCACGTCCAACGGCCGCCTGGGCACGGGCATCGCCCCGGTCCACGACCTGCTGGACGCGGGCGCGCCGGTCGGGCTCGGCGTGGACGGGGCGGCGTCCAACGAGTCCGGCGGCCTGGTGGAGGAGCTGCGCCAGGCCGTGCTCCAGGCGCGGCAGCGCGGCGGCCCCAAGGCGCTCGACGTCCGGAAGGCGTTGTGGCTGGGCACGATGGGCGGCGCGCGCTGCCTCGGCCGGGCGGACGAGATCGGCTCGATCGAACCCGGCAAGCTCGCCGACCTGGCCGTCTGGCGGCTGGACGGCCTGGACCACGCGGGCATCGACGACCCGGTGGCCGCGCTCGTGCTGGGACCGACGCCGACGCTGAAGCTGCTGCTGGTCGGCGGCCGGACCGTGGTGGAGGACGGCGAGCTGCGCACCGCGTCATCCGCCGAACTCGCCCGCGACCTGCGTGCCGCGAGTGCCCGATTGAAGGAGTCCCGATGAGCCTGACCCCCGCCGAACTGACCTCAGCGGTGTCCGGTGGCATCGGCTCCAGCCCGCAGCGCCCGGACGGCAACCTCAAGGTGCGCGGCGAGTTCGCCTACGCCTCGGACCTGTGGCACGAGGACATGATCTGGGGCGCGACGCTGCGCAGCCCGCACCCGTTCGCCCGGATCGTGTCGGTCGACCTGACCGAGGCCCTGAAGGTGCCCGGTGTGTACGCCGTGCTGACGCACCAGGACGTGCCGGGCCGCAACCTCTACGGTCTGGAGCACAAGGACCAGCCGGTGCTGGCCGAGGATGTCGTGCGCTACCAGGGGGAACCGGTCGCGCTGGTCGGCGCGGACCACCCGGAGACGGCGTTGCGCGCGATGAAGCGGATCAAGGTCGAGTACGAGGTGCGGACGCCCGTGGTCGACATGGAGACCGCCGAACAGGACACTCCCCTGCACCCCGGCGGGAACCTGGTGCGGCACGTGCCGATCCGGCGCGGAGACCAGGACGCGACCGCCGACGTCGTGGTGACCGGCCGGTACGAGGTCGGTATGCAGGACCAGGCGTTCCTCGGCCCGGAATCGGGGTTGGCGGTGCCGGCCGAGGACGGCGGTGTCGACCTGTACATCGCGACCCAGTGGCTGCACGTGGACCGGGGGCAGGTCGCGGCGGCGCTGGGGCTGCCGGACGAGAAGGTGCGGCTGACGCTGTCGGGTGTCGGCGGCGCGTTCGGCGGGCGTGAGGACCTGTCGATGCAGGTGCACGCGTGCATGTTGGCGCTGCACACCGGCAAGCCCACCAAGATGGTCTACAACCGTGAGGAATCGTTCTACGGCCACGTGCACCGGCACCCGGCGGTGCTGTACTACGAGCACGGGGCGGACCGCTCCGGGAAGCTGGTCTACGTCAAGGCGCGGATCTACCTGGACGGCGGCGCGTACGCGTCCAGCACCCCGGCGGTGGTGGCGAACGCGGCCACGCTCGGCGTCGGCCCGTACGATGTCGACAACGTGACGGTGGACTGCCGGGGCGTGTACACCAACAACCCGCCGTGCGGCGCGATGCGCGGATTCGGTGCGGTGCAGGCGGGTTTCGCCTACGAGTCCCAAATGGACAGACTGGCCGAGGCGCTGGGCATGGACCCGGTGGACGTGCGGATCGTGAACGCGATGTCCGAGGGTTCGGTGCTGCCGACCGGTCAGGTGGTCGACTCGGCGGCACCGGTCGCGCGGCTGCTGAAACTGGTGAAGGACAAGCCTTTGCCGCCCGCCTCGGCCGAGATGGACCTGCGGGACATGCCCGGCGGCGTCTCCAACACCACGCACGGCGAGGGTGTGGTGCGTGGCGTCGGCTATGCCGTGGGGATCAAGAACATCTGCTTCTCCGAGGGCTACGACGACTACTCCACCGCACGGGTCCGGCTCCAGGTCATCAACGGCGAGCCCGCCGCGCTCGCGCACACCGCCGCCTGTGAGGTGGGCCAGGGGCTGGTGACGATCATGCAGCAGATCGTGCGGACCGAACTCGGCGTGGAGCGGGTCACGATCCTGCCCATGGACACCAGCATCGGCAACGGCGGCTCCACGTCCGCGTCCCGCCAGACGTACGTGACCGGCGGCGCGGTGAAGGCCGCATGTGCCGCGGTGAAAGCGAAACTGGCCGAGCTGGCGGCCGGTCGGGACACCGCGGACCTGGTCGCGCTGCTCGGCGACGAGGTGATCGACGAGACCGTGGAATGGCGACACCGGGCGACCGAGCCGCTGGACCCGGTGACCGGCCAGGGCAACGCGCACGTCCAGTACGGTTTCGCGGCGCACCGCGCGGTGGTGGACGTGGACGTGGAACTGGGGCTGGTGAAGGTGGTGGAGCTGGACTGCGCGCAGGACGTCGGCAAGGCGCTCAACCCGCAGGCCGTGGTGGGCCAGATCCAGGGCGGTTCG
>CBHFOL010000460.1:0-5528 GCA_965995405.1 uncultured Saccharothrix sp.
GGTGACGGCTTGGCGCAGGGGTCGGGCCTGCGGGCGTACGGGATCTCCAGCGACGGCAAGCTGATGGCGACCTTCACCACCGACCGGCCGGACGTGCTGGACTGGGTGCGGTCCGTGCAGGGGCTCCAGGGCGACACGTTCCTGATCGGCATCGACTTCCGGGTGCAGAACAACACCCTGTACGGCGTCGGCGACCAGGGCGGCATCTACACGATCAGCATTCCGGACGTGGTCGTCAAGAAGGTGTCGCAGCTCAGCGTTCCGTTGGTGGGCAAGTTCTTCGGCGTCGACTTCAACCCGGCCGCGAACCGGCTGCGGGTGATCAGCGACACCGGCCAGAACCTGCGGCACAACATCGACGACGGCGCGACGGCCGGCACCACCCTCGTGGACACCATGCTCACCACGCCGCCCGCGACGACCGCGACGCTCGGCGTCACCGCTGCCGCCTACACCAACAACGACCTCAACGCCGCCACCGGGACGACGTTGTTCGACATCAACACGGCGACCGACCAGGTCGTCATCCAGTCGCCCGCCAACAACGGCCTTCTGGTGCCGACCGGATCGCTCGGCGTGGACGCGGACGTCAACGCGGGCCTGGACATCTTCAGCGACCTCGACGGAGGGAAGACCGTGGGCGTGTCCGCCTTCGCCACGCTGATCCCGAGGTACGGGTCGGCGACGCTCTACACCGTGAACCTGTTCACGGGGGCCGCGACCGCGGTCGGCAAGTTCCCGTTGTCCATCACGGACATCGCGGTCGCGCTCGACACCCAGTAGGACCAACCATCCCGCGAGCCCGCCGCCCGCCCCTCCGACCGGGGGCGGGCTCGCCTGTGCGGGCTCGTTCCGGGGGCGTGATCACCGGCCGACCGTGGACCGCCCGCGTCGACAGGTCGGTGCCTACCGGCGGTAACCCTTTTCTTGCAACGGTATTCGGCGCGATCGGCCCAGCGGGTGCGGGCAGTCGGGGCGTCGAGAAGACCGGTGGGCGCTCGTACCGTCGGAGGCATGACATCCCTTCGCAGAGCGGTAGCGGTGGCGCTCGCCGCGTCGGCCGTGGTCGTCGGCGGTGCGGCACAGGCGTCCGCGTCCGAGCCCGCCCGGTTCCAGGGCTACGGCAGCAGCAGTTTCGGTTTCGCATGGATATACGCACGGCAGGACGTCATCGCCAAGGCGAAGGCCGGCGGCTTCGACGACCCGGTCGCGCAGTGCGAGGAGGTGTTCAGGTTCGGCGACGTCTTCTGGGCCACGTTGATCTGGGAGTGCACCCACGACGGCTCGTAGCCGACCCACGACACGCCGGTTCAGTTCGGCACGTCATTTGCTGGTCCCAAGGGTAGATTGGAGGCATGGAACAACGGGAAGTCGTCGCGGAGTTCGGTGCGGCCGGTGTGCTCGCCGGGCTGCGGTGGGCCTACCTGTCGGCGACCACCCGTGCGCTGGAGGACTACTCCGAGGCGGACGGGCACGACGCGGCCTGGCTCGGCAACACCCGGTTCACCCTGTTCCGCAACCGGCTCGACCGGGTCTTCCACTGCGAGCGCTACGCCGCGCCGGAGGAGGACTCCGGGCTGGACGAGCTGTACGCGAAGCTCTCCGGCCGGGACATCGACACCATGCCCCGGGTCGAGCCCGGCGCGGTGCGGCGGTCGAACCTGAACAACAGCCCCGGCTGGGCGGTCGGCCACCGGCGGTTCCTGCTCGCCGCCGGCGAGTTCGGCAAGCTGGACGAGCTGGCGTGGGCCCGCCGCAGCACCACCAAGCAGCGGGTCGCGTTGCAGCGCGAGCCGAACCCGGCGCAGCCGTCGCTGTTCGAGCACCTGGCCGAGGAGGAGATCGGCGGTCTGTTCGCGCTGACCACCCGCAGCCTCGACCTGGACACGTACGTCGTCGCGCACAGCCTCGACCCGGTGAGCCGGCAGGTGGAGCTGGTCCTGGGCCGGGCCAAGCTGAACGCGGGCGGCGGTCCGGCGTGGGCCTGGCGGGAGGACGTCCTGCGCACGTCGAACGGCACGGTCGGCCGGCGCGCCGCGAAGCCGGTGGAGATCGCGCCCGACACCGCCCCGGCCGCCCCGGTCCGCCTGCGTGCGCGCGACGGCCGCGCCAGCGGTCAGCGGTGAACCCTCGCCCTGCCCGGGCGGCGGATGTCGCCCCGCTGTTCGACGGAGCCCGACTCACCCTCGCCCGCAAGCTGGCCGGACTGCGCAAGAGCGACCTCGCCGGCCGGGTCGACAAGAGCCCCACCGCCGTGGCCGCCTGGGAGTCCGGCGCGAAACGCCCCACCGCCGCGACGGTCGCGCAACTGGCGTTGAGCCTGTCCGTGGACCCGGGTTTCTTCGCGGTGCGGCCGGACGACGTGGCGGCCCTGAGCACCACCCCGCACTTCCGGTCGCTGCGGTCGACCAGCCAGTTGGCCCGGGACCAGGCGTTCGCCTACGGGCAGGTGGCGGTGGACGTGGCGAGCAGCCTGGAGCGCCACGTCGAGTTCCCCCCGCCGGACGTGCCGTGCCTGCCGGTCGCCGCCGACGACCCCGGAGGCGACGGGCCGGAACGGGCCGCGCGGCTGGTGCGCGAACAGTGGGGGATCGGGCCGGGACCGGTCGGCCACCTGGTGCGGCTGCTGGAGAACCGCGGTGTGCTGGTGGTGTTCAGCCCGCCGCGGGCGGCGTCCGTGGACGCTTACTCGTTCGACAGCCGGCTGCGCCCGGTGGTCGTGCTCAACCCGGTGAAGCACGACTACTACCGGCAGCGGTTCGACGTGGCGCACGAGCTGGGGCACCTCGTCATGCACGGCGACGCCGAGCCGGGCGGCCGGGTCGTGGAGGACCAGGCCCACCGCTTCGCCGCCGAACTGCTGATGCCCGCCGCCGCGATCCGCGACCTGCTGCCCGCGTCGATGGGCGGCGCGGTGTGGACGGCGTTGGCTCGGCTGAAGGAGCAGTGGGGCGTCAGCATCCAGGCGCTGCTCTACCGGTCGCGCTGGCTGGGCCGACTGGGCGACGTGTCGTACCGCAACGCCATGACGACCATCTCCACCAGGGGCTGGCGGCGCGGTGAACCGGGTCTGGTGACGGTGATGGAACAGCCGTCGCTGCTGCCCAGGGCGGTGGAACTCCTGGCGCAGGAGGGGATCGACGCGGAACTGCTGATCGAGCAGTGCCGGGTGCCCGCCGAGCTGTTCCACACCGTCACGGCCCGCGCGCCACAGGCCGCGGACACCACCCGGACCGGAGCGCGGGTGGTGTCCATTTTGGACTCTCCTACGGGATGAACACCTGCCCGGTCCGCGCGCCCTCCACGGAACGCACGTACGCCCGGGTGACGGCGGCCAGGTCGACCGGCGGCATACCGGGGAAGAAGTCGCCGTAGTCGGCCAGGCTCTCGGTGAACACGGTGGGGCTGACGGCGTTGATCCGCTGCGGCGCGATCTCGATCGCCGCGGCCACGACGAAGGACTCCAGCGCGCCGTTCACCAGCGACGCCACGCTGCCGCTGACGATCGGCTCCCGCGCCAGCACCCCGGTGATCAGCGTGAACGAGCCGCGCTCGGCGACCTTCGACACACCTTGGCGGACCAGTTCGACCTGGCTGAGCACCTTCCCGCGGAACCCCGTGCGGAAGTCGTCGGACGTGAGGTCGGCCAACGGCTTGAACGGCACGTCCCCGGCCGCACTCACCACCGCGTCCACCGTCCCGGCCGCCTCGTACAGGGCGGTGACCTGGTCCGGGTCGGCGATGTCGAAGCGGAGGTCACCCGCGGTGCGACCGACGGTGACGACCTCGTGGCCGCGCTCGGCGAACGTCCGGTGGACGGCCGTGCCGAGCGTGCCGGAGGCCCCGATGAGCAGAATCTTCATGCCACCGACGCTAGGCGCGGTCCACCGGCCGAGGGAAATGCGTCCGGACGGGTATTTATGCTTCGCGGTTATGAATGTGGAGTTGCGCCACCTGCGGGCGCTGGCCGCGATCGGCGACGCGGGCACCATCACCGACGCCGCGATCGCGCTGCGGGTGAGCCAGCCCGCGCTGTCGCGCACCCTGGAGCAGTTGGAGCACCGGCTGGGCACCCGCCTGGTCGAGCGCACCACCCGCCGGCTCGCCCTCACCGACGCCGGCCGCCGGCTGTGGGAGCACGCGCACCGCATCCTCAACCAGTTCGACGACGCGCTGGCCGAGGCGGCGACCGGGCCGCGTCCGCTGCGCGTCGGGTTCGGCTCGGCGGCACTGGGCAGGCACACCGTGCCGCTGCTGCGCGGCTGGCGGGCCGACCGCCCCGACACACCGACCAGGGTGCGCCGCTGCGACGACCCGCAGGCCGCGCTGCGCCGGGGCGAGGTGGACCTGGCGTTCATGCGCGCCACCCCGACCGATCCGACGCTCGCCGCACAGGCCCTGTACCGGGAGCCGCGCGTCGCCGCCGTGCCGGAGCACGACCCGCTGGCGCTGCGGGACGCCCTGCTGCTGGCCGAACTCGCCGACCACCAGGTGGCGCTGTGCTCCACGGCCGCCGCGAGCAGCGCCGACCTGTGGCCGGCCGGCGCGCGCCCGAACTCGTTCGAGGTGCCGGGCGTGGACGAGTGGCTGACCACGATCGCGACCGGCGAAGCGGTCGGCGTCACCACCGAGGCGACCGGGCACAGCCATCCGCACCCCGGTATCCGGTACCTGCCGCTGGCCGACGTCGGGCCGGTGACCGTGCACCTGGTGTGGCCGCGCACGCCCACCCACCCGGCGACGAACGCGTTCCGCGCGCACGCCGCCGCGCTGCTGACCGGTCAGCCCGTGCGCCCGACGGCCGCGAACGTCGACATCTGACGCGGGTCGCCGATCTCGTCGCCCGGGTCGGGCCGCCACTCGGTCAGGTACACCACCCCGGGATCGACCAGCTCCAGCCCGCCGAACAGCCCGGCGACCTCGGCCCGGGTCCGCATGGTGAAGTCGGTGACGCTGCGCCGGTACTGCTCGGTGGCCTCCTCGGCGTTCTCGGCGTTCCCCTCGAAGCTGGCATGTGACACCGCCAGGAAACTGCCCGGCACGGCCGGCTTCAGGTACCGGCCGATGATCCCGACCGGATCGTCCTCGTCCGGCACGAAGTGCAGCACCGCCATCATCAGCACCGCCACCGGCTCGGAGAAGTCCAGCAGGCGCAGCGTCTGCGGCGCGTCGAGCACGTCCTGCGGCCGACGCAGGTCGGCCAGGACCGCGTCCGCGCCCGGCGAGTCCCCGAGCAGCGACCGGCTGTGGGCGACGGCCACCGGGTCGGAGTCCACGTACACGATCCGGCTCTCCGGCGCGGACCGCCAGGCGATCTCGTGCACGTTCCCGGCCGTCGGGATGCCCGAGCCGAGGTCCAGGAACTGCCGGATACCCTGGCCCACCAGGTATTCCACCGCACGCCGCAGGAAGTGCCGGTTCGCCCGCAGGATCCCCGGCAGCTCCGGCATCATGTCGGCGATCCGCCGGGCGGCGTCCCGGTCGACCTGGAAGTTGTGCGAGCCGCCCAGGTGCACGTCGTACACCCG
>CBHFOL010000461.1:0-5502 GCA_965995405.1 uncultured Saccharothrix sp.
CCGGCTCGACCCGGCCGACCAGGCGGAAGAACTCCTCCAGGACGATCCGCATGGTGACCCGCGCGGTGGCCGCGCCGATGCAGAGGTGCGCACCCGTGCCGAACGCGATGTGCGGGTTGGGCACGCGGGCCGGGTCGAAGGTGTCCGGGTCGTGGAACACGTTCTCGTCGCGGTTCGCGGAGGTCGGCCAGGCCACGACCGGGTCGCCCTCGGCGATCCGGACGCCGGCCAGTTCGGTGTCCCGGCGGGCGTGGCGCATCGAGTGCATGGCCGGCGACGACCAGCGGATCGCCTCCTCGACACCGCTGCGCAGGAGCGCCGGATCGGTCGACCACCGGTCGTACAGCGCGGGGTCGGCGGCCAGGTGCGCGATGGTCCGGATGACGGCGAACCCCGTCGTGGCGGTCGCGCCGATCATGAGGTTGTAGCAGTTGACGGCGACCTCGCCGGCGGACAGCCGCCGGCCGCCCACGCGCACCGCCAGCAACCGGTCGATGACGCCGTCGCCGTGGTCCGTCCGCCGACGGGCGACCTCGTCGGCGAAGTAGCGGAACAGGCCGAGGTGGGCCTGCCTCAGGGTGTCTTCGCGCCCGCCGGGGACGGCGTACTCCGGGTCGTCGGGGGCCACGGACATCGCCGAACAGCGCACGAGTTCGGCGGCGGTCCCGGCGTCCGGTTCCAGGCCCATGACCAGTCCGCCGACCCGCACGGGCAGCGCCGACATGGTCGCGCCGACATCCCACACACCGCCCCGGCACGCCTGGCGGACCGCGTGCCGGACGTCGGCCCGTATTCGCGGGGCCAGGCGACGCAGCGCGGCCATGTTCAGCACCTGGTGCAACGGCTCGCGCAGCGCGGTGAGGTGCGGCGGATCGCTGGTGATCATCTGCCGCCCACCCGCGGGATCCCGGCGGCCGAGAGTGCCGAGCATGTTGCCCCGCGTCGAGGTGAACCTCTCGTGATCGCCCAGTACCTCCCGGCACTCCCGGTAGGTCGTCACCGCCCAGAAGCCACGGCCGTCGGCGAGCTGCTGCCACGCGACCGGCGCGGATTTCCGCAGCGTGCGCCAGATCGGGGTCGGGTCCGTGGCGGCGAACAGCGAACCGTCGGTGAGGTCCAGCGGGAACAGTTCCGTCCCCGCCGCGTCGCGGATCCGGCTGTGCGCTCGTCCGGGCACGGTCACGACGGGTCCGGCAGCAGCGGTTCCCGGGCACTCCGGGCCAGCGATTCGGCCAGCGACGCCACCGTCCAGGAGCCGAACATCCGCTCCATCGGCGGCTGTAGTTCCAGCGTCCGCCGGATTTCGGCGGCCAGGTCGGTGGCCGCCAGGGAGTCGCCGCCGAGCTCGACGAAGTCGTCGAAGACGCCGACGGCACCGAGGCCGAGGACGTCGGCGACCAGGTCGGCGAGCAACGACTCCAGCCTGGTGCGCGGCGGGACGCAGGGTTGCGGCAGCTGCCGCGCCGATCGCGGCGGCGGCGGGGGCAGGGCGTCCCGGTCGATCTTCCCGTTGCCCGTCACGGGGATCTCGTCCAGCGCCAGGAAGGTCGACGGCACCAGGTAGCGGGGGAGTTCCCGGTGCGCGGCGGCCCGGACCCGGCTGATCACCAGCTCGTCGTCGGCCGAGTCGGTGGTGAGGTAGGTGACGAGCTGCTGTTCGGCTGTCGGGCCGCGCCTCCTGGCCACCGCGACGGCCTGCCGGACGCCGGGCTGGGCGCCGACGAATGCCTCGACCTCGCCGATCTCCACCCGGAAGCCCCGGATCTTGACCTGGGTGTCCACCCGTCCGTGGAAGTCCAGCCCGCCGTCGTCCCGCACGCTGACCAGGTCGCCGGTCCGGTACATCAGGCCGGTTCCGCCGGGTGTGGCCACGTCGGGCAGGAACCGCTGCGAGGTCAGTTCGGGGAGGCCGAGGTATCCGGCGGCCACCCCCTCGCCGGCGATGTAGAGCTCGCCCCGCTCGCCGACACCGCACGGCCGCCCGTCGTCGAGGACGTACACCCGGGTCCCCGGCAGCGGTCGGCCGATGGGCACCGACCGGTCGGGTGGCGGCGGGTCGGCGATGTCGTGGCAGCAGCTCAGGCAGGTGGCCTCGGCGACGCCGTACCCGTTGGTCAGGCGCAGCCGGGGCAACGCCTTCCTGGCTCGGTGGGCGTGGGCGGGCGACAGCACGTCGCCACCGACGACGAGGTGCCGCAGCCCGCTCAGCGCCTCGACCTGGCTGTCGACCACGCGGTGGAACAGCCCGGTGGCCAGCAGCGCGACGCTGATGTGCTCGTCCCGGATCACCCGCGCCAGACCGTCCGGGTCGGGTCGCTGCTGTGGGTGCAGCACCAGGCGGGCGCCGTTGAGCAGGGCGCACCAGATCTCGAACACCGATGCGTCGAAGGCCAGGGGCGCGACCTGGAGGAAGCTGTCCGCCGGGGAGTAGTCGGCCATCCCGGCCAGCCGGAGCACACCCCGGTGGGGGACACAGACGCCCTTGGGCGTGCCGGTCGAGCCCGAGGTGAAGCAGACGTAGGCGAGGTCGTCGGTGCGGACGTCGACCGCCGGCGGGGTGGCGGAACTTCCCGCGCTGCCCGGCCGGTCGGCCTCGACGTCCAGGATCCGCACCCCTTGCCCGGGGAGCAGGTGGGCCAGGCTGCCGGCGGTGACCGCGAACGCCGGACGCGCGTCGCGGATGATCCGCTCGATGCGGTTGGGCGGATCCAGGGGGTCCAGTGGCAGGTAGGCCCCTCCGGCCTTGAGGATGCCGAGCAACGCCACGACCATCTCGGCCGACCTGGCGCACAGGACCGCGACCGGCTGTCCGGTCGTGAGGCCCAGGTCGCGGAGGTGGTGTGCGAGCCGGTTGGACCGATGGTCGAGCTGCCGATAGCCGAGCGTGTGCGGACCGACGGTGATCGCGGGCGCGTTCCCACGTTCGGCTGCCACGGCGGTGAACGCCCGGTGGATGCAGCCCGCGTCCATCACCGGGCGCTCGCGAGCGGTGCCGTGCCGCTGCCCAGGTCGCCCAGCAGGTCACGGGAGGTGCGCAACGCGTCGTCGTGGGAACGGAACCAGGTGTTCACGCCGAGTTCCTCGCGGATCGCCGAGGCCGTCTTGTTCAGCGCGAAGCGCAGGCGGTTGTCCGGCAGCGACTGCTCCGCCGGGCGCTGCCGGGCCAGCAGACCGGCCATGTCACGCAGCTCGCCGAGCGTGTGCCGGCCACGATTGGTCCACCACGGGATCGTGGAGGTGACCTGGTACGCCCAGTGTCGGCGGCAGCTCTCCTCCAGCAGATCCCGCATCGCCTCCACGCGCTTCCGGCTCAACCCGTTGGTGGTGTAGGTGAACTGGTCCCGGTTCAGGTTGAGCAGCAGGTCGTCGGTTTCCGAGGCCCGGACCCCGGACAGGCCGCCGACCTTGGCCAGCTGTTCGTCGGGGGCCCGCCGGGTGAGCCGGTACCGCGCGGATTTTACCGTGAGGATGTGGTCGCCGTAGTCCTCCAGAAAGGCCAGCCAGCGCAGATCCCAGTTGATCGGCTCGTTGGGGATGCCGACGATGACGAAGACGTGCACCTGGATCCCGGCGTCGTGCAGGTTCTTCAGGATGCGGCCGTAGTTGCGCGGGTGGTTCCACGACTTGGCCTCCTGGCGGAGCACCTCCGGGTCGAGCGATTCCAGCCCCAGCTGCACCCCGGAACAGCCCGCCTCGGCGAGTGCCTGGCAGACGGCCGGATCACCCAGCTTGTCGTTCATCGTCAGATAGCACTGCCACGTCGCCCGGTACCCGCGTCGGGCCAGTTCCCGGCCGAGGGCGAGTTGGCGGGAGATCGTGAAGAACTCGTCCAACACGTCGAACCGGTGCGCGCCCAGCGCGATCATGTGGTCGGCGATGCGGGCGGGCGACATCGCCCTGGGGCGGTTGAGGAAGGTGTCGCTGCCGGCCGCGATGGAGCAGAACGAGCAACGCATGGGGCAGTTGGACATCGTGTACAGCGGCGGCACGAAGTCCGGGCTCCACTGTCGGATGTCGTCGGCGAACACCGGTGTCGGGATGTCGTCGAACACGGTCGCGGTGGTGGTCCGGCCGTTGACCCGCACCGTGTCGCCGTCCCGCCACGCCAGCCCGGTGACCTCCGAGATCCGTACCCGGTCGGCAAGCTGCACGATCGGCTGGAACCCTTCGGTGTATACGACCGCGTCCCAGTGGTCGAACAGCTTCGCGAACTGCGGGTCGTGGAAGGCGTCGACAACGCGCGACCAGTAGTTGCCGCCCAACACCACGGTGGTCGACGGCGACGCCTCCTTCACCAGGGACGCCAGAACGCAGCCGCTGACCAGTTGTCGCTCGTCGGAGATGCTGATTCCGAACAGGTCGGGCCGCAGTGCCACCATGCGGGGGACCTCGACCTCGGTGAAGTACCGGTAGAAAAGGTGTTCTTCGCGTTGCCGCAACACCTGGTCCAGTTGGGTGATGCCGCCCTTGAAATGTTTGGAGTCGAATTTGACGTTGTTGCGTTCGACCGCGAAGCTCTCGCCCGAGCCGAGTCCGGCGGAGGTCCGCTCGAAGGCGACGCGGGCGTCGTGCCGGTCCAGCACGGAGGCGTCCGGGTCGCGGACGGCCGTGAGGTGCCGCTCCATACCGGAACCGCCGTGCGAGCGGAGGACGTGCTCTACGGCCTTGAGGTAGCCGTATTCCTGTACGACGTCGTGACCGTGCTGTCGGAGGACGCCCGACAGGTATCCGATGCCCATCGGGAGGTGCCAGACACTCGACGCGGGAGGATAGGACAGGACTACCAGTGAGCGGGTCGACACGTGATCCCCTGTCGTCGTATTGAATCCGCTTCGGTGTGGATCTCCAGCGCAGTGCGTCGAAGGTGGTGCCGGGGGAGGGAGTCGAACCCCCACGTTCCATTGGAACAGCCCGACGGTCGAACAGTCGGGCCGCGTCTGCCGTATTCCGCCACCCCGGCCGGTCGGAAAGATTTCGACTGACCCGGTGAACACATTTCCACGGGAGTGCGTGAGATGTCCAGTGACCATTGGTTAATGATCCACATGAGTCCGGGTGACGGATCGGCGCGGTCGATCAGCCGCCGCTCGCATCCCGGAGCGCCGGCCGGACGGCGCTCCGGACGGCGTCGAGCAGGATGTTGACGGGCGGTCGGAGGCGGGCCGACGTGCGAACCCCGGCGAGCCCTTGGCGCATCGGCCGGTGGCCGGCGATGTCGCGCACCTCCACCGCCGGGTGCAGGTCCGCGTCGACGAGTCGCGGTAGCAGCGTCGTCGCGCGAGCCGTGCCGACCAGGGCGAGCAGCACGGTCGGGTCGTCGGACCGGTGCCGGATGTCGGGCCGGAACCCGCCGAGCCTGGTGCACAGGGCGGTCACCATCGACGCGTGACTCGTGTCGGGTGTCCCGGCCGCCCATACCGAGTCGGCCTGTCCGGACAGGGCGACCGGCCCCGGTCGCGAGGCGAGGGGGAGCCGGAGCGGGACCACGACCCGCACGGGCTC
>CBHFOL010000462.1:0-5484 GCA_965995405.1 uncultured Saccharothrix sp.
TGATGCCGAGGCCGTCGTTGATGACGGCGTCACCGGTGAGCAGCGATGGCGGCATGACGTCGTCGCGGATCTCGGCGACGTCCTTGAGGAACACCTTGGGCTGGCCGGGTTTCGTCTCGATCGGGATCTCGGCGAGCTGCTGCCCGCTCAGCTGGGGCAGCTGGTGCTGCACCGGGAACCGGTTGTTGGCGGTGTCGACGTACCCGCCGGTGCCGATCTCGAAGCCGCCCTTGAACTTCAGCTGACCCACGTCGACCGCGTTGCCGGCGGACTCCAGCACCTGCTGCATGGTGACGTTGTGCTGCTTCATCAGGTCGGGGTCGACCAGCGCCTGCTTGACGTGCCACCGGTCGCCCCAGATGGCCGCGTTCGCCACGCCGGGGATCCGCATCAGCCGGGGCCGGATCGTCCAGTACGCCTGCAAGGCCATGTCGACGTGGGCCGCGTCGGACTTGTCGTCCTGGGATATGCCGATCTTCATGACCCGGCTGGTCGACGAGAGCGGTTGGATCATGAACGGCGGGTTGGCCCACCTGGGCAGGCGCGGGGTGATGGCGTTGATGCGCTCCTGGATCAGCAGCCGCGCCTTCATCAGGTCGGTGCCCGGAGCGAAGATCATCACGATCGAGGACAGCTGTGACACGGATTTCGACCGCATGGCCGTCAGGCCCTCGATGCCGTTGAGGCCCTGCTCCATCGGCACCGACACGAGCTCCTCCACGTCCCGCGCGGAGAGCCCGATGCAGATCGTCTGGATCTCCACCCTGGGCGGCGCGAACTCGGGGAAGGCGTCGACCGGGGTGGATTGGACCTGCATGACGCCGAAGAACATCATCATCGACGCCCCGGCCACCACGAGGTAGCGGAGCTTCAGGCTCGTCCGCACGATCCAGCGCATCATGGCGCGAAACTCCTATCGTCCAGAGTGGACGTCCGGATTGGACGGACTACTTCCCGACGCCGAGTTCGGCCCCGTACAGCTCGATGACGCCCGTCCGCACGACCTTGGTGCCCGGTGCGGGACCGGCCGACAGGTACGCCTCGGTGCCCTTCTCACCGCCCACGGTCGCGATCGAGACCTTCTCCCGCGCGTAACTGCGCCGGCCGGTCTCCACGAATACCCACGTGTTGCCGTCCGCGCTGTAGATCACCGCGGCGTACGGCACCATCGGCCCGGACGCGGTGGCGGCGACCGCGATCGTCTCCACGCCGACGCGCTGGTGGGCGCGTTCGGTCAGCGTCACGCTCTTGACGTCCTTGCCCGCGATCGCCTCGACCTTGGCGGGCTTCTCGCCGGCTCCTCCCGACGTGGCCGGTGCGGCGGCGCACCCCGCCGCACCGAGGCACAGGACGACCACGGCCGTTCCGATCCACCGCATGCTAGGCATCCGCCTTCTCCTCAGTCACGAAGCGCAGGTAGAGGCTGGGCAGCAGGAACAGGTTCACCAGCGCGGTGGTGACCAGGCCGCCCAGGATGATCAGGGCCAGCGGCATCGCGATCTCCAGCCCGGCGACGGCGCCGAAGAACGTCAGCGGCACCAGGGCAAGCCCGGCCGCCAGCAGGCCCGTCACGGCCGGCGTGAACCGCTGCCGTGCGGCGCGGACGACGTCGTCGGGGTTGTCCGCCGCCAGTGCCCGGAGGTGCCCGACCTGGAGGAGGCTGCCGCGCACGGACACCGCCAGCACGGCGAGCAGACCCAGCAGCGCGACCACCGCCAGTTTGTCGCGGACGAGCACCGCGACCAGCACGCCACCCGCCAGCGACACCGGCAGCAGCAGGTAGGTCAGCGTCGCCATCCGCCAGCTGCGCAAACCGGCCTGCAACAGGAAGAAGACCAGGACCGCGACACCCACCACGTAGGTCCAGACCCGGAAGTCCGCGGACGCCTGCGCCTGGCTCTCCCCGAGCACCTCAAGGTGGTGCTCACGCGGGAAGGGGACGCCCTTGAGCTTGTCCTTGACCTCGGCGGTGACCGCGTCCAGGCTCCGGCCGCGCACGTCGGCGACGACGTCGATGCTGCGGGACACCTGGTCGTGCCGGATCATCGCGGGCTTGGCGGTGATCCGGACGTCGGCGACGTCGCTCAGCTTCACCTGGGTCGGGCCGCCGCCCGGGCCGCCGGTCGGCGCGTCGATCAGCAGGTTCCGCACGCTCGTCGGGTCCTGCCGCATCGCCGGCGTGCCCCACACCACGACCTCGAACACCTTCTGGTCCTGGAACAGGTTGCCCGCCACGGTCGCCGCGACCAGCGTCGCCGACGCCCGGCGCACGTCACCGGGTTTGAGCCCGTAGCGCGCCGCCTTCTCGACCGACACCTCGATCTCCATCGTCGGCGCGACCTGCGCGCTGTCGACCCGCGGGTCGGCGATTCCGTTGACACCGTCGAGGATGCCGCGCACCTCGTCGGCCTTCGCGTTGAGCACGTTGTAGTCGTTGCCGTAGACGCGCACGACGAGGTCCGACGTGCTGCCCCTGGTGACGACCTCGCGGACGCGCTTGTCGGTGTAGGTGAGCACGTCACTGTGCAGGCCGGGGTAGCCGGAAACCACACCGCGCACCGCGTCGAGCGTCCGGTCGTAGTCGGCGTCCGGGGCGACGCTCAGCCACACCTCACCGGAGTTGATGTTGACGACCTGGTCGGAGGCCAGCGCACGCCCGGAGTGCGCGCCGACGTTGCGCACACCGGCCGTCTTGCGCAGCTCGCCGGTGAGCGCCGCGGTGATCCGGTTCATCTCCGGCCGTGACGTGCCCGGCGGCGCTTCCAGGGCGATCAGCAGGTCGCGTTCCTGAAGGGTCGGCGACAACGGCCGCGCGCCGAGCAGCGGCAGCACGGCCAGCCCGGCGATCAGCAGCACTCCGGCGACCGCGAAGCTCCACGTGCGTCCGCGCAGCAGGCGGGCCAGTAGGGCGGCATAGCCGCGTTCCAGCCATGCGGCGACCGGCGACTGCTTGTGCCGCAACGACTCCTTGGACAGCAGCACCGTCGCGAGCACGGGTGCGAGCACCAGCGCGACGACGAACGACACCACCGTCGCGACCAGGAACCCGATGGCGACCGGCGTGAGGAACGCGCCTCGCACACCGTCGAGCACGAAGATCGGCACGACCGAGATCGCCGAGATCACCGCCGCCACGAACAGCGGTCCGCGCATCTCCAGCAGCGCGCCGCCGATCACCTCGGCCGCACCGCGCTCACCTCGCTCGCACAGCCGTTGTCGCACGTTGTCGATCCCGACGACGGCGTCGTCCACGACGACCGCGAGCGCCATCACCAGCCCGGCCAACGTCATCAGGTTCATCGGCACCTCGAACCACGACAGCACCAGCACCGTCACGGCGACCGAGCCGGCGATCGTGACGACGCTGACCAACGCGGAACGCCAGTCGAACAGGAGAGCACCGAGCAGGAGCAGCAGCAGGAGGCCGCCGAGCACGAGCGACAGGGCGAGGTTGTCGACCATCCGCTCGATGAACGTCGCCGGCCGGTAGACCGTGGTGTCCAGTCGGATGCCGGCCAGGCCGGGCCGCAGCTCGTTCAACGCGGTCTCGACCCGTGCGGTGACGTCGGCGACGCTGGTGCCGGGGAAGCGC
Source organism: uncultured Saccharothrix sp. (assembly GCA_965995405.1). Taxonomy (GTDB): domain Bacteria; phylum Actinomycetota; class Actinomycetes; order Mycobacteriales; family Pseudonocardiaceae; genus Actinosynnema. The sequence goes on from CBHFOL010000462.1 coordinate 3,593, forward strand.
TCGACCACGAGCATCAGGCTCGGTGCGTCCTCGACCAGCGCGTCACCGATGAGGATCTGGTGGTCCTCGGTGATGGAGGCGACGTCGGCGAGCTTCAGGCCCCGGTCCTCCGCACCCTGCACGGTCACCTGGCCGAGCTCGGCCGCGGACTTGATCGGCTGGTTGTGCTGGATCTCGATGCGCTGGTTGGACGTGTCCACGAAGCCGCCCAGACCCGGTGTCGACGCCTCCACGAAGGTCAGCGGCGACACCCACAGCGCGTTCGCCGACGTGCGCAGGACCTGGTCCAGCGTGACGGCGTTCAGTGCCAGCCTGGACGGGTCCACCTGCACCTGGAGTTGCCGGTCCCGGAAGCCCCAGACCGCGACGTTCGCGACGCCGGGCACGCTGAGCAGCCGCGGCGCGATGGTCCAGCGCGAGAGCAGCGACATGTCGATCAGCGATTTGTCCTTGCTGGACAGCCCGATCATCATCAGCCGGCCGGTGCTCGACAGCGGCTGCACGACGAGCGGCGGCTTCGAGGACGCCTGGGGCAGCGCGGGCGCCATGGTCAGGCGCTCCTGCACCACCTGGCGGGCCCGGATCGGGTCCGTGCCGGGCTCGAACGTCATCTCCATGGACGTGAGCCCGGGGATCGTCCGCGACTCCAGCTTGGCGAGCCACGGGATACCGTTGAAGAACTCGTTCTCGATGGGGTTCGTGATCAGGTTCTCGACCTCCTCGGCCGACAACCCGAGCGCCTCAACCTGGACGTCGACCCGGACCGGGCCGAACTCGGGCAGCGCTCCCACGGTCGTGTTGCGCAGTTGCACGAAGCCGAACGCGAGCAGGGCGACCGCGACAGCCAGGACCAGGCGGCGGTACTTCTGGCTCGACCCGACGATCCATCGCATCATGGGGGCAACGATGAACCGCAACCCTCATAACTCGGTCATATCCACCTCACAGTGAAGTCATAGCCGCCGTCGTCGGACGTCGTCTGGTCCGAGTGGTGGAGCGGCCGGCGCGCAGGTGGTTCGACCAACCACACCGCGACCGTCCGCATAGGACCCGCGAACCTTTCAGGGACGTTCGACCGGTCGGCCGGCGCGATGGCGGGTCGCCAGGTAGTCGGCGACGTCGCACGGCGCGAACATGCTCAGCCCTGCGCGAGGCAAGCTCAAGCAGGCGTCCCCGCCCAGGGGCCCCTGCTTTCATTCCACCAGGGGTACGACATCTCCGGTCGCAAGGTCAGGGGCTCTCGGATCGACCCCGCCCCGCTACGGTTGCCGCATGGAGCCGGTGGTTCTCGAAGAAGACGGCTTCGTGCTGGGCCAACTCACCCCGGCCGACGCTCCCGCCCTCGTCCGGTTGCTGGGCGACCCGGAGATCCAGCGCTGGCTGCCCGGCTACCACGTGCCCGACGAGGACGCCGCCCGCGCGTTGGTCGGCTACCGCGCCTGGCAGTGGGCGAACGGCGAACGCTGCTCCTGGGTGCTGCGCGACGCCGACGGCGCGATCGCGGGCGAGGTCGGCCTGCGCGACATCGACCACCACGACCGCCACGCCCTGACCGTGTGCTGGACCTCCGCCGGCCATCGCGCCCGGGGCGCGGCCGTCACCGCCGTCACCGCCGCGCTGCGGTTCGGGCTCGGCCCGACCGGGCTGCACCGGATCGGCTACCGGCACTCGGTGCGCAACCAGGCCTCCCGCCGGGTCGCGGAGAAGTGCGGCTTCACCCTCGAAGGCACGCTGCGCGGGGCCGAGTTGATCGACGGCGAGCACCACGACCTGCTCCAGTGGTCGCGACTGGCCACCGCCTGACCCGGCCGCACCGGCCGACCCGATTTCCGGTAACGATCCACAATTTCCGCAGAATTTTCCTTCGCCCGCGGGCTTGCCGCACTTGGGGC
>CBHFOL010000463.1:0-5451 GCA_965995405.1 uncultured Saccharothrix sp.
ACCCGACACAACCCGCCCAGTCCCGTTCCACCCCACCAAAACCCGATCACGCTCATCCGCCGTGAGAATGTCGATACGCGACAACGGAACGTCCGGGTCTTCGGCGAAGAGTCCGAGCACGCGGGTCAGATGACCGGCGAACCGCTCGATGCTCGCGGCGTCGAACACTTCGGGGTCGTAGCCGAACTCGACCGACAACCGCTCGCCGGGCGACACCACGACGCTCAACGGGTAGTTCGTGGTCTCCACCGCCGACAGCGCGCGCAACCGCAATCCGCGTACCGCAGCCGCTTCGTCGTTGATCGGGTAGTTCTCGAACACCAGGATGCTGTCGAACAGGTTGGTCCCGCCTGGCAGGCCACTCCACCCCTGCAACCGCCCCAGCGACACGAAGTCGAACCGCCGCGACTCCGCCTGCGAGGACTGCACCGCCCGCAGCCAGTCGACCACGTCGGACGTGTCGTCCACGGTGACCCGGACCGGCAGTGTGTTGATGAAGATCCCGGTGATGTCGTCCACGCCCGGAAGGTCGGCGGGACGGCCGGAGACCGTGGCGCCGAAGCACACATCACGCTGCCCGCTGTACCTGGACAACAACAGCGCCCACGCACCCTGGACCACGGTGTTGACGGTCAACCCGTTGCACTGGGCCATTTCCCGCAGCCGATCGGACTCCTCGACCCCCAACTCGAACGGCAGCCACTCCGACGAACGGGTGGCGTACGCCCGTGCCGACGGCCGGTCGTAGGGCAGGGTCACCGGCACGTGGTAGCTCGCGAGCAGTTGCCGCCAGTACGTTTCGGCGGCACCGTGGTCCTGCTCCGACAACCACCGGAGGTAGTCCCGGAACGGGCGGCGACTCGACGGCGTCGGCAGCCGACCACCGACCAGCGCGGCGTGCGCGTCGAACACGTCGGACAGCACCCGGAAGACGCTCCACCCGTCGAGCAGGACGTGGTGGAACGTCCACACCACCTGGACCTCGGTGGCGGACAACCGCACCAGTGCGAGTCGCATCAGCGGAACGGCGCGCAGGTCCAGCCCTTCGGCCCGATCGGCTGCGAGCAGCTCTGCCAGCAGGCGCACACGTTCGTCCTCTGACGGATCGTCCCAGTCGAGGAAGGTCACGGGGACCCGGGCCTCGGTGTGGACGAGTTGCAGCGGATCGGCCACGCCTTCCCACACCATGCCGCTGCGCAGCACCGGTGTGCTGTCGACAACGTGCTGGAACGCACGGGCGAGCACATCCGGATCGGGCACGCCGTCGAGCACGAAGGTCGCCTGCTCGAAGTAGAGGCCCTGGCCCTCCTGCGACACCCCGTGGAACACCATGCCGGCCTGCATCGGCGTCATGGGGTAGACGTCCTCGACCGAACGCCCGTCGCCCACCAGCCCGTCCACGCCGGTCTGATCGAGTCCCGCCAGCGGGAAGTCCGAGGGAGTTCGCCCGCCCACCCCCGGCTCGGCACAGTGCGCGATGACCTCGCGCAGGGCCGCCACCAGTTTCTCGGCCAGGACGCGGATCGTGCTCTCCTTGTGCACGTTCGCGGAGTAGTACCAGGTGAACACCAATCGCTTGTCGTCGACGCTGCCCACGACATCGAGCAGGTGCCCACGAGCCGCGTCGGCGCCGATGTCCGATCGGAGGCCGCCCAGCAACCGGTGGAACAGTCCCGCGCCGAGGTTCGTCCAGTCGAACTGGCCCAGGTAGTTGAAGCTGACGTACGGCGAGCACGTCACGTCGTGGTCGGTCAGGTAGCGCAGAGCCCCGTACCCCAGACCGCGCCGGGGCACCGAACGCAGCCCCTCCTTGACGGACTTCAGCATGGAACCCCAGTCACCCGCGCCGGCGTCCAGCACCACCGGGAACATGCTGGTGAACCAGCCCACCGTGCGGGAGACGTCCACGCCGTCCAGGACTTCCTCCCGACCGTGGCCTTCGAGGTCCACCACGACCTGGTCCCGGCCCGCCCACCGCCCGAGCACGCGGCCCAACGCCGCCAGGAGAACGTCGTTGACCTGCGTCCGGTACACCCCCGGCACCTCCCGCAGCAACGCCTCGGTCTCGGCCGTGCCCAGCTCGACCGAAACCTCCCGGACCGACGAGGCGGTGTTCCGGCCGCTGTGGTCCACCGGCAGCCGGAGGTCGCCCAGCCCGGCGATCGCGGTCCACTGCGCCAGTTCGTCGTCGAACCCGCCCGCGCCCGCGAATTCGTCGAGCCGCCTGGCCCAGTCGCGGAACGCGGTCGTCTTCTGCTCGATGTTGACCGCCTCGCCACCGGCCAGTTGCCCATAGGTGGCGTCGAGATCCTCAAGGAGGATCCGCCACGACACACCGTCCACCACCAAGTGGTGCACGGCGAGCAACAACACCGGCCGGCGCTCACCGGTGAACTCGAACAACACCGCCTTCAACAACGGGCCCTCGGCGAGGTCGAAGCCCGAGTGCACCCCGACCGCCACATCCCGCATCGCACGTTCACCATCCACATCGGACAGTCGGTGGACCTGTAGCAGGTCGGCGGGCTCGACCGGGGCGTTGTGCTGTGTCCAGCGGCCGTCCACCACCCGGAACCGCATCCGCAGCGCGTCGTGGTGGGCGATCACGGCGGCCAGCGCGCCGCGAAGGACCTCCTCGTCCACTCCGCCGGCCAGTTCGACCGACACCGACTGGTCGAAGTGTTCGGGGCGATCCGGGTTGGTCCGCAGGTACCAGTGCTGGATCGGGGTCAGCGGCACGGAGCCGGTCACCGCGCCCTGGTCGATCCGCTCGGCGACGACCTCGCTGACGCCGGCCGCCAGCGCCGCGATGGTGGGATAGCGGAAGAGGTCCCTCGGTGTCATGCCGAAACCGGACCTGCGCGCCCGGGAGACGACCTGGATGCTCAGGATCGAATCGCCGCCCAGTTCGAAGAAATCGTCCTCAACTCCCACCTGCCGCACGCCCAGGACCTCGGTCCAGATCCGCACCAGCTCGGTCTCCGCCGCGGTGCGCGGCGGCACGTGTTCGGTGAGCGAGCTGTGGAAGTCCTTCGCGGCCAGTGCGTCCCGGTCGAGCTTCCCGTTGCGGGTCAAGGGCAGTTCATCGAGCACCAGCACGGCCGAGGGCACCATGTAGTCGGGTAGCAGCACGGCGGCGTGCCTTCGCAGTTCTTCGACTACCACGCCGGCCGGGCTGTCCGGCACCACGTAGGCCACGAGTCGTTTGACACCGGACCGGTCCCGGCGCGCGACGACCACGGCCTCGCCGACGCCGTCGTGCCCGATCAGGGCCGCCTCGATCTCGCCGAGTTCGATCCGGAAGCCGCGCACCTTGACCTGGTCGTCGGCGCGACCGACGAACTCCACCACCCCGTCGCCCGTCCACCGCGCGACGTCCCCGGTCCGGTACATCCGCCCGCCGGCCGGACCGAACGGATCGGCGATGAACGACTGGGCGGTCAGCCCGGGACGACCCAGGTATCCCCTGGCGACCCCGACCCCCGCGATGAACAACCCCCCGGGAGCCCCGACCGGGACCGGCCCCGATCCGCCGTCCAGCACGTACACCTGCTTGCCGTCCAGCGGACGCCCGATCGGCACGACGTCCGGCACCGCGCCCGTCGACCGGTACGCGGTCGCGAACGTCGTCGTCTCCGTCGGACCGTAGCCATCGACGACCGCCATCCCCGGACACGCCGCCAGCACCCGGCGCACCGCGCCGGCGGGCACGACATCCCCACCGGTCCACACCTCGGCCACCCCCGCCAGACACAACGGATCGTCCTGCGCCAGCGCCGTGAACAACCCCGCCGTCAGCCACAAGGCCGTCACCCCGTGCCGGGAAATCAACGCACGCAGCACATCCGGATCGATGTCACCGGCCGACGCCACCACGACCCGGCCACCGGTCAACAGCGGCACCCACACCTCGTACGTCGACGCGTCGAAGGCTGCCGCGGAATGCAGCAACACCCTCCTGTGGGCACGACCCGCGAAGCGGCTGTCCCCGGCCAGCGAGACGACATCCCGATGGCACACCGCCACGCCCTTCGGCACGCCCGACGACCCGGACGTGTACATCACGTAGGCGAGACCGTCCGGATCGACTCGGGTCCGGAGGTGCTCATCGGATTCCGCGTCCACTTCGCCGGCGAGGACGACGGATCCGCCGTGGACCAGCGAAGCGGTTTCCCGCCAGACCTCGTCGGTGACCAGGACCGACACACCGGCCTCGGTCAGCATCGCCCGCATCCGATCCACCGGGGCGCGCAGATCCACCGGCACGTACGCGCCGCCGGCCTTCAACACGGCCAACTCGGCGACCACGACGTCGACCGAACGGTCCATCAGCAGACCGACCCGCTGTTCGCCGGCGACCCCCAGCCGTACCAGGAGACGCGCCAGCCGGTTCGACCACGCGTCCAACTCGGCGTAGGTCAACGAAACCCGTTCGGAGACGACCGCAACCGCTTCGGGCGCACGTCCGACCTGGGCCGCGAACACCTCGGGAACGGTCGCCGGCCCGACCCGGTGGTCGCCTTCGTTCCACTCCGACAGCACCTGGCGGCGCTCGGCCGGCGACACCGCGTGCAGCTCGCGCAGGGTCCGGCCGAAGTCGGTGGAGATGCTCGACAGCAGGGCTTCCAGGTTGGCCGCCATGCGCTCGACCGTGATGGTGTGGAACAACGTCGGGTCGTAGTCGAGCCGGATGGACAGTTCGTCGCCGGGGCTCACCACGACGGTGAGGGGGTAGTTGGTGGGCTCCACGTCCTGCGACTCGACCAGCCTGATCCCGTACCCGGCCGTGGCATCCGGGTCGAACGGGTAGTTCTCGAACACCACGATGCTGTCGAAGAGGTTCGTGCCGCACCACTTCTGCAACTGGGCGAGGGAGACGTACTCGAAGCGTCGCGACTCGGCCTGTCCGGCCTGTAGGTCGCGCAGCCACGTCACCAACCTCGTCCCGCCCCGCACCACCACGCGCGTCGGCACCGTGTTGATGAACAGGCCGACCATGGTTTCCACCCCGGGCATCTCGGCCGGCCGGCCCGACACGGTCGTGCCGAACACCACGTCCTGCTGTCCGCTGTACGCCGACAACAGCACGGCCCAAGCGCCCTGCACCACAGTGCTCAACGTCAAGCCGTTCCGTTGGGCCGCTGCCCGCACGCGCGCGGTTTCCCCGGCGGACAGCGCGACGCGGACGGTTCGCGACGAACGGGTCTGGTGCGCCTCACCGCGTTGCCGGTCGTAGGGCAACGGGGTGGTCGACTCGACATCGCCGAGCACCGCCCGCCAGTGCTCCTCCGCCTGGTCGATGTCCCGTGCGGACAACCACTCGATGTGGTCGCGGAACGGTCGTCTGGTCGGCAGGTCCGGGCTGCGGTCCGCCACGATCGCGGCGTACTGCTCGCACACCTCCTGGAACACCTGGGCCGCGCTCCACCCGTCGAGCAGGACGTGGTGGAA
>CBHFOL010000464.1:0-5446 GCA_965995405.1 uncultured Saccharothrix sp.
GCGCCTTGCGCGCCGCCGGGGCCGGGCCGGTGAGCATGATCGTCGGCTCCGAGCCGACCACCGCGACCGACACGATCCGAGCCCGCGCGGTCAGGCCCAGGTCCTGCCCGATCCGGGCGTTGCCGATCAGCATGGCCGCCGCGCCGTCCACGATCTGCGACGAGTTGCCCGGCGTGTGCACGTGGTCGATGCGCTCCACCGACGGGTACCGGTCGATCGCCACCGCGTCGAAACCCAGTTCGCCGTGGAACGCGAACGACGGCTTCAAGCCGCCCAGCCCCGACAGCGTGGTCTCCGGGCGGATCGCCTCGTCGTGGTCGAGCACCACGAAACCGTTCTGGTCGACCACCGGCACCAAGGACCGGTCGAAGTACCCCTTGTCCCGCGCCAGGGTGGCCCGCTGCTGCGACTTCAGCGCGAACGCGTCCACGTCCTCCCGGCCGAAGCCCTCCAGCGTGGCGATCAGATCCGCGCTGACGCCCTGCGGCACGAAGTTCACCGCCAGGTTGGTCTCCGGGTCGGCCATCCACGCGCCGCCGTCCGACCCCATCGGCACCCGCGACATGGATTCCACGCCACCCGCGACCACCAGGTCCTCGAACCCGGACGCCACCTTCGCCGCCGCCAGGTTCACCGACTCCAGCCCGGACGCGCAGAACCGGTTCAGCTGCACGCCCGCCGGACGCAGGTCCCACCCGGCCGCCAGCACGGCGGTGCGGGCGATGTCCGAGCCCTGCTCGCCGACCGGCGACACGACGCCGAACACGACGTCGTCCACCGCCGAGGTGTCCAGGTCGTTGCGCCGCGCCAGCGCCGTGAGCACCCCGGAGGCCAGGGTGATCGGCTTGACGCTGTGCAGCGAACCGCGCTTTCCCCTGCCACGCGGTGTGCGCACCGCGTCGAAGATCAAGGCTTCGCTCATGCTGCCAACGGTAGGCACCGCACGCCGCCAAGCCCATGACCGCGCCGACTGACTTATTAGCTCACCGCGAGGTCCATGGCCTCACCGTCACCGCGGAACCCGAGCCGCTCGTACAGCCGCCGGGCCACCGCGTTGTCCAGCATCACCCGCAACCGCACCCGCGCCCACCCGTGCTCCCGCGCCCAGGCCACGACCTCCGCCACCAGCGCCTCGCCGTACCCCCGCCCGCGAAACGCCGGTCGCACCCACATGGAGTACAGGTAGAGCACCGACGGGTCCTCCTCGTGGGGCATACTCGCGACGAGTCCCACCGGATCCGGCTCGCCGGCGACCACCTTCACCCCCGCACGCGGGTCGAGCAGGTCACGCCAGCGCGCTTCGTCCCACTCCAGCTCCAGCGCCAGCACCGTGCGGAACTGGTCGAGGTCGTCGGCCAGCGCGGCGAGCCGGATGTCCCGCCAGGTCGCCCAGTCGTCGGGGGACAGCCTTCGGAGGTTCATGCCCGGATTCTGGTCCACCCACTGACCATTGCGCTCACGAATAACCGGTGGTTGTGGGTGCGCCGGTCATGGCGGGCGGCACCGGCCGGTGGGACCGTCAGGGGTATGCCAACTCGCCGTTCCCGCTGGATGACCGACGACCTGGACCAGCTTCGTCAGCTCGCCCGGACGTTCCTCGACAAGGAATCGGTCCCGAACCACGAGCGCTGGGCCGCGCAGAAGCACGTGGACCGGGAGTTCTGGACCAAGGCGGGCGAGGTGGGCCTGCTGTGCCTGTCCGTCCCGGAGGAGTACGGCGGTGGCGGCGGCACGTTCGCGCACGAGGCGGTGCTGCTGGAGGAACAGGCCCGCGCGGGCGACAGCGCGTGGGGCAACAGCGTGCACAGCGGGATCGTGGCGCACTACGTCCTCGCCTACGGCACCGAGGAGCAGAAGCACCGCTGGCTGCCCAAGCTCGCGTCCGGCGAGTACGTGGGCGCGATCGCGATGACCGAGCCCGGCGGCGGCTCGGACCTCCAGAACATCAAGACCCGGGCCACCCGGCACGGCGACGAGTACGTGATCAGCGGCTCCAAGACGTTCATCACCAACGGCGCGCAGGCCGACCTGGTGATCGTGGTCGCCAAGACCGACCCCACCCAGGGCGCGACCGGCATCTCGCTGCTCGTGGTGGAGACCGCGCAGGCACCGGGTTTCCGGCGCGGCCGGGTGCTGGACAAGATCGGGCTGAAGGGCCAGGACACCGCCGAGCTGTTCTTCGACGACGTCCGGGTGCCCGCCGACCACCTGCTGGGCTCGTCCGAGGGCCAGGGCTTCATCCAGCTCATGCGCCAGCTGCCCCAGGAACGGCTGATCATCGCGGTGGCGTCCATCGCGGGCATCGAGGCCGCCGTCGACCTCACCGTCGACTACGTGAAGGACCGCACGGCGTTCGGCCGGGAGCTCATCAAGTTCCAGAACACCCGGTTCACGCTCGCCGAGTGCGCCACCGAGGCCCGCGTGACCAGGGCTTTCGTCGACGAGTGCGTCGAAGCGCACCTCGAAGGGAAGCTCGACGTGCCCACGGCGGCCATGGCCAAGTGGTGGTCGACCGAGCGGCTGTGCAGGGTCGTGGACGAGTGCGTGCAGCTCTTCGGCGGCTACGGCTACATGACCGAGTACCCCATCGCCCGCGCCTGGGCGGACGCCCGCGTGCAGAAGATCTACGGTGGTACCAACGAGATCATGAAGGAAATCATCGCGAGGTCGCTCTAGTGGGGCCGCTGGCGGGACTGCGCGTGGTCGAGCTGGCGGGCCTCGCGCCCGCGCCGTTCGGCTGCATGGTGCTCGCGGACCTGGGCGCGTCGGTGATCCGGGTGGACCGGATCTCCGGCAGCACGGTCGTGCCCGGAGACGTGCTCGGGCGCGGCCGGCGGTCGATCGGCGTGGACATCCGCCGTCCCGAGGGCGCGGAGCTGCTGCTCAAGCTGGTGGAACGGGCCGACGTGCTGGTGGAGGGCTTCCGGCCGGGCGTCACCGAACGGCTCGGCGTCGGGCCGGCGCACTGCCTGGCCCGCAACCCGCGCCTGGTCTACGGGCGGATGACCGGCTGGGGCCAGGAGGGGCCGCTGGCCGACCGGGCCGGGCACGACCTGAACTACATCGCGCTGGCCGGTGCGCTGGAGCCGATCGGCCGGGCGGGCGCGCCGCCGACCGTGCCGCTCAACGTGATCGGCGATTTCGGCGGCGGCGGGCTGCTGCTCGCGCTGGGCGTGCTGGCGGCCCTGTACGAGCGCGAGCGGTCCGGGCGCGGGCAGGTGGTGGACGCCGCCATGGTGGACGGGGCGGCGCTGCTGACGACGTTCCTGCACGGCATGAAGGCCGCCGGCGCGTGGTCGGGCGAACGCGGCACGAACCTGTTGGACGGTGGTGCGCCGTTCTACGACGTCTATGCCACTTCGGATGGAAAGTACGTCAGCATCGGTGCGCTGGAGGAGAAGTTCTACGCGGACCTGCTGGTCGTGCTGGGTTTGACCGGCGCGGATGTGCCGAATCGGCAGGATCCGGCGCAGTGGCCCGCGCTGCGCGCGCGGATCGCGGCGGCCGTGGCCACTCGAACGAGGGATGAATGGGCGGAGCTGGCGGACGGCACCGACGCCTGCCTGGTGCCCGTGCTCACCCCGGACGAGGCCACGACCGCGCCGCACAACGTGGCGCGCGGCACGTTTGTCGAGGTGGGGGGCTTGCCGCAGCCCGCACCCGCGCCCAGGTTCGACCGCACGCCGGCGGGGACACCGACCGTGCCGCCGACGACCGGACAGCACACGATCGAGGTGTTGGCGGAACTCGGACTGGCCGCGGCGGACATTGCGGAACTGCGTGCCTCCGGTGTGGTCGGCTGACCACTCGACAACCGGAAAAAGGCCGCACTAAATCGTCCCGGAGTGCCGGGTGAATATAGGGGCAGCGGGCATCGACTAATGACGCTCGGTGTGGGGGTCGGCGCAAGCGGGTGATCTGCGCGATCAGCGGCGAGAAGACGACGGTGTGCGGAACCTCGGTGTTCGTTCCAGGGAGGAGTTGGGCGAGTGGCCCGTACCTTGGTCATCGGCCGGGCCCAGGGGGGCCTTGATCGTCCGTTCGGGTGACTAGGGTGACGGCTCAGGCGTGGCTCCCTGCGCCGACCTACCCCCAGTCGTGGGATCACGGCGGGTTCTCCGGTCATCGTCCGGGTGAATGGGGGACCATGTCGGGTAACACGGCGGGCACGGCGTCCGCCGACCGGGCACGTGTGAACGGACGGAGAGGCACTCGTGAACGTCAAGAAGGTGGTGACACTGGCGGCCGTCGCGCTGGTGCTGTTCCTCCTGATCACCCAGCCCGACCAGTCCGCCGAGGCGGTGCGGACGGCCATCGGCTGGCTGCGCCAGGGCGCGGAGTCGATCATCACGTTCGTCCGGAGCCTGTTCAACTAGTCCACGCGGCGTGGGTGGGTGGTCTGGTCACCCCCGGTGACGGCGGGGTTCCCCCGTTGCACCGTCTGGGTGGAATGAGGGCTATAACGCGCTGGTAACAGGGTTTTTGGCAAAGCAGGGTCTAGCGGTTGTCGGTACCCGCTAATACGGTGCGCTGCATTGGCTGATCTTCGACCGACGAGGAGGCAGAATGGTCGAGGACTCCGGAGTCGACGAGCTGCTGCGGCAGTGGGCGGCTGAGCGCTCGGACGACGCCGAGCTGCAAGAGGTGAACCGGATCAAGGACGCGTGGTTGGCCGAGGCCCCGCCGTCCGCGCCGGGCATCCCCTCGCAGCGGGCGAATGGCGGGTCGCGGGGACTGGTCCGGGTCGAGTCCGCGGACCCGGCATACGTCACGGCGATGCGGAAGAGGGCACCCGAGGTGCCCGAGGTACTGCTCGCAGCCGCCGCCAGCTACTGGCAGCTGGTGGGCGACCTGACCGAGGCGGAGCGGTGGTGGGACGCGGGCATCAGCCCGCTGGACCAGCGCGCTCTGGACTACCGGGCGGCCGGGCTCACGCCCGCCGACCTGGGACGTCGCCTCGGCCCGATGACGGTGCTCCAGCACCTGCGTCGGGGCAGTGCGGCGGCCTGGTGTGTGGCCAGGTTGCAGCGGCAGCGCCGGGACGGCGTGGCCTGAGGCAGTACCGCCGCGTGGTGAGGACGCGGCGTCAAGTCGGGAACGAGCAGTAACCGGGAGGGCGGGCTCCTGTGCGAGGAGCCCCTTCCGACGGGAAAGACACTCCGCGAAGTACCCTTGAGCCGTGGACAGCGGCCTGATCACACCCAAGCGGATCCTGATCGCCGCTGTCTGCGTGGCCGCGCTGGTCGTCTGCTGCGGCCTCGCCTACTGGCAGTGGGAGCGGTTCTCCGAGGCGGGCGGCACGTTCCAGAACCTCGCGACCTGGGCTCGCGTCGGTTGCACCTGGCCCAGGTCGTCGGTGCAGCGTGACATGAGCTCGGCCTCGTTTCCGTCCCAATTCCACTGATAGCCGAACCGGGTATGCGCCATGCGGTGGGCCGTCCCCTTG
>CBHFOL010000465.1:0-5422 GCA_965995405.1 uncultured Saccharothrix sp.
ACGAGATGAGCGCGTCCTCGGCCGGGTCGATGTACACGCAGCCGAGCAGGGCGGTCTCGTCATGGTCGAACAGGGCGTAGTTGAACGACTGGTGCGCTTCGGCCTCGCGGGCGTGGCGGGCGAGGTCGGCGCGGTCCTCTTCGTAGGTCATCGTCGTGGGCGGCCAGTGCCACTTCTCGCCGAAGATCGACCAGAGGCGTTCCCGCGACCCCATGACGGCCGGGTAGTCCAGGTCCACATCGGACTCCTCGATCGGCCTGAGGTGGTGGCCCGCACCCACATCGACACGAGTGGGGTGGACGAAGCCGGGTGGCAGCCAGGACATGGGCGGATTGTGCGGCACCGGAGGTCGGGCCGCCAAATTGTTTCGGTAGCCGACAGACCGCCGACGGGTCGCCGCCGGAAATCGGGTGGCCCCACCCGAGGGTCGACGTCGACACTGCACCGATGACGTCATTGCCCGACGGACTGGTGCTGCGGACCGCCGAGCCCCGTGATCTCGACCAGATCGGCGCGTTGTTGGCCGAACGGGGTGAGCCCGAGGACGCGGTGGACCACCGCCTCGTGGTCGAGGACCCGGACGCCGGATGGGAGACGTGCGCGGTCGTCGTGGACGGTGACCGCGTGGTGTCCACCGCGACGCTGCTGGACGAGACGCTCGTCCTGAACGGCGTGGAGATTCCCGCCGGCCAGGTGGAGCTGGTCGCCACCCACCGGGACTACGAGGGGCGTGGGCTGGTCCGCGCGCTGATGGAGTGGGCGCACGAACGGTCCGCGGCTCGCGATCAGCTGGTGAACGTGATGATCGGCATCCCGTACTTCTACCGGCTGTTCGGCTACACCTACGCGATCCCGATCGTTCACACGCGGGACGTGGTGGGGACGCCACCGACGAGTCGGGACGTCGTGCGCGAGGCGACGTCCGACGACATCCCGGCCATGGCCCGGTTGCAGGACGCCGAGCAGGCGCGGGCCGGGTTGCGGATGCCGCACTCGGCCGGGCTGTGGCGGTGGCTGGTCGCGCGCGACGCGAGCACGGAGTGGCTGGTGGAGCGGGACGGCGTACCGGTGGGCACCGGCCGAGCGACGCTGCCCGACGACGGGGAGGTGCACCTGAGCGAGGTCGCGGCGGTCGACGCTGCGGCCGTGCACGCGCTGCTCGCGCACACGAGGGCGACGTCGGCGAACGAACGTCCGGGCACGGTCGCCGGCGAGGGGCTCGAACCGTTCCTCGGGCCGGCGAAGGATGACGCGAACTCGTACTACGTGCGGATCGCCGATCCGGTGGCGCTGCTGGAACACCTGCGCCCGGTGTTCGGGCAGCGGCTCGCCGGGTCGTCGTTCGCCGACGCGGAGGGCGAGGCCGTGCTGTCGTTCTACCGATCGCACGTCCGCCTGCCGTTCAAGTCCGGTGAGATCGGACCGATCGCCTCCGGCGGCGTGATGCAGGCGCCCGGCGCGGCGGGTGGGGCGGGCGTCGCTCCGGACATGGTGGCGTCCCTGCTGTTCGGTCCGCTGGGCATGCGCGGCCTGACCGCACAGTTCCCGGACGTCTACCCGGGGCCGAACGCCGACCTGATGCAGACCCTCTTCCCGCCGGTGCGAGGCGACCTGCTGACGTTCTACATCCCCTGACCGATACCGACCGCAGCCGATACTTGCCCCAGCCAATCCCACCCAGCCGATCCCACCGCTCAACGGCAGACCGCCTTACGAGCCGTAGCCCGCGAACTCCACGCCCAACGCCACACCTGCCAGCACCAGCAACGCCCCGGCGATGGTCAGCGCGCGGCGGTACCCGGTGTCACGGAGCCGTCGTCGGCCGCGTGCGACGATCAGGGCGATCACCACCTTGCCGCCGATCAACGTCAGGTAGAAGCCGACGAGCAACGCGATCCCGGCACCCGTCGACCCGCGCCACGTGGTGATGGTCAACGGCCCGAGGGCGGTCGCCCACGCGACCCACGGATGCGGACTCAGCAGGTTCACCAGCACCGCACGACGCAACGCCGAGGCCTCATCCGAACCCCACACCGACCCGACCCGGCCACGTGCCCCGGCGGACCGTGCCCCGGCGGACGATGAGTCCCCATCCGCTTTGCAGGCCGACTGCGAGCCGCCAGGCGACGACTCGGCGGGCGGCAACCCAGCCGGCAGCGAGTTGGCCGGGAGCGAGCCGCCAGGCGATGAGTCAGTAGGCGGCAACCCAGCCGGCGGCGAGCCGGCGGGAGGCGTCGCGGCGGACGACGTCGCGGCCGGCGGGTCGGCGGACGGCGGCGAGTCTGCGGTCTGCGTCCCGCTGGTTGGCGTCCCGCTGGTTGGCGGGTCGCTGGTTGGCGAGCTATCGGCCAGTGAGGTCGCGGGCGCTGAAGTGGCAGGAGGTGAGGTGGCAGGCGTTGTGTGGAGGGTGGCGGTTCGGGCTTCGCGGATGGTTTGGATGCCGCTCCACACCACCAGGATTCCGCCGACGACGCCCAGTACACCGAGCGCGCGGGGCGGTAAGTGGTCGAGTAGCAGCAAGGTCGTCGCCACCACCGCCGCGTCGGACAGCAGTGGGGCGCAGGAGGTCAGCACGCCCGCCCGCCGTCCCGAGCGGAGTGTCGACGTCACCACCAGCACCAACAGCGGGCCGGGGCTGATGCTTGCCGCCAGGCCGAGGGTCAGGCCCAACCCCAGTGCGTCCACGCGAGGCAGACTAGCCAGGTGTCCGACTTCGTCCGAGTGCTGGCCACGTTGCGCCAGGTCCGTGGTCTCAGTCCGTTCTTCGCCCTCGATGTCGGCCGGCCGACGGCCGACGACAGTGGCTGGCGGTCCGGGGGTGAACTGCTGGCCGGCACCGCATTGCCGGAGACATTGCAGGTCATCGCCGCGCGGTACCAGACCGGGGAGGCTCGGGTCGCGGCGTCGTTGTTCTTCCTCGGCTACACCGCGCGGCTGCTGTGCCCCACGGTCGCGGCGCACGCCGTGGACGGGGTGGTGCCGGATATCCGGCCCGAGAACGTGTGGTGGCACTACGGGCCGGACGGGTTGCGGGTACGGATCGAGGAGCCTCGGGCCGGGGTGGGGATCGCCGAGTCGCTCGAACCCGTGGTGTCCGCGATCCGGGAGGTCGTGCCGGTGGCGCGGGGGCTGTTGTGGGGTAACGCCGCGTCCTCGATCGCCGGGGCGTTGCGGACGTTGAGCCGCAGCGGGACGTCCGGTGCCGAAGAAAGTCTCGCATTGGGCGCGCGGTTGCTGAGTGAGCCTCCGTTTCGGAACTCCGGGGAATTCATCCCGTTCCCGGGAGAGGTGGCGTTCCGGCGGCGCAGTTGCTGTCTGTACTACCGGCTCGACGGTGGCGGTACCTGCGGCGACTGTCCGTTGCCCGCACGTTGACCGACCGGTCGATCCGAGCAGCACAGCCGAACAGCACAGCGGAACAGCACAGCGGAACACCACCGCCGAACACCGCCGCCGGCCGGCACAGGCGGACAGCATCGCCGAACAGCACAGGCGGCTGGCGCAGGCGGACAGCACAGGCAGGCGGCACAGGCAGGCCGAACAGACCGGCTGAACGGGGCGGGCGGAATCGATGCGGAACCGGCATGAGGTGGATGACAACTCGTCTGGTCGGTTGTGCCGGGACGTGGTCGACACTTACGGTTCCAGCGCCGCAGTGGACGGGAAGCCGGTGTGAATCCGGCGCGGTCCTCGCCACTGTGACCGGGGAGCCAACCCGCCGAGAACGTCACTGGCCGCACGGTGCGGCTGGGAAGACGCGGGGACGGTGTCGATCCGGGAGTCAGGAGACCGGCTGCGGCGCGAATTGTTGTTGACCTTCCACGAGGTATGGAGGAGGCCGTCATGACGAGCCCCGCGCACCCCCTTTCCATTCCCATTCCCAGGTGGGCCTATGCCGTCGCGCTCGTCGCGCTGCTGGTCACCTGGCTGGTCCTACAGGAGAACGGCATCGCGCTCGGTCACGCCGCCGAGTCGCTGCACGAGTTCTTCCACGACGGCCGGCACGCGCTCGGCGTCCCGTGCCACTAGGGCCGGGACCAATGGGCGACTACAAGAACGTGCTGCTGCGCGGAATCGGCGCGGGCGGCATCGCCGGACTGTCGGCGGGCCTCGTCGGGCTCGTCGTGGTGGAGATCCCGATCCGGGCCGCACTCGCCGTCGAGGAGGCCCGGGCGGCCTCCGCGCCGGTCGACCCGGGCGGGCACGACCACGGTGAAATGTTCGGGCGCGGCACCCAGATGGTGGGCGGCGTGCTCGCGGCGGTGATCGTCGGCCTGGCGGTCGGCGCGCTGTTCGCCACCGCGTACGCGGGTTCGCGGCGCTGGTTCACGGACCGGACGCCGTTCAGCCGGAGCGTGACGCTGTCGGCCGCGGTGTTCGGGGCGGCGGCCCTGCTGCCTGCGGTGAAGTACCCGGCCAACCCGCCCGCCGTAGGCGATCCGGACACGGTGGGCTACCGGACGGTGCTCTACCTGGGCGTGATCGCGGCCGGTCTGCTGGTCGTGTTCGGGGCGAGCTACCTGGCGTCCCGGCTGGGCCACCTCAGCGGACCGGTGCGGTCCACGGTGGTGACGCTGGCCGTGGTCGTCGGGCTCGTGGTGATCCTGCTGGCGTTCCCGGGTCCGCCGGACGCGGTGCCGGCGGACATGCCGAGCAGCGTGCTGTGGGACTTCCGTCTGGCATCGCTGGCCGAGACCGCCACGCTGTGGCTCGGTCTGGGCGTCGTGTTCGGCCTGCTGATCGACCCGTCGGTCCGCAGCCGCAGTACCAAGCACGCGAACTCCGCAGCGCTCGCCGCCTGATCGCACGATGGCCGGGCCGGGCCGCACGCACAGGTGGACCGGCCCGGCACTGCGATGCTCGAAACGGTTCAGCCACTCGAAACGGTTCAGGCGCTCAGGCAGTTCAGGCGCGCAAGGCCGCGAGCAGGTCGAGATCCACCCCGACGAGGGACTCCCGGAAGATCCGCCGCTCCCCCGACGGCACCGGCACGTCGCACGGCACCACGAGCACCGTGCAGCCCGCCGCGACAGCCGAGGCGACGCCGGTCGGCGAGTCCTCGATCGCCACGCACGCCGAAGCGTCCACCCCGAGCAGGCGCGCGGCCTTCAGGTACGGGTCGGGCAGCGGCTTGTTGCGCCCCTCCACCTCGTCACCGCACACGGTCACGTCGAACAGGTCCCGCCCGATCGTGTCCAGCGCGACCTCGGTCAACGCCCGTTCGGTCGACGTCACCAGCGCCATCGGCACCCCGGACGCACGCACCACCCGCAACGCCTCCTGCGCCCCGGGACGCCACGGCAGCCCCGCCCGGAACACCTCCTCGGTGCGGCGCATGATCCACGCCGCGCCGTCCGCCGTCTCGTCCGGTGTCGGCGTGATCCCGACCTCGCCGAACAGCAGCGACATGGTCGTCGGCACG
>CBHFOL010000466.1:0-5400 GCA_965995405.1 uncultured Saccharothrix sp.
CTTCAGGCCCTATCGGACCATGCTTGAAAGTCTCCGAGCTATCGGGGGAACCTCATGTTGACGTGGTATTGGGCAGTGTGGCGGTGCAACACGCTCCACTGCTGAGTCACCTCCTCGACCTGCGACCGTACCCAGGCCGCCCGCGACACAGCGGGGGAGGCGCCGGGTGTCGGTGCCACCAGTTCACGAGCCAGCCTCGTCGGACAGCCGGGTGTACATGGTGTGGTTGATGTCGGTGTCCAGCACGGCGGACAGGTCGTGGTAGAGCGCCAGCCGGTCCGGGTCGTCGCTGGACGACATCAGGGTAATGTCGCGGGTGGTGAGGTGATCGGGGGTGCTGCCGTGCACACCAAGCGAAGCACGTCGAGTACGGCGCGGCGTTGGTTCAGATCGCCGGCCGCCGCCTCGAGCCAGATTGTCAGCAGGGCTGCGCTGTCTGCGAAGGGTGGGCGGCCAGATGGGCACGCTGGTATCGGTCCAGCTCCGGATGGTCGGGGGTGTAGTAGCCGGTCTGCTGTAGAGGCGCCGGCCAGCGGCCGTCTGAGCTGTCGGCCGGCATGGTTGAGCCGGACCAGGGCCTTGCCGGTGTAGCGGTCGGCGAACGAGCCTGCGCAGACCTGCAGTACCACGTGGGCCAGTCCGACGGTGGAGGATTTGGCCCAGGACAGCAGGGGCCGGTGCAGGTAGCGCTGGTGCACCACGACGGGTGCGATTGATCGAGCCGACGTTGACGGCGTGGCGCGCGGCCCGGCGCGGGTCCGGGACCGCCGCCAGGGTGCACGACTTGTGGGAGATCGTGAACGCGATCCCGTACGTGTGCCGGACCGGAACCGCGTGGGAGTATCTGCCGCACGACTTCCCGCCGTACAAGACGGTCTACGACTACTACGCCAAGAACTCCTAACTCAATGAGAGGTTGCGGAGGCGGCGCCAGCAGATGATGCCGCAGGCCAGGCTCAGGAACGCCTCGTGGATGTCGTCGCGGATCTCCCACCGGATCCGCAGACGGCGGAACCAGTGCAGCAGGGCGAAGGTCTGCTCGACGACCCTGTGGGGTGCCAATAGTCGGCCACGTCGCCTGACCTGCGCTTACGCTGCTGTGGGTTCATGTTCGTTGATCAGGCCGCCGAGTACCGGTCGGCTGCGTACCGATGTGTGGTTCGACTGTGGGGCCGGGCGATTCGGACGCGGTGACGTTGTGGCACCCCGCAGGATTGAGCAACATGGCTCGGTGCGAGTTCGGCGGACCGTTGACCACACCGGAGGAGGATCACGGAGTGGACCGTGTCGTGCCACGATCGAGGAGACGGCACGGCAAGTCGATCAGAGGGACGGCGATGGTGGGTAGCGCTTCACCGGATGGCGGTACCCCGGGCGGATCTGGGGAGGCAGCGGCGCCGTCGCTTGGCGTGGTCAACACCGTGTTCGGTGTTGTACACGGTGTTGTGGCCCAGTTCGGCGTCTTCAACGGGAGCCTGTACCTGGGCACGCCGGTCGACCGGCTTGCTCCCGAAGGTTCGATGTCGAGCCGGGCTTGTCCGTTGCCGGCCGCCGACGGTAGGTCGTCGGTCGGGCCCGATGCCTAGGAGCGGGTCCGGGCCGTGATGCCGCAGGAGTTGGTGGGCCGGCGAGCGGAGCTCGCCGCGCTCGGAAGCTTCTGCACGGCGGTGCGCGTCCCGGAGCCGTACCAGTGGTGGGTCGGGCCCGAGTGGACGGGGAAGTCGGCGTTGTTGGCGTGGTTCGCGACCCATCCACCGGCCGGTGCGCAGGTTGTGTCGTTCTTCGCCACCGCTGAGTCGACCGGCCGGAACACCCCCATGACGTTCGTGGACGAGGTCTCGGACCAACTGGCAGCGCTCCTGGGCGAGCCGACGCTGAAGGTCGCGTCGCGTTCCGCTCGGGAGACTCGATTCCTGGACCTGCTGTTGGACGCTGCGGACAGCTGCGGGGAGGACGGCGAACGTCTCGTGCTGCTCGTCGACGGCCTCGACGACCCGGGCGACTTCGCGCGGGTCCTGGCACTACTCCCTCGGGAACCGCCGGAGAACCTGCGGGTGCTGGTGACGACGCGACGGGTGCATGACCGGTTGTCCGGCTCCGATCACCGGGTCGTGCTCCCGGCGCTGACGTACACCGTAGAGGTGAAAGCAGAGTCCGAAGGCGACCTTGCCGCGTTGGCGGGTGGTTCGGAGCTCGGAAGACGGCTTGTGGGCCTGCTGGCGGTGTGCCGGGGAGGCTTGGCGGTCGAGGACTTGGCCGAGCTGAGCGGATCGTCGCCGGAGAAGGTCGCTGCCTGTCTCGGAACGGCGGATCGGTGGCTGGCCCGACGCGGATTCCACTACCGCGTGGGAGACGAAGCGAGTGTGTACGTCTTTCGGCATCGGGATCTTCGCGAGCTGGCGTGCAGTCTGTCCACGCCGTCGGAGCCGGAGCAGTACCGGGGCCGTGTCCACGTCTGGGCTGAAGGTTACGAAGGCCAGGGGTGGCCTCCGAGCACCCCCGAGTACCTGTTGCGCGGCTACTTCGAGTTGGTGTTGGACGAGCGGGACTGCTCGCGGGCAGTGGGTTTGGCCACGAGTGTCGACCGGCAGTTGCTGTTGTTGGCGTCGACCGGCGGCGACAGGGCTGCGGTCGACGAGGTCTGCTGCGCCCTGTCGCTCTTGCGTGAGCAGGACGAGCCCGACGTGGTCGCGATGGTGCGCCTGGCGATCCACCGTGATCGCCTCGCGGCTCCGGTCGCCGTCCCGGTCCAGCTGCCTGCGGCGTGGGCGCGTCTGGGTGAGATCGGTCGTGCTGAGGTGCTGGTCCGCTCGATCGTCGACACCGGTGACCGCGGCCGCGCCTTGACAGCGCTCGCACGGGCCCTCGCCGAGGTGGGGGAGATCGGTCGAGCGGAAGAGGTGGCGCGGTCGATGCCCGACGCCGACGCCGTCGGTGTTGCGCTGGCCGAGGTGGCCGAGGCCCTGGCAGCCTCGGGCGATCTGGCCTGGGCTCAGGCGATGGCCGGGTCGATCACCGTTGCCCACCAGCGTGAGACGGCATTGGGGTTGGTCGCCGTGGCCGCCGCCGCGATCGACCCGGAGCGGGCCGAGTCGATCGCCAGGTCTGTTCAGGAGGGACCGGCACGGGACCGGATCACCGAACTGATCGGACTGACGGTGCTGGAACGCCACGCCGAGGCTTTGGCTGCGGCGGACGACTTCGAGCGCGCGACCGCGATGCTCCGCACGGCCCCCAGCCCGTACCGCCGTGCGCGGATGACGTGCGCGATCGCGCGCCACGCCGTTGGTGCGGAGGAAACCGAACTGGTGGGTGCCCTGCTCGCTGATGTGGGTGAGGAGATCGAGCGGATTTGGAACACCGACGAGCGCGCTCTGGCCGTTCAGGACCTCGCCTGCACGGTGGCAGCGGCCGGACGGTGGGAGTGGGCGACGCGTCTGGCCAACGGGATTCCCGGTGCGATGCGTCGAGTGCGGGCACTCACGGCGCTGGCCCTCGCGGCCGTCCATAGGGGACACACCCCCGACGCCACGGCGCTCTTCGACAGTGCCGAGGAACTGGCGTGGTCCATCCCGGACGCAGGCGATCAGGCGTGGGCCCTGATGGTCGTCGCCGAACACGCCGAAAAGTGCGGTGACCGCCGGCGTAACGGTGGCATCCTCCAACGAGCCCGAGGAGCCCTCGGCGTGAACGGGACCGCGGCACGGCTCGCGAGAGCTCTCACGATGGTTGCCGAGGCGGCAGCGGCCAACGGCCAAGCGGACTGGGCGCAGCGCCTCAACACCCACGTCCGGTGTGAACTCGCCGACGCGGTCGACCACGAACTCCTTGCGGCACCGGGCACTACGGTCGCAGTGCCCACGGACGTCCTGTCGAGCATGCAGGACCTCCACCGGTCGATCACCTCGCCCGCCCGACGAGCCGCGGCGTGGGCGAGATTGGCCAGTACCGCGCTCGACGCCGGCAAACCACACATGTATACGGCCGGCATCGAACACGCCATCGACCTCTGCTGTTCCCTCGACGACCCCCACGACGAGACCCTGGTACTGGCCGACCTGGTGCGCATCGCCGGAGCGGCCCACGACGACCGCGCGATCGGCCTACTCGACCGGGCGGAGTTCGCGGCAACCGCAATCGGCCCTGTCGACCAACGTGCCGAGGCCGCCGCGAAGGTGGCTCAGGCCGCTGCTGACACCGGCTATCTCGACCGGTCCGAGGTGCTCGCCCGATCCATTACCGACGCCCGCATCCAGGCGCGTGTGCTCACCCATCTCGCCCGGTGCGCCGCTCAACGGGGTGATGTCGGTTGGGCCGCCACGACCGCCGACTCGATTCCCGAAGCGGGCCACCGCGCTTGGGCGATGTCCGCCGTCGCCCAAGCTACCGCTCAGGTCGGCGAGGCCGAATGGGCGGAAGAACTCACCGGTTCCATCGAACACCCGGCCACGCGGGCGGGCACGCTCACCACCATCCTTCCCCTGCTCCCGAGCGAACGACGGGTGCACGTGATCGGCGAGGTGCTGGAACTCCACGAGTGGCACCACCCTCTTCGCCCCCTGTTCGCGGACCACCCCGAGGCCGTCCCGGCCGTCGTGCGGGAGCTGTCCATGTCCTACTACGGCTGGCCCACGCTCGACCCGCCGGCCGCACAGCAGCCACCGGCACTCGATACGTCGGGCAGCCGACTCCGGTGCTTGCGGAGGGCACCGTCGAGTTCGTAGGTTTCGATGGCCCCGGCGACAGTTCGCGAACCTCCGACGCGATCACGGATGGGGCACCGCCTATACCCCATGTCCGAACGCTCGCCCTGCTTCCGCGTCGCGCCCCCTGGTCGCGGCCAGGACGGTCTGCGCCTCCGGCGCCGCGAGCGCCGCGGACGCGAATCTGCTTGGGGGTGAGGAACTGCTTCGGGATGACGGTTCTCCTTGGCTACTTGCCGCCGAACACTTCGCGGGCGATGGCTTCGGGGCGTCGGGTTCGGCCGGGGTGTCGGTGCCGGTGCTGGCGGCCGGGGTCAGGGACTTGACCGGACGGCGGCCGGGCGGGACTGGCGCGGCTGCCGGGCCGGGTGTCGGTGCGGGCGGGGTGGTGGGCGTGGCGGCCGTCTTGATCAGCTCGGCGGCGTCGGCGGTCAAGGCGGCCTCGGCCGCAACCGGTGCCACGGGCGCGGGTGCGGGCGGTGCTGTGGGCGCCGGAGCGGGCGGCGGCGCGGCGGCGGGTGTCGGATCGGTCACCGGGCGGCTCCACAGTTGTAGGCGACGGTTACGGAAAGGGGCGGGCGCCCGCTTGGCTACACCGACCGGACAGGGATTCGGTGTGGTTGCCTGTGGTGTGGCGGCGCAGGCGGGCGCGGGGATGGGATGGGACAGGGGGGATCAGGCGGCGTGGCACGGCACG
>CBHFOL010000467.1:0-5384 GCA_965995405.1 uncultured Saccharothrix sp.
GCGCAGGTACGCACCCGCCGAGCCGATCCGCAGCCCCCCGTGCCGGCGCGCCACCCCCGGTCCGCACCGGGGGACCCAGCGGGGAAACCCCACCGGGAAACACGGAGGAACCCAGTGAGCGAGCCGATCCTCGAACTGCGTGGCGTGAACAAGAGCTTCGGTCCGGTGCACGTCCTGCACGACGTCGACTTCGCCGTCCGGGCGGGCGAGGTGACCGCGCTGGTCGGCGACAACGGCGCGGGCAAGTCGACCCTGGTCAAGTGCATCGCGGGCATCCACCCGACGGACTCCGGCGAGGTCCGGTTCGACGGCCGCCCGGTGCACATCCGCGGGCCGCGCGAGGCCGCCGCCCTCGGGATCGAGGTCGTCTACCAGGACCTCGCGCTGTGCGACAACCTCGACATCGTCCAGAACATGTTCCTCGGCCGGGAACGCGGCCGGCACGGACTGCTGGACGAGTCCGACATGGAGCAGGCGGCCCGCCGGACGCTGAGTTCGCTGTCGGTCCGCACGGTCAAGTCGGTGCGCACGAAGGTCGCGTCGCTGTCCGGTGGCCAGCGGCAGACCGTCGCCATCGCCAAGGCGGTGCTGTGGAACAGCCGGGTCGTGCTGCTGGACGAGCCGACCGCCGCGCTCGGCGTCGCGCAGACCCGCCAGGCGCTCGACCTGGTGCGCAGGCTGGCCGAGCAGGGCCTCGGCGTGGTCCTGATCAGCCACAACATGAACGACGTGTTCGAGGTCGCGGACCGCGTCGCGTGCCTCTACCTCGGTCGGATGGCGGCCGAGGTGCACACGAAGGACGTCACCCACGGCCAGGTGGTCGAGCTGATCACCGCCGGCCGCTCCGGCGAGCTCGGCATCGCCCGCCCCGAATCCGCCACCATCTGAGGACCCCGGCATGACCAACCAAGGGACGCCCAGCCAGGGCAGCGCCGACCCGAGCACACCCAGCCAGGGCGGCGCGAGTCAGAGCAAGCCGAGTGAAGGCGAGCACGGCCAGGGCAGCGCCGGCCGGAGTACGCCCAGCCGCGACAGCGCTGGTCAGAGCAAGCCGAGTGATGGCACGCCCGGCCTGGGCAGCGCCGGCCTGGGCATGCCGAGCCAGGGCACGCCTGGCCCCGTCCGCCGACCGCAGGACACTCCGCCGCCGGCCTCGATCTCCGACTTCGGCATCGACACCACGTCCCGGTCCACCGAGGAGGCGCTCCTCGACTACGCGGCCCGTCTGCGCGGCGGCGAACTCGGCCCGCTGCCCGCCCTGCTCGGCCTGGTGTCGCTGCTCGTCGTGTTCAGCACGCTCTCCGACACGTTCTTCACCCTCGGCAACATCGCCAACCTCCTCGCCCAGGGCGCGAGCATCACGATCATCGCCATGGGCCTGGTGTTCGTGCTGCTGCTCGGCGAGATCGACCTGTCCGCCGGCACCGCGTCCGGCGTCACCGCGTCGGTGATGGCGCTGCACCTGGTCAAGGGCGGCAACCTGCTCGGCGGCATGGGCGGCGTCGTGTTCTACGCCTTCTGCGCGGTGCTGGTGGTCGCCGTCGTGCTGGCCGGTGTGATGCGGATCTGGGCCGGCTCGCTGCTGTCCGCCGTCGCGTTGGCGATCGCGCTGCTCGGCGTGCCGGCCAACCCGTGGGTCGAGATGCTGCTCGCGGTGTGCGTCGGCACCGCAATCGGTTGCGTCACCGGGTTCCTGGTCGCCAAGGTCGGCATCCCGTCGTTCGTGGTGACGCTGGCGCTGTTCCTCGCCTGGGACGGCGTGCTGCTCCAGTTCATCGGCCAGGGCGGCACGCTCGGCCTCAACGACGACGTGCTGTTCCAGGTCGCCAACGGCAACCTGTCCACGGCCGGTTCCTGGCTGCTCTTCGTGATCGCCGCCGGCGGCTATGCTGCGGTGGTGCTGGGCAGGCATTTCGCCAGGTTGCGCCAGGGCCTGGTGGCCGTGCCCACCCCCCTGGTGCTGATCAAGACCGGCGCGGTCGTCGTGCTGGCCGCCGCCGGGACCTACCTGCTCACCCTCAACCGGTCGGTGTCCGATCTCGTGGTGATCACCGGCGTGCCGTACGTGGTGCCGATCGTGCTGGCGCTGCTGGTGATCGGCACGTTCGTGCTGGAACGCACCCGCTACGGCCGGCACGTCTACGCCGTGGGCGGCAACAAGGAGGCGGCCCGCCGGGCGGGTGTGGACGTCGACCGGATCCGGATGAGCGTGTTCGTGATCTGCTCGTCGGCCGCCGCGATCGGCGCGATCGTCTACTCGTCCAAGGTCGGCTCGGTCGACCCGAACGCCGGCGGCGGCAACACGCTGCTGCTGTCCGTCGGCGCGGCCGTCATCGGCGGCACATCGCTGTTCGGCGGCCGGGGCAGGCTGCGCGACGCGGTGATCGGCGCGGCCGTGCTGGCGACCATCGGCAACGGCATGGGCCTGCTCAAACAGCCCGCCGCCGTGGTGTTCATCGTGACCGGCCTGGTCCTGCTGCTGGCCGCCGGCGTCGACGCGCTGTCCCGACGCCGGGCGGCGGTCGCCCCTCGCTGACGACGTGACGACGTGACGACACCCACCGCCGGGGCCAGACCCGACGAGGTCCGCAGGCACAACCGCACCGCCCTGCTGCGCCGGCTGCACGTGGCCGGTCCCGCCACCAGGGCGGCGCTGGCGACCGAGCTCGGCCTGAACCGCAGCACGATCAAAGCCCTGGTCGACGGCCTGGCCGAAACCGGTGTGGTGGCCGAACGGGTGCCCGCGCAGCGCTCCGGCGCGGGCCGCCCGTCACTGCTGGTGCTGCCCCAGCCGCAGGCGGCGGTGGTCATGGCCGTCGACATCCGCGTGGAGCAGGTGGCGATGGCGTTCGTCGGCCTCGGCGGCGACCTCCTCGGCCGCGACTCGTGGAACCTGCACCACCGGTCCCGCGACCCGGGTGAGGTGATCACGCACATCGCCGACTCGGCGAAACTGCTGGCCGACGAACTGGACGTGACGCCGGTCGGCGTGGGCGTCTCGGTGCCCGGTGTGGTGCGCCGCGCGGACGGCCTGGTGCACGAGGCCCCGAACCTGCACTGGACGGACGTGGAGCTGGGCAGGCGGCTGTCGGCGGTGCTGAAGGTGCCGGTCCAGGTCGGCAACGACGCCGAGTTGGGCGCGCTGGCCGAACACGTCCGGGGAGCCGCGCGGGACTCGTCGGACATGGTCTACATCTCGGCCGACGTGGGCGTGGGCGGCGGGGTGATCTCGTCCGGGACGCCGCTGCGCGGCACCGGCGGGTACGTGGGTGAGCTGGGCCACATGGTGGTCCGTCCCGGCGGTCGGCGGTGTTACTGCGGGTGTCAGGGGTGTTGGGAGACCGAGGTGGGGGAGGCGGCGCTGTGCCGGGCGCTGGCGTTGCCCGAGGACGCGCCGCGCGGCGCGGTGGTGGCGGAACTGCGGTCGCTGGCCGCGTCCCCGGAGGCGGTCGCGCACCGGCTGGGCGAGTTCACCGAGTGGCTGGCGACCGGCCTGATCAACGTGGTCAACATCCTCGGGCCGGAGTTGGTGGTGCTCGGCGACCTGTTCACCGCGCTGCCCGACCAGGTGGTGGAGGCGGTGCGGCAGGTGGTGGGCAGGCGCAGCCTGGTGAGCCGGGCGGTCGGCGGGACCCGCATCGTGAGCTCGCCGCTGGGGCGGGACGCCAAGCTCGTCGGTGCGGCGGAGTTGGCCTTCGAGCCCGTGCTCGGCGAAGTCTGAACTTCCCGTAGTCCCGGGCTTCCCGTGACCATGCAGCCCGATTCTTGAACACCCCGTAGTCGAGCGGACGCGGATCGTCACGGAATCCGTTGCGGCACACCGGACATGCGGTGATCCGACCTAAAGGTCCGCCCGGCTTGGCCTCCGCCGAACCGCTCGCCTCGCGCTGTGTCGGAGGTGCGGGGAGTGCGGGCGTGACCGGGTTCGGAACGTGCAGGGGGGCGGAGACCCATCGGATCTCCGCCCCGGACGGCTAGGGTGCTACAGGCCACGGAGGGCCTGCTTGTGTTCAGCCCTGCTGCAATTCAGCAGCGAGTTCGCGCAGCTTCGTGCTGTGCTCGCGGGCGTGGTGCCCACAGAACAGCAGCTCGCCCCCGGAGGGGAGCACGGCGCGTACCTGGGCAGCAGCCCCGCAGCGGTCGCAGCGGTCGGCAGCGGTCAACTCGGGGCGGGTGAGCGTCGTAGTCATGGAAATCTCCCTCCGTCCCGGCACCGGGGATTCGGTGCCCTCACACCTAGCTGCGACCACCCCGCAACTGGCTGGTGCGTCGTGTTCGCTGGCTCCACTCTTGCAGACGCACGGGCGTAAGTCAGTGTTCCCAAGCCCGTGGCGACCCGCGTCACTTGTCATTCACCCGCGCCACACCGCACGCGAACCCGGGACTTCCACCGGTTCGCCGGGCAACCGCTCACGTTCCGCTGTCGTGCCAACGCTTTCAGACCTGCGGATACGATGCAGAGCCGACGTCCGCTGCTCCGAACGGTGGGTCCGCGATAGGCCGATCTGTGATCGGTAACACTTTGGTCAGCCGAGAGCGAACACGGCTCGGGATTCCACGATCCGGACGGAACACGTCCAGTTCACCACCCCGTCAGACGGCCCCGCTTCACACCGTCCTCACGCGACAGTGCCCGAGACGATCACCGCGCCGCATCGGCCCGGGCCTCCGACCGGCCCTGGTTTCCCGCCGGTCCGGACCTCCGACCAGCCCGGAACGACGACCGGTCCAGACCTCCGACCAGCCGGGAACGTCGACCGGTTTGGACCACCGCCGAGCCGGGAAAGTCGAGCGACTCGGACCTCCGACCAGCCTGAAGCGACCAGCGGCTTCGACCTCCGACCGGATGGCAACGCCGACCCGCCGGGAGCGAAGAACGGCCCGGAACGACAAGCGGCTTCGACCTCCCGCCAGCCGGGAACGTCGAGCGGCCTGTACCTCCGACCGGCCCGAAGCGACAAGCGGCTTGGACCTCCAGCCGGCCGCGAACGTCGACCCGCCGGGAGCGAAGAGCGGCCCGGAACGACGAGTGCCGGTGACCTCGACCAGGTCACCGGCACTCGTCGGGAACGAACTCAGTCCAGGTAGTCGCGCAGCACCTGCGACCGCGACGGGTGGCGCAGCTTGGACATCGTCTTCGACTCGATCTGGCGGATCCGCTCGCGGGTCACGCCGTAGACCTGGCCGATCTCGTCCAACGTGCGCGGCTGGCCGTCGGTCAGGCCGAACCGGAGCCGGACGACGCCCGCCTCGCGCTCGGACAGCGTCGCCAGCACGGACTGCAACTGGTCCTGGAGCAGCGTGAACGACACCGCGTCCACCGCCACCACGGCTTCGGAGTCCTCGATGAAGTCACCGAGCTGGCTGTCGCCCTCGTCGCCGAT
>CBHFOL010000468.1:0-5360 GCA_965995405.1 uncultured Saccharothrix sp.
CGGCCGGCGGACCGGTGGTTCCGGCGCGAGGCGGCCGGGCGGGTGTCGTTGCCTTGCCGGCTCCGCGTGGTCGCGGGTCGGCGCGGGACGTGAGGCCGGGCTCGCGGAGCGCGCGGGCCACGTGCTGCTCGACCGTGCGCGGCGACAGGAGCAGCGCGTCGGCGATCTCCCGGTTGGTCTGCGCCGGCAGCCGCGCCACGTCCTGCTCGCGGTGCCGGGGTCGCCGCACCGTGCCGTCAGGGACGACGCGGCCACGGCGACGCACTGCCGTCGATTGCTCCGTTCGGCCCAATTCGGGGCGGGAATGTCCCGGCACGCATTCCGGGGACGCCTCTGGCTCCGCGCGCGATACGGCTTGTCGCGGGTCGGTTCAAGAAACGTGGGTCAGCTCACAAGCGCGAGCGGACGGGGCGTGCGGACCGAATACTCCTACCGGTCGGTAACCTGAGTCCGGGAGTCATTCGTGCGCAATCTCGTCATCGGTGCGTTCGCCGCGCTGCTGGTCGGCGGCTGTGCGAGTGTGGAGGAGGAAGTCCAGGTCAAGGCCGGTCCCGGGGTTTCCGGGAGCACGATCTCGCTGGGCGTGCTGACCGACCTGAGCGGGCCGTTCTCGCAGTCCGCGCAGATCCGGATCAAGGGCTACGAACTGTTCCTGGGCGAGCTGAACGAACGCGGCGGGATCTGCGGGCGCAAGGTCGAATTGAAGCAGAAGGATCACGGGTACGACGTGGGCCGGGCGCTCGACGGCTATTTCGAGTTGGAGCCCCGGGTGCTCGGGTTCATCGACGTGGCGGGCGCGCCGATGACCGCCGCGATCGCGCCCGACCTGATGCAGACACGGGCCGTCGTCGCGCCGGCGTCCTGGTCGTCGTCGCTGCTCGGCAACCCGCACATGATGATCGTCGGCACCACGTACGACCTCGATGTGATCAACGGGCTGGACCACCTGCGGCGGGAGGGTGCGTTCCGGGGCGGCGACACGATCGGTCACGTGTACGTCGACAGCGACTACGGCCGCACGGGGTTGGAGGGCAGCACGTTCGCCGCCGGGCAGTGGGGGCTGAACCTGGTGTCGAAGTCGGTGCCGGAGGCGGCGACCGACGTGGCGGGCGCGGTGCGGGAGTTGCAGGCGGCGGGCGCGAAGGTGGTGTTCCTGAGCACGTCCCCGCCGCAGACCGCGACGGCCGTGGCGGCGGCCGAGCGGCTGGGTTGGGACGTGCCGTTCCTGGTGAACGCGGTCGGGTACGACCCGCTGATCCTGGATTCGCCGGTCGCGGCGGCGGTGGTGAAGCGAGTCCGGGTGGTGTCGCCGATCGCGCCTTACGCCACGGACCTGCCGGGGCCGCGTGCGGTGGCGGCGGCGTTCGAGCGGCGGTTCCCGGGGGTGGAGCCGACGGGATCGGTGGACCACGGGTATGCGATCGGGGTCGCGTTCGCGGCGGTGCTGGAGAAGGCTTGTGCGGAGCGGGATCTGACCCGGGACGGGGTGCTGCGGGCGTTCCAGGCGACCAACGGCCTGGACACGAATAGCCTGACCGGGCCATTGCGGTTCTCGTTGGTCGGACGGCCGTCCAGCACCCAGTCGTACATCGCGAAGCCGGACGCCGGGGTGCCCGGCGGGCTGGCCGTGGTGGCGAACCTGTTCGAGTCGGACCTGGTCAAGCTGAAGGGCACCCGCGCCAAGTAAGCCGCCGGCCCCGTCTTGCACCGATCGTTCAACAATCCGACAACTCGCCGCGACGGAGGAGAGGATTGTTCAACAATGGGACAGGTGGCCGGAGCCTGTGTCGGCTTCGTGGTCGTTCGACGTGGGGATTGTTCAACGATAGAACAAGCGGTGGAGGCCGTTGATCAGCAGGCGGTAGGCGTCGCCGGCGAGGCCGTTGCGAGCCAGGGCCGCTCGTGCCGCGTTCGCCCCGGCCGCGCCGTGCACGCCGCCGCCGGGGTGCGCCGAAGCGCCGGCCAGGAACAGCCGGTCCACCGGGGTGTCCGCGCGGCCCAGGCCCGGCGTCGGGCGGAAGACCAGCTGCTGGTGGATCGCCGCCGTGCCCGCGTTGATCGCGCCGCCGTCGAGATTCCGGTCGCGTGCCGCCAGGTCAGCCGGGCCCTGCACCGTCCGGGACACGATCAGCTCGCGGAACCCCGGCGCGTGCTGCTCGATCAACTGCTCCACCCGGTCCGCCCGCCGCCGCAACCGGTCCGCCGACCAGTTCTCCCCGCGCGGCACGTGCGTGTACGCCCACGCCGCCTCGGTGCCCTCCGGCGACCGGGTCGGATCGGCCGTCGTCATCTGTCCCAGGATCACGAACGGCGTGCGCGGCAGCTTCCCCACCGCGATCTCCGTGCTGCCGACCGACAAACCGTTCAGATCGCCGCCCAGGTGGACGGTCCCCGCGCCCTTCGCCTCGGTCGCCGTCCACGGGATCGGCCCGGACAACGCCCAGTCCACCTTCACCGTCGCGTGATCCCAGGCGAACCCCGCCAGATCGGACACCAACCGCGCGGGCAGGTGCTCCGCACCGACCAGGTCCAGGTACAGCGCCGGCGCGGGCACGTCCGCCAGCACGGCCTTGCGCGCCCGGACGAACCCGCCGGTCGCATCCCGCACGCCCAGCGCACGCCCTTGCGCCACAACGACCTGCGCCACCGCGCGCCCGCACTCGACCCGTCCGGCCAACCGGCTCACCAACGCCTCGGTGAGCTTCCCGGCACCACCCTCGGGCACCGGAAAGCCGATGTCCTGCCCCAGCATGGCCAGCAGCCACCCGAACGCCGTGCCACCGGCCTGATCCGGCCCCAGATCGGTGTGCATCGCGTTGCCCGCCAACAACAACGGCGCACCCTGCCCGCTGAACCGCTCGTCCCCGAACGCCCGCACCGACTGCGCGAACATCCGCCCGAACCGCAGCGCCTCGGCCGTCCCCAGCGCACGAAGCAACCCGACACCCGCCCGGACCGGCGGGAACGGGCGCAGCAGCACGCCCAGCAGATCGTCCCGGACCCGTTGCCAGCGCTCGAATTCCGCCTGCCACGCGGCCCCGTCACCCGCGCCGAACGCGTCCACCGACGCGGCCGTCCGGTCGAGGTCCATGGACAGCAGCACGGCCCGGTCGTCCGGCAGCACGTGCGCCAACACCTCGGGCGCCCGCCGCCACCGCAGCCCGTGCCGCTCCAACTCCAGGCCGGCGATCACCGGCGACGCCGCGCCGAGCGGGTAGAAGGCGCTGAACAGGTCGTTGCGGAACCCTGGCGCGGTCAGCTCCCCGGTGCGCACGGCACCGCCGGGCTCGTCGGCCGCCTCCAGCACCAGCACGTCCCAGCCCGCGTCGGCCAACAGGTTCGCCGCGACCAGCCCGTTCGGACCGGACCCGACGACCACCGCGTCAACGTCGTCGCTCAGCGCACTCACCCCTCGGCTCGACTGAGCGTCACGGTAGCCGGATCGCGGTGGAACCGAACCCCTCAATCGGCCGCACTTGCCGGCAGCGACGTCGGGCGCGCAGACCCCATCCACAAGGGACTGTCGAGTTCGGTACGGGGGCCGGCGACGGCCCCCGTACCGGACCGCTACTTCGAGCCGCCGAGCCCGGCGCGGCGCAGGGCTTCGGCCATCGCACCGTTGGCGGGTGGGCGTTCCTGGCGTTGCTGCTGCTGACGCGGACGTCCACCGCCGCCACCGCCGCCACGGCGCTGCTGCTGCTCCTTCTGCGGTGCCTTGCGGCCCGGCTCGTCCTGGAGTCGCAGCGTCAGGCCGATCCGCTTGCGCGGGATGTCGACCTCCAGCACCTTCACCCGCACCACGTCACCGGACTTGACCACGTCACGCGGGTCCTTGACGTAGTTGTCGGACAGCGCCGAGATGTGCACCAGACCGTCCTGGTGCACGCCGATGTCCACGAACGCCCCGAACGCCGCCACGTTCGTCACGACGCCCTCCAGCACCATGCCGGGCTTGAGGTCGCCGAGCTTCTCCACGCCGTCCGCGAACGTCGCCGTCTTGAACGCCGGACGCGGGTCGCGCCCCGGCTTCTCCAGCTCGCGCAGGATGTCGGTCACCGTCGGCAGACCGAACGTGTCGTCCACGAAGTCCTGTGGTCGCAACGACTTCAGCACCGCCGCGTTGCCGATCAGCTCGGCCTGCGCGTGCTGCTGGATGCGCCGCACCACCGGGTACGCCTCGGGGTGCACGGCCGACCCGTCCAGCGGGTCGTCGCCGTTGGGGATGCGCAGGAAGCCCGCGCACTGCTCGAACGCCTTGGGCCCCAACCGGGGCACGTCCTTCAGCGCCGTCCGCGACCGGAACGGGCCGTTCGAGTCGCGGTGCTGCACGATGTTCTCCGCGAGACCGGCCGTGATACCCGAAACCCGGGTCAGCAGCGGCGCGGACGCGGTGTTCAGGTCGACGCCGACCGCGTTCACGCAGTCCTCGACGACCGCGTCGAGCGAGCGGGACAGCTTCGACTCGGACAGGTCGTGCTGGTACTGGCCGACGCCGATGGACTTCGGGTCGATCTTCACCAGCTCGGCCAGCGGGTCCTGGAGCCGGCGGGCGATGGACACCGCGCCGCGCAGCGACACGTCCATGCCGGGCAGTTCGGCCGACGCGAACGCGGACGCCGAGTACACCGACGCGCCCGCCTCGGACACCACGACCTTGGTCAGCTTGAGGTCGGCGTGCCGCTTGAGCAGGTCGCCCGCCAGCTTGTCGGTCTCCCGGGACGCGGTGCCGTTGCCGATCGCGATCAGCTCGACGTCGTGCTTGTGCGCCAACGCGGCGAGCTTGGCGATCGACTCGTCCCAGCGGTTCGCGGGCACGTGCGGGAAGATCGTGTCGGTGGCGACGACCTTGCCGGTCGCGTCGACCACGGCGACCTTCACCCCGGTGCGGAAACCGGGGTCGAGTCCCATCGTGGCGCGCGTGCCCGCCGGGGCCGCGAGCAGCAGGTCACGGAGGTTGGACGCGAAGACGCGCACCGCCTCGTCCTCGGCGAACTGGCGCAGCCGGGACCGCAGGTCGATGCCGAGGTGCACCAGGATCCGGGTGCGCCACGCCCAGCGGACGGTGTCGGCGAGCCAGCGGTCGGCGGGCCGGCCCTGGTCGTCGACGCCGAAGCGGGCCGCGATGCGCACCTCGTAGCCGGTGGGCTCGTCCTCGTCGCCCGCGTCGAACTGGAGGTCGAGCACCTCCTCCTTCTCGCCCCGGAGCAGGGCCAGGATGCGGTGCGACGGCAGCTTGCCGAACGGCTCGGAGAACGCGAAGTAGTCGGATAACTTCGCGCCGTCCTCCTCCTTGCCCTCGAGGACCTTGGAGGCCACCGAGCCCTGCGTCCACATCCGTTCGCGCAGCTCGCCGATCAGGT
>CBHFOL010000469.1:0-5355 GCA_965995405.1 uncultured Saccharothrix sp.
TGGGACGCACCGAAGATGCCGGCCAACGCCGAGTTCCCCGCCCTGCCGGAAAAGAAGTAGGGGGCACCAATGGCAAACCCGCTGACTCCCGTTCTCACCACGCGCTGGACCGAGCCCAAGTCCTGGACCATCGAGACCTACGAGCGCACCGGCGGCTACACCGCCCTGCCCAAGGCGCTGAAGGCCCACCCGGACCAGCTCATCCAGCAGTGCAAGGACTCCGGGCTGCGCGGCCGCGGCGGCGCGGGCTTCCCCACCGGCATGAAGTGGGGCTTCATCCCGCAGGGTGACGGCAAGCCGCACTACCTCGTCATCAACGCCGACGAGGGCGAGCCGGGCACCTGCAAGGACATCCCGCTGATGATGGCGGACCCGCACTCGCTGATCGAGGGCATCATCATCACCTCGTACGCGATCCGGGCGAACTTCGCCGCGATCTACGTGCGCGGTGAGGTGCTGCACTGCATCCGCCGGCTGAACGCGGCCGTGCGCGAGGCGTACGACGCGGGCTACCTGGGCAAGGACATCCTCGGCACCGGGTTCGACCTCGACGTCGTCGTGCACGCGGGCGCGGGCGCGTACATCTGCGGCGAGGAGACCGCCCTCCTCGACTCGCTCGAAGGCAAGCGCGGCCAGCCCAGGCTCAAGCCCCCCTTCCCGGCGACCGCCGGCCTCTACGCGTCGCCCACTGTGGTGAACAACGTGGAGACCATCGCCTCGGTTCCCTACATCGTGAACGGCGGCGCGGACTGGTTCCGCACCATGGGCCGGGAGCGCTCGCCGGGGCCGAAGATCTACTCGCTGTCCGGCCACGTCGAGCGGCCCGGCCAGTACGAGGCCCCGATGGGCACCACGCTGCGCGAGCTGCTGGAGCTGGCGGGCGGCATGAAGGACGGCATCCCGCTGAAGTTCTGGACGCCGGGCGGCTCGTCCACCCCGCTGTTCACCGCCGAGCACCTCGACGTGCCGCTGGACTTCGAGGGCGCGGCCGAAGCCGGGTCGATGCTGGGCACCACCGCGTTGCAGATCTTCAACGAGACGGTGTCCGTGCCGTGGGCGGTCATGAAGTGGACCGAGTTCTACAAGCACGAGTCGTGCGGCAAGTGCACGCCGTGCCGTGAGGGCACCTACTGGCTGGTCCAGATCCTCCAGCGGATGAACCGGCACGAGGGCACCCCCGCGGACATCGACACGCTGCTGGACGTCTGCGACAACATCCTGGGCCGCTCGTTCTGCGCGCTCGGCGACGGCGCGGTCAGCCCGATCACCAGCGGCATCAAGTACTTCAAGGACGAGTTCCTGGCGCTCTGTCAGGAGAACTCCCAGGTCCTGGCAGGAGCAAGCGCATGACCATCGCCCCTGACAAGAGCACCGAGCTGGTGGTCCCGGAAGGTCACGTCAAGCTCGTCATCGACGGCCTGGAGGTCGTCGCGCCCAAGGGCGAGCTGCTGATCCGCACCGCCGAACGGCTCGGCATCGTCGTGCCCCGGTTCTGCGACCACCCGCTGCTGGAGCCGGCGGGCGCGTGCCGGCAGTGCCTGGTCGAGGTGGAGATGGGCGGCCGGCCGATGCCGAAGCCGCAGGCGTCCTGCACGATGACCGTCGCCGACGGCATGGTGGTCAAGACCCAGCTCACCTCGCCGGTCGCGGACAAGGCGCAGCAGGGTGTGATGGAGCTGCTGCTCATCAACCACCCGCTGGACTGCCCGATCTGCGACAAGGGCGGCGAGTGCCCGTTGCAGAACCAGGCGCTCAAGCACGGCCGCGCGGACTCCCGGTTCCACGAGCACAAGCGGACGTTCCCGAAGCCGATCTCCATCAGCACCCAGGTGCTGCTGGACCGCGAGCGGTGCGTGCTGTGCCAGCGGTGCACCCGGTTCTCCGCGCAGATCGCCGGCGACCCGTTCATCGAGCTGCTGGAGCGCGGCTCGCAGCAGCAGATCGGTGTGGCGCAGGAGAAGCCGTTCCAGAGCTACTTCTCCGGCAACACCATCCAGATCTGCCCGGTGGGCGCGCTGACGTCCGCCGCGTACCGGTTCCGGGCCCGGCCGTTCGACCTGGTGTCCACGCCCAGCGTGTGCGAGCACTGCTCGTCGGGCTGCGCGGAGCGCACCGACTGGCGGCGCGGCAAGGTGCAGCGCAAGCTGGCCGGCGACGACCCCGAGGTCAACGAGGAGTGGATCTGCGACAAGGGCCGCTTCGCGTTCCGGTACGCCACCGCCGACGACCGGATCACCCGGCCGCTGGTGCGCGACCCGGAGTCCGGTGAGCTGCGCGAGTCGTCGTGGACCGAGGCGTTGCAGGTCGCGGCGGCCGGTCTGGCGAAGGCCCGGGACGGCAAGGGCGTCGGCGTGCTCGCCGGCGGCCGGCTGACCGTCGAGGACGCCTACGCCTACGCGAAGTTCGCCCGGATCGCGTTGCGCACCAACGACGTCGACTTCCGCGCCCGCGCGCACTCGGCGGAGGAGCTGGAGTTCCTGACCTCGTCGGTGCTCGGCACCACGCCGGACAACGGTGTGACGTTCCGGGGCATCGAGGCCGCGCCCGCCGCGCTGCTGGTGGCGTTCGAGCCCGAGGAGGAAGCGCCGATCGTGTTCCTGCGGCTGCGCAAGGCGGCCCGCAAGAACCGCACGAAGGTGTTCCACCTGGGCCAGTACACGACGCCCGCCGTGGAGAAGACGCACGGCACGCTGCTCGCCTGCGTGCCCGGGGGTGAGCCCGCCGCGCTGAACGCGCTGCCCGAGCACGCCGCCGACGTGGTGGCCGACCTGGCCAAGCCGGGCGCGGTGATCCTGGTCGGCGAACGTGCCGCCGAGGTGCCGGGCCTGTTCTCGGCGGTCGCCGCACTCGCCGCGCGGACCGGGGCGCAGGTCGCCTGGATCCCGCGTCGGGCCGGTGAGCGGGGCGCGCTGGAGGCCGGTCTGCTGCCGACGCTGCTGCCCGGTGGCCGGCTGGTGTCCGACGCCGCCGCGCGCGCCGAGGTCGAGCAGGCGTGGGGCCTGGAAGCGGGCGCGCTGCCCACGGCGGCCGGCCGTGACACCACGGGCATCCTGACCGCCGCCGCGAACGGCAGCCTGGACGCGCTGGTGGTCGGCGGGGTCGACCCGTTCGACCTGCCGGACCCGGCGCTGGCCGAGCAGGCGCTGGACGCGGCCGGTTTCGTGGTGAGTCTGGAACTGCGGCACAGCGCGGTCACCGCGCACGCCGACGTGGTGCTCCCCATCGCGCCGGCCGTCGAGAAGTCGGGCAGCTACCTCAACTGGGAGGGCCGGCACCGCCCGTTCGACGCCACGCTCGAAGGCACCGGGACGCTGCCCGACGGCCGCGTGCTGGACACGTTGGCCGTGGAGATGGACGCCGACCTGTTCACCCAGACCCCGGCCGCCGCTGCCGCCGACTTCGAGCGCCTGGGCCGCGGCACGCTGGAGGCCGCCGCGCCCACCGTCGCCGCGCCGCTGCTGGCCCAGCCCCGGACGGGCCAGGCCGTGCTGGCGACCTGGCGTCGACTGCTGGACAACGGTTCCGCGCAGGACGAGGAGCCGAACCTGGCGGGCACCGCGCGTCCCGTGGTGGCGAAGCTGTCCGAGGCCACGGCGAAGCAGCTCGGCGTGCGGCCGGGCGGCGTGATCACCGTGTCGACCGAGCGCGGCGAGGTGTCGCTGCCCGCCGAGACGGCCGACCTGCCCGACGGCGTCGTGTGGCTGCCCGGCAACTCGGGCCCGGTCACCGTCCGGCGCAACCTGGCTGCGGGCCACGGCTCCGTAGTGGCGGTTTCCACTGCATCTGATTCGGGCTCCGCTGAGGCACTTACGTCGCCCGGAGGCAACTCATGAACACGGCACAACTCCTCGCGGACGACCCGCTCTGGCTGATCATCGTCAAGGTCGTCGGGATCTTCGCGTTCCTGGTGGTCATGACGCTGTTCATGATCAACTGGGAGCGCAAGGTCGTCGCCCGGATGCAGCAGCGGCCCGGCCCGAACCGGGTCGGCCCCAACGGCTGGCTCCAGTCCCTCGCGGACGGCCTCAAGCTGGCGTTCAAGGAGGACATCCGCCCCATCCTGGCGGACAAGTGGGTGTTCTTCCTGGCCCCGGTGATCTCGTGCATCCCGGCGTTCGTCGCCTTCTCGGTGATCCCGCTCGGCGGCCAGGTCAACATCTTCGGCCAGGAGACCGCGCTCCAGCTGGTCGACCTGCCGGTGGGCGTGCTGGTCGTGCTGGCCTGCTCGTCGCTGGGCGTCTACGGCATCGTGCTGTCCGGCTGGGCGTCCGGCTCGCCGTACCCGCTGCTGGGCGCGCTGCGGTCGGCCGCGCAGGTCATCTCCTACGAGATCGCGATGGGCCTGTCCATCGTCGCCGTGGTGATGAGCTCGCACTCGCTGTCCACTTCGGACATCGTGAACACCCAGTCCGGCACCATCCTGTGGGGCGCGCTGCCCGCGTGGAACGCGATCCTGCTGCCGGTCAGCTTCATCATCTACGTCATCTCCATGGTCGGCGAGACCAACCGGGCCCCGTTCGACCTCCCCGAGGCCGAGTCGGAGCTGGTCGGCGGCTTCCACACGGAGTACAGCTCGCTGAAGTTCGCGCTGTTCTTCCTCGCCGAGTACGTCAACATGGTGACGGTGTCGGCGCTGGCCACCACGCTGTTCCTGGGCGGCTACAAGTTCCCGTTCGTCGGCGACGACCACTTCCTCAACAGCAGCGGCTGGCTCGGCCTGATCTGGTTCGTGATCAAGACGCTGGGCTTCCTGTTCCTGTTCATCTGGCTGCGCGGCACGCTGCCCCGCCTGCGCTACGACCAGTTCATGCGGCTGGGCTGGAAGTTCCTGGTCCCGATCGCGCTGTTCTGGTTCGTCGCGGTGGCGTTCACCCGGTACATCAACCAGGAGCGGGCGGCGGACAACATCACCACCGGAGCGCTGCTGGCCGTGTTCGGCGTGGTGCTCGCGGTGATCCTGCTGATCGCGTTCCTGCTGCCGGACAAGCGCGAGCTGCGCGACCCGAACGCCGTGCCGGTGACCGGCGGCGGGTTCCCGGTGCCGCCGCTGGACCTGCAAGTGCCCAAGTCGCCGCCGCGCCGCGCGGGTCCGGTGGCGCAGCTGCCCACCTCGGACGGCGACCAGACAACCGCGCCCGCGCCAGCGAGTGTGTCAGCTAAGGAGGCCGGCGATGGGGATGCTTGATCCCGTCAAGGGTTTCGGCGTCACCTTCGGGACGATGTTCAAGAAGGTCGTCACCGAGGAGTACCCCGAGGTCAAGAAGGTCACCGCGCCGCGGTTCCACGGCCGGCACCAGCTCAACCGGCACCCGGACGGGCTGGAGAAGTGCGTCGGCTGCGAGCTGTGCGCGTGGG
>CBHFOL010000470.1:0-5352 GCA_965995405.1 uncultured Saccharothrix sp.
CCGCGCGCCCGCGCCGGCGGGTCCGCGCCCCACACGTGTTCCGCGAGCTCGTCCACCGACACGCTCGACCCGGCTCGCAGCAGCAGCGACACCAGCAGCGCCCGTTGCCGACCTGCGCGGACCACCACCGGCTCGCCGTCGACCAGCACCTGCAACGGCCCGAGGACGCGGAACTCGACCTGTGGGCCCATCCCCGACCTCCCCTCCGCGCGCGTGCGGCTTTCCGTTGTCCGTTGTACAGCGTAGGAGCGCGTTTGCCCGATCGAGCGTCGTCACGTTGGGTCATCGTGTGTGCGCCGGAAGTACGAGAATGACCATTCGCGTGGCCGGATCGTGACCTGTATTACCTCTCGAAGAGTTGTGGGGACCGGTTAGTGTCGCTGACCACACCGTGAGATCCCGGATTTCCACTAGGGGTGTTTGATGGTTCATTCCCGAACGGCCCGACGCCGCTGGACGGCCGCGATCGGTCTGACCGGCGTCGCGGCGCTGGCACTGTCCGCCTGCGCGCAATCCGAACGCGGTGGCGACTCAGGATCCGGCAAGGTCGGCGGCACGCTGACCTTCGGCGCGGAGGGTGCTCCCAAGCTGTTCGACCCGTTCTACGCGACGGACGGCGCGACCTTCCGCGTCGCCCGCCAGCTGTACGAGGGTCTGGTCGGGTTCAAGCCCGGCACCGCCGACGTCGAGCCGGCCCTGGCGACCGAGTGGAAGTCGTCGCCCGATGGCAAGACGTGGACGTTCACACTGAAAGAAAATGTGAAATTCCACGATGGCACGGCGTTCAACGCCGAAGCGGTGTGCTTCAACTTCAACCGCTGGTACAACCTGAAGGGCGCGGCGCAGAGCGAGGCCGTTTCCCAGTACTGGCTGGACAACTTCGGCGGCTTCGCGGACACCCCGGACAAGCCGTCGCTGTACAAGTCCTGCGCGGCCAAGGACCCGAAGACGGCGGTCATCGAGCTGAACTCCGTCACTTCGCAGTTCCCGAGCGTGCTGGGCTTCACGTCGTTCTCGATCTCCAGCCCCGAGGCGCTGAAGAAGTACGACGCGGACAATGTCGTGCAGTCGGGTGAAGCGTTCACCTATCCGGCGTACGCCCTGGAGCACCCGACCGGCACCGGTCCGTTCAAGTTCGGCAAGTTCGACAAGGCCAACAACGTGGTCGAGATCGTCCGCAACGAGGACTACCACGGCACCAAGGCCAAGCTGGACAAGGTCGTCTTCAAGATCATCCCGGACGAGACGGCGCGCAAGCAGGCGCTCAAGGCCGGCGACATCGACGGCTACGACCTGCCGAACGCGGCCGACTGGCCGGGCCTGAAGAACGACGGCTTCGACGTCAAGGTGCGTCCCGCCTTCAACATCTTCTACCTGGGCATCAACCAGCTGAACAACCCGAAGCTCCAGGACCTCCGGGTCCGCCAGGCGATCCAGCTCGCGATCAACCGCGACCAGCTGGTCAAGTCCCAGCTGCCCGAGGGCGCGACGGTCGCCACCCAGTTCATGCCGCCGCTGGTCACCGGCTACAACAAGCAGCTCCAGCCGGTGAAGTACGACCTGGCGAAGGCCAAGTCGCTGCTCGCCGAGGCGGGCGCGACCGACCTGACGCTGAAGTTCTACTGGCCGACCGAGGTCACCCGCCCGTACATGCCCAGCCCGAAGGACCTGTTCGGCGCCATCTCCGGCGACCTGGAGAAGGCGGGCATCAAGCTGGAGGTCGTGAGCAAGCCCTGGAACGGCGGCTACCTCACCGACGTCGACCTGGGCATCCCAGACCTGTTCTTCCTCGGCTGGACCGGTGACAACGGCACCGCCCACAACTGGGTCGGCACGTTCTTCGGCCGCACCGACAACCGGTTCAACACCGGCAAGGCCACCTGGGGCAAGGCGCTCTCCGACGCCCTGGCCGCCGCGAACGCCGAGCCGGACGAGGCCAAGCGCACCAAGCAGTACGAGGACCTGAACAAGAAGATCATGGAGGAGTACCTGCCGGCGATCCCGGTGTCGCACGGCCCGCCTGCCATCGTGTTCAAGAAGGAGATCCAGGGTGTCACGCCCAGCCCGCTGACCGACGAGCGGTTCGGCGCCGCGAGCAAGGGCTGACCACTACGGATAAGGGATAACGGGGTAGCACAATGCTCCGCTACACGATCCGGCGGCTCATCCAGCTCGTCGGCGTGGTGCTGGTGCTGTCCCTGCTGCTCTTCGCGTGGCTCCGCGCTCTCCCGGGTGGACCGGTCTCGGCCCTCCGGGGAGCGCGCGCCACGCCCGAGTCGCGGGAAGCCCTCACCAAACTGCTCGGCTTGGACCAGCCGATCTTCGTCCAGTACCTCAAGTTCCTCGGCCGAGCCCTGTCCGGCGACTTCGGTGTCTCCACCGGCGTCCAGCCCGGCGACTCGGCCATGGAGATCTTCCTCCAG
The DNA here is from genome assembly GCA_965995405.1 of uncultured Saccharothrix sp. GTDB lineage: Bacteria > Actinomycetota > Actinomycetes > Mycobacteriales > Pseudonocardiaceae > Actinosynnema. The sequence continues at coordinate 2,424 of CBHFOL010000470.1, forward strand.
CGGTTCCCCGCCACCATCGAGCTCAGCGCCCTCGCGCTGCTGATCGCCGTCGCCTTCGGCATCCCGCTGGGCTACCTGGCGGCCAAGCGGCGCGGCACCTGGTTCGACAACCTCAGCGTCGGCGGCTCGCTGATCGGTGTCGCCGTGCCGGTGTTCTTCCTGGCCTACGTGCTCAAGGACGCGCTGTCCTCGGTGCTGGGCCTGCCCACCGAAGGCCGCCAGGACGCCGCCATCGAGGCGACCCGGGTCACCGGCTTCTTCGTCCTCGACGGCATCATCACGCAGGAGTGGGACGCGGCGCTGGACGCGCTGCAACACCTGATCCTGCCCGCCGTCGCGCTGTCCACGATCCCGTTCGCGGTGGTCTTCCGGATCACCCGGGCGGCCGTCCTCGACGTGCTCGACGAGGACTTCGTGCGCACCGCCGAGTCCAAGGGCCTCACCGCGCCGGTCATCCGGCGGCGGCACGTCCTGCGCAACGCGATGCTGCCCGTCGTGACCACCGTCGGCCTCCAGACCGGCGCGCTGCTCGCGGGAGCGGTGCTCACCGAGAAGGTGTTCTCGTTCGCGGGCGTCGGACAGGCGCTGGCGATCGGGTTCGAACGGCGGGACTACTCGGTGCTGCTGTTGCTGATCATCATGGCCACGATCGTCTACGTGGTGGTCAACCTGCTGGTGGACCTCTCGTACGCGTTCATCGACCCGCGGATCAGGACGAGGTAGCCCGCGATGGTCACTCCCACCAAGAAGAAGGACCGGATCGACGCGCTCGCCGAGTCGTCCGCCGACGTCGGGGTCAGCCTCGCCGCCGGCGCGTGGCGGCAGTTGCGGCGCAGCCCGGTGTTCCTCACCGGCCTGGTCATCGTCGGCCTGTTCATCCTGGTGTCCCTGCTGTCGCCGTGGCTGGCCCCGCAGGACCCGTCCGACCCGATGCTGATCGAACAGGTCGTCAAGGCGCGCAACGAGATCCCGCCGCCCCAGCCGGGACACCCGCTCGGCGGCGACCTCCAGGGCCGGGACTTCTTCTCCCGGCTGCTGATCGGCTCCCAGCAGACGCTGATCGTCGGCGTGATGGCGACCCTCATCGGACTGGCCGGCGGGCTCACCCTGGGCACGCTCGCGGGCGCGTTCGGCGGCTGGGTCGACTCGCTCGTCATGCGGATCGTCGACGTCATGCTGTCGCTGCCCAGCCTGCTGCTGGCGTTCAGCATCAGCGCGATGTTCGCCCGGCCCAACCAGTTCACCGTGATCGTCGCGGTGGCGGTGGTGCAGATCCCGGTGTTCGCCCGGCTGCTGCGCGGCTCCATGCTCGCCCAGCGGTCCAGCGACCACGTGCTCGCGGCGACCGCGCTGGGCGTGAAACCGGGCGCCATCGTGTTCCGGCACATGCTGCCCAACTCGCTCGGACCGGTGATCGTGCAGTCCACGCTGGTGCTGGCCACCGCCATCATCGACGCGGCGGCGCTGTCGTTCCTCGGCCTGGGCAACCCGGACGACCGGATCCCGGAATGGGGCCAGATGCTGGGCGACGTGCAGAACGTGTTCGACACGCACCCGCAGCTCGCGTTCTGGCCGGCCGGCTGCATCATCGTGGTGGCCCTCGGGTTCACGCTGATGGGCGAGACGCTGCGGGAAGCCCTCGACCCCAAGAGCAGGCGGTGAGTCATGGCGTTGCTTGAAGTGCGCGACCTCACCGTGGTCTTCGAACGCAAGGGGGACCAGCCCTTCACGGCGGTCGACCACGTGAGCTTCGACGTGGAACCCGGCCAGACCGTGGGTCTGGTCGGCGAGTCGGGCTGCGGCAAGTCCGTGACGTCGCTGGCGGTCATGGGGCTGCTGCCCAAGCGCGGCGCGCGCGTCTCCGGGACCGTGTCCTACGCGGGCACGAACCTGCTGTCGCTGTCCGACCGGGAGATGCGCGACCGGCGCGGCCGTGACCTGGGCATGGTGTTCCAGGACCCGCTGTCGTCGCTGAACCCGGTCATCCCGATCGGGCTCCAGGTCACCGAGGTGCTGGAACGGCACCGGGACATGGCGCGCAAGCGGGCCATGGTGGAGGCGGCGGACCTGCTGGACAAGGTCGGCATCCCCGACCCGACCCGGCGGCTGTCCGAGTACCCGCACCAGCTCTCCGGCGGGATGCGGCAGCGCGCGCTGATCGCCATCGCGCTGGCGTGCCGGCCCCGGCTGCTCATCGCCGACGAGCCGACCACCGCGCTGGACGTGACCATCCAGGCGCAGATCCTGGCCCTGCTCAAGGAACTCGTGCAGGACCTCGGCACCGCCCTGGTCATGATCACGCACGACCTGGGCGTCGTCGCCGGGCTGTGCGACGAGGTCAACGTCCTGTACGGGGGGCGGGTCGTGGAGAAGGCGCACCGGCACGAGCTGTTCGCGCAGCCGCGCCACCCGTACACGCACGGGCTGCTCAACTCCATTCCCCGGCTGGACGCGCCGCGCGGCGAGAAGCTGTCGCCCATCAGGGGATCCGTGGCGGACAACATCCCGTGGGACAACGGATGCGCGTTCGCGCCCCGCTGCCCCAACGCCCTGGACGTGTGCGTCCAGGTCACGCCCGCGCAGGAGGACCTCGGCGCGGGCCGGCTGTTGCGCTGCCACAACCCCGTCCAGCCTCCGGTGCCCGAGGAGGTGCCCGCGTGAGCGCGCACGGCGACGCGGTGGTCGAGGCCACCGGAGAGTCCACTGTGGACGAACTGATGTCGGTGCAGGGCATCAAGGTGCACTTCCCGATCAAGCGGGGCATCGTGCTGGACCGGACGGTCGGGTACGTGTACGCCGTGGACGGCGTGGACCTGAGCGTCCGACGCGGCGAGACCTACGGGCTGGTCGGCGAGTCGGGTTGCGGCAAGTCCACCCTCGGGCGGGCGATCCTGCGGCTGACCGAGCCGACCGCCGGCCGGGTCGTGTT
>CBHFOL010000471.1:0-5352 GCA_965995405.1 uncultured Saccharothrix sp.
GGAGCACACCGCCCCGCCCCGGCTCCACGGCGACACCACGATCATCGGCACCCGCGCGCCGAGGCCGATCGGTGTGCCGGACACGATCTCGTCGGTGTTGGGCACGGTGGTGCGCCCGTCGCTGCCGTCGCCCACGACCGGCGGCGCGGGTGGCGGCACGTGGTCGAAGAACCCGTCGTTCTCGTCGTAGTTCAGGAAGAACACGGTCTTGTTCCACACGTCCGGGTTCGACGCGAGGATGTCCAGCAGTTCGTGGGTGAGCACCGCGCCGTTCGCCGGGCCGTTGCTGGAGTGCTCGCTCTGCGCGGTGTTCGGCACCAGCCACGACACGGTGGGCAGCCGGCCGCCCTCGACGTCCGCGCGGAATGCCGCCGCGAGGCCGCCGGAGTCCTCGCGCCGCAGCGCGCCGTCGTACAGCGCGCGTTCCGCCGGGTTCAGGGTCGCCACGCCGCGGGCGAGGTTGGCGAGCATCGTCTGCCGGGTGGCCGCCGACGCGGCGCGCAGGGCGTCGTAGAACGCCTCCACCTTCCGGTAGCCGGTGTGCGCCAAGGCTTTCTCACCGACCAGGACGAAACTGCGGAAGTACTCCAGCGGGTTGTCGGTGAAGTTGTCCCACTCCTGGTACACCCGCCAGCTCACGCCCGCCGCCTGCAACCGCTCGGCGTAGGTCGGCCACGTGTAGCCGGTGTGGTCGGCGTTGCCGTACGGCGCGTTGCCGGTCGCCCGGGACGTCGAGCCCGGCTCGTACCCGATCATGCCGCTGAACAGGTGGTTGCGGTTGGGGTTGGTGGGGCCCATTTCCGAGCAGTGGTAGGCGTCGCAGATGGTGAACGCCTCGGACAGCGCGTAGTAGAACGGCAGGTGCTCGCGCCGGTACCCGGACATGGTGTTGGTGCCCTTGTTCGGCACCCACGCGTCGTACCGGCCCCGGTTCCACGCCGCGTGCCCGTCCGCCCAGCCGTGCGGCGTGCCCGCCATGTGGAAGTCGCTCACCGCGTACGGCAGCACGTACCCGTCCGGGTGACCTTTCTTGAGATCGGTGGTCGTCGCGGACGGCTGGTGGAACACCGAACGCCCCGACTGGAAGCCCAACGCGTGCGGGTCGTTGAACCCGCGCACCCCGCGCAGCGAACCGTAGTAGTGGTCGAAGCTGCGGTTCTCCTGCATGAGGATCACGACGTGCTCGACCACCTCCAGTCCACCGGTCGGCGCGGCCATCGCCAACGCCCGCTGAACGCTGGCCGGGAGCAGCGAGAACAACGCCGAAGCGCCAACGGCTCCGAGGAACGACCGACGATCCACCGCGACCACCTTCGCGTAGACGGCATCGGGCCCGAAGTGAAGCGCTCCGGCGACCGGAACAGCTACTCAGGTTCGGAGAACACCGAATATCGCCGGCGTTGCCCGCAGGTGACCGACCACCATCACAAACCGCACCGAACCCGGCCTGCGTCGCGCCCGCTCGGCCGGAACCGTTGGCGGAGCGGGCCGTCGTGACGGTCAGGCCGTCGGGTGGGATTCCAGCCGGGTGCGCCGGCGACGCGTGAAGGCGCGGTCGGCCGCGCAGCCGACGAGCAGTGCGCCCGACACCAGGACCAGGGTTTCCCCGCCGTGGACCGCGCACGCGCAGACCAGGACGGTCCAGAGCAGCAGCCTCATGTGGCAAGGCTAGGGACGCAGGTCACAGCCGTCGAAGGATTTGAGGATGCCTTAGGGTTGATATTGCGGGGGCACGGCCGGTGCAGACCTCGGCGCTGACGGGCACTCATCGGTGTACGTGCACGACCGGCCGCTCGCCGCCCCGGACACCCGGATCAAGACGGAACGCGACCGGTCCCACCGGTCGCGTTCCTGACGTGCCCAGGCGAAAGCGAGCTACGCCACGGCGTGTAGCGCGCCGTCCGAACCCTCCAGGCACCGGGCGGTGCTGGTGCCGGCGGTCACGAACTCGGTCACGCACCGGCCCAGCTGGGCGTGTGCGTCGGCGTTGGGGTGGAAGGACTGCTGTGCCAGGTGCAGGCCGATCGCGTCCAGGCCGCCGTTGACCAGGGCGTTCGGGTCCACGGTCAGCCGCCGCTGCCACTCGCCGGCCGGGCTGCCGCCCTTGCTGCACGCCTCGCGGCCCTCCGTGGCGCGGGAGAAGTCCAGGAACTTCACGCCGGAACGGGACGCCACACCGCGCAGGGCATCGGACAGCTGGGGCACGGCCACCGTGCGGCCGTAGCCCGCGTCCGCCAGCCGCAGCGGGCAGCCCTGCGGGCCGTGCAGCAGCTTGTCCATCTTCTCCGTCACCGGGGACGCGTACGAGGTGAGCACCAGCGAGTACGCCGAGTCCTGGTAGCCGGCCTGCGCCATCGCCGAGCGCACGTCCCGCAACGCCTGCTCCACCTTCGGCGCCATCCCGGCCAGCCGGCCGGGCCACTCCGCGGCCAGCTTCGACCGGCAGCTCGCGCCGAACGGGTTCACCCACGCGGCGACGCAGTCGACCATCGACGCGGCGAACTCCGGGTCGTCGTTCGCGCCGACCTGCACCAGCACCGTGGTCACCCGGTACTGCCGGGCGAGGTCGATCAGCCGCCGGGCCTGCGAGCCCTCGGTGTAGTGCACGGTGTCGGCCAGCGACACGTTCGCCGAGTCCGCGCCGGAGCACGCCAGGTTGAACGTGCGCTGGGCCAGCCGCGTCTTGTGGATCATGGACTGGGTGGAGCGGTGGCACCAGTTGCCGTTCTGGCCCTCGGTGCCCGCCTCGTAGGAACCCGCGCCCTCACCGGACATGGCGCTGTCGCCCAGCGACACGACCGCCGTCTCCCGGGTGTCCACCGCGCCGGCGGACACCGGCAGGACCACCAACGACGCACCGACGAGCGCCAACGCGCCCACGACCCGACTCCACACCACCGCGAGACCTCCAAAGCCGTGAGTTGGCGTCCCGGCAGTGGACGCCGACTCACGGTAGGTGCGCGATCACACCGTGCACAATGAACCGATTCGGCGAACCGCAGCTCACGTCAGGGCGGCGGTCACCTCTTCGGCGGTCGCGGTCACCGAGAACATCGGGTAGTCGTACTTGATCGCGTTGTCGTGCTCCTCCTGCGACGTCGCCGCCACGCAGTCGGTCAGGGTGATCACCCGGTAGCCGTTCTCGTAGCCGGTGCGCATGGTCGACTCGACGCAGCAGTTGGTCAGGAAGCCGCCCAGCACGATGGTGGTGATCCCCTTGCTGCGCAGGATGAAGTCGAGGTTGGTGCTGGCGAACGTGTCCAGCCCGCGCTTGCCCTCGACCACGATGTCGCCCTCGTGCGGGGCCAGGTCGTCCACGATCGCCGCGCCCCAGCTGCCCTTGACGAACGCCTTGCCGTCCACGACGCCCTTGAGGATCCCGTACGGGTGGCTGGAGATCTCGTGGTAGCCCTCGGCGAACGTGATCGGCGCGTGCATCACCGTGGCGCCGGCCGCGCGGGCGGCTTCGACCAGCGCGACGGTCTTGGGCAGCATTCCGGTGCCCGCCATCACCCCGCTGACCGCGCCGTGCAGCACGCCGCCCTCGGTGGTGAAGTCGTTCTGGTACTCGATCAGCACCACGGCGGTCTTGGCGGGGTCCAGCGTCAGGTCGGTCATGGCGGCGCTCCACGGTCTCGGCGGTCACAGGCCATCGCCGATTGAACGGGTGCGGACGGAGCACCGCAATGCGACGTCCGGGTTCTTCCGCGCCGGCTTCGGCGGGTGTGGTTACCGGGCTGGGCGGGCGGCGAACGACCACAGGTAGCTCAGTGCCTCGCCGTCCGGGTCCTCGCGGGTCACGAACTCGTCGATCAGGCCGGACAGCCGGGTCTTGAACTCGGTCTGCGCGTCCGGCCCGAGCCGGAGCACGCCCCGCCGGATGTCGCGGCTGGAGTCGGGTCCGGCTTCCAGCAGCTCGGCGCGGTGCGCGGCGAGCAGGGCGAGGTCTATGCGGTGCACCAGGCCCACGCCGTCCGGGTCGACCAGGCCCAGCTGCCAGGTGCGTCCGGTTGCGCGGTAGGGACGTTCCAGCGCGCCTTTCGCGCCGGTGCGGACGGGTTCGGCGGCCAGGAACTCGGTCTTCACCAGTGAGCGGACGTGCCGGAGCACGGTCGCGGGCGCGACCTCCAGGCGTTCGGCGAGTTCCTGGTTGGTCCACGCGCGGTCCAGGCACAGCCGCAGGATGCGCCAGCGCAGCGGGTGCGCCAGCGCCTTCAGCTCGTCCACCGTCGCGGTGCGGGTGGGCAGGTCCTCGGACACCGCACGAGGTTAACCGACCGGACCTTGCCGGGCAGCACGGTGATTTGATTCACTGTCATCGATTGCAGAAAGTGAAATCACTTCCCGGGGAGCGGCGATGGGGTTGGCGGAACAGGTCGGCGACTGGGTGCGGGACCGGGAGCCGGAGTTGCTGGCGGAGCTCGCGGCGTGGATCGCCCAGCCGAGCGTGAGCCGCACCGGGGAGGGCATGGCCGAGGCCGCCGCCCACGGGGTGGAGCTGTTGCGGCGCAGCGGGTTGACGCCCGAGGTGGTGGAGACCGGCGGGTGGCCGGCGCTGGTGGGCACCGCGCCGGGGCCGCCCGGTGCCCCGCACGTGCTGATCTACGGCCACTACGACGTGCAGCCCGCCGGACCGCTGCACGAGTGGGTGACGCCGCCGTTCGAGCCGGACTTCCGGGACGGCCGGATCTACGGCCGGGGCACGGGCGACAACAAGGGCCAGCACCTGGCCCAACTGCTCGGCCTGCGGGCGCTGCGGGAGATCACCGGCGGGCTGCCGTGCCGGGTCACCGTGCTGCTCGACGGCGAGGAGGAGACCGGCAGCCCGAACCTGGTGAAAGCCGTGCGGCAGCTGGACAAGCCCGATCTGGTGGTGTGGAGCGACGGGCCGGTGCACGAGTCCGGTCGGGCGTCGGTGGTGCTCGGGGTGCGCGGCATCGTCACGTTCGAGCTGCGGGTCACCGGCGCGTCCGGCGTGCTGCACTCGGGCAACTGGGGCGGTGTCGCGCCGAACCCCGCGTGGCGGCTGGTGCACGTGCTGGCCGGGATGCGCGACGCGCAGGGCCGGGTGCTGATCGACGGGTTCGCCGACGACGTGGTGCCGCTGAGCCCCGGCGAGCGGGCCGCGCTGGCCGACCTGCCGGTGGACGTGCCGGAGGTGCTCGCGGGCATCGGGGTGACCGGCATGGAGCCGCCGCCGAAACGGCAGGTCTCGTCTCCGGAAGTCGCGTTCGAATGGTCCCCATACCTGGCCACGCCATGGCCGGTTCCGCCCGTGCTTGAGGCGAACCTGGTGCGCGCGCTGGTGCTGTTCGAGCGTGTGGGCGCCCTGACGCCGGGCGAGGGGATGAG
>CBHFOL010000472.1:0-5299 GCA_965995405.1 uncultured Saccharothrix sp.
GGGGCCCCCGGACGACGACCAGCCGACCGCAGCCGCCCCCCCGGACGACGAACTGCCGACCGAAGCGGCGACCCCGGACGACGGACGGTCAGCCGAAGCGGCAGCCTTCGGTGACGACGAGCCGGCCGAGGGGTCGCGGGGTGTCCCGCGACCACGGCCGTCCTGCCCCGCCACGGTCAGAAGTCGACCGGAGCGGGAGCGGTGTCGTCGGCGTCGAGAGTGGCTCCGATGCCGAGCTTGTCCTTGATCCGCTTCTCGATCTCGTTCGCCACGTCCGGGTTCTCGCGCAGGAACTTGCGCGCGTTCTCCTTGCCCTGGCCCAACTGGTCGCCCTCGTACGTGTACCAGGCACCGGACTTGCGCAGGATGCCCTGGTCGACACCCATGTCGATGAGCGAGCCCTCGCGGCTGATGCCGTGGCCGTACAGGATGTCGAACTCGGCCTGCTTGAACGGCGGGGCGACCTTGTTCTTCACGACCTTCACGCGGGTCCGGTTGCCGACCGGCTCGCCGCCGTCCTTCAGTGTCTCGATCCGCCGCACGTCCAGGCGTACCGACGCGTAGAACTTCAGCGCCTTGCCACCGGTCGTGGTCTCCGGGGAGCCGAACATCACGCCGATCTTCTCGCGGAGCTGGTTGATGAAGATCGCGGTGGTGCCCGACGTGTTCAGCGCACCGGTGATCTTGCGCAGCGCCTGGCTCATCAGCCGAGCCTGGAGGCCGACGTGGTTGTCGCCCATCTCGCCCTCGATCTCGGCCCGGGGCACCAGTGCGGCCACCGAGTCGATCACCAGGATGTCCAGCGCGCCGGAGCGGACCAGCATGTCCGCGATCTCCAGCGCCTGCTCGCCGGTGTCGGGCTGGGACACCAGCAGCGCGTCGGTGTCGACGCCGAGCTTGCGCGCGTAGTCCGGGTCGAGCGCGTGCTCCGCGTCGATGAACGCCGCGATGCCGCCGTTGCGCTGCGCGTTGGCCACGGCGTGCAGCGCCACTGTCGTCTTACCGGACGATTCCGGGCCGTAGATCTCCACCACGCGGCCTCGGGGCAGGCCGCCGATGCCGAGCGCGACGTCGAGCGCGATCGCGCCGGTCGGGATCACCTCGATCGGAGCGCGGCCTTCCTCGCCGAGCCGCATGACCGAGCCCTTGCCGAACTGCTTGTCGATCTGGGCCAGGGCCAGTTCGAGGGCCTTGTCCCGGTCGGGTGCCTGTGCCATCTGGAGTCCACCTCGGTTTGTCTTCTGGGTCGCTGAGCGATGTCGGGGCCGACGTTACGGGCGGGGTACGACATTTCTCGGCGGGGACCGGGCCACCTGCGGGGTTACGTCACCTGGTCGTGTCGAGGACTATAGCCGAACAGGTGTTCGACCGCCGGTGCGACACGCCGGGTCACCGGCGGTGTTCCGGCACGTCGAACGCCTCGCACACGGCGAGCCAGATCTCCTTGGGCGGCAGCCCGGCCTCCAGCGCCTCGTCGGCGGTACGCCCGCCGAGCGCGGCCATCACGTGGTCCCTGGCCACCATCTCCGCCCTGACCTGCCCGAACTCGTTCGCCATCAACTTGCGGAACACCGTGTTGCGCATCGGTCCCAGGCTAGCGCGCCGCTTTCCACGCCGGACCGTCGACGTACTGGTTGTCGGACCGGTCCCGGGACGCCCGGATCTCCGCCGGGTCGGGCGAGACGAGCCGGGTCCGCGAGTCCGCAGCGCGCTAACCTCGGACCATGGACGACCCAACGGGCCTTTCGTCGCCACTCGCCCAGATCGTGATCATCGCCGGGCTGGTGGCCGCGATCGTGGTCGGCCTCCGTGCCTGGTGGTACAACCGCAAGCGCTGATCAGCGCGCCCGCTGCAACGACGTGTACAGGCAGGCCACCAGCAACGGCAGCGCCGTGAACCCCACGAGCAGCCCCAGCGTGGCGTAAGACCACGCCGTCACCACCACGCCCGCCGTGACACCGCCGATCGCGCCGCCGATGTTCATGCACAGGTCCGACAGGCCCTGCGCGGCCGGCCGGTCCTCGACCGCGACCGACTCGGTGAGCAGCGCGGACCCCGACACCAACCCCGCCGACCAGCCGAAACCCAGCAGCGCCAGTCCGGCCGCGAGCTGTGGCGCGTCGTGCGACGGCGCCATGCCCGCGATCCCGGACGCGGCCACCACCAGCGCCGAGCCGATGGCCAGCACGGGCACCCGGCCCAGCCGGTCCGCCATCCACCCGAACAGGGGACTCGCGGCGTACATCGCGGCCACGTGCAGGCTGATCACCACGCCCACGACCCGCAGCGACGCCCCGGCGTGGTCCATGTGCACCGGGGTCATCGACATGAGCCCCACCATCGCCGTGTGGCACAACGTGATGCCACCCAGCGCGAGCTTCCCCGTGGCAGGCAACGCACGCCACACCGCGCCCGAGCCGCGTGTGTCGCCCACTCCCCCTGCGCAGTGCGCAGGTGTCACAGGTGCCGCCGAGCGCGCCACGGCCAGCGGGTCGGGCCGTAGGAAGCGCAGCACGATCAGTGCCGCCAATCCGAACAACAGTGCCGACAGCAGGTACGGTCCCGCGCCCACCGGCAGTCCGAGCCGTGCGGCGAACTGTCCCGCCGGGTCCGCCAGGTTCGGTCCGGCGACCGCGCCGATGGTCGCCGCCCACACCACGACGGCCAGCGAACGGGCCCGCCGCTGCGGGTGCGCCAGATCCGTCCCGGCGTAGCGGGCGGCCAGGTTCGCGCTGCTCGCGGCACCGAACAGGACCAGGGCGACGAGCAGCACGTGCCACGAGCCGAGCACCACGGCGCACGCGGCCACCAGCGCGCCGGCCGCGCCCGCGCCGTAGCCGAGGACCAGCGCCGGACGGCGGCCCCGACGTGCCGCGATCCGGGCGGCGGGCAGCGCGAACAGGGCCGCGCCGAGCACCGCGCTGGTCTGTGCCAACCCGCCCACCGCGTCCGAACCGGACAGCACGGCCGCGATCAGCGTGGACACCGCCAGGCCGATGGTCACGCCCGCCGCGCCCAGCACCTGGGTGGCGGTGAGCACGCGGAGCACCCGGCGCTGCACCACTTCCACGGCGGTCATGATCATCATCGTGCCAGGCCGAACGGCGCGGGCACAGCCTCCGTCCGGGTCAGGTGCCTGGCTGAACTGCGTTTTCGAAGAAATCCGCGACGGCGTCCGCGCTCAGGTCGCCGCCGCCGCTCTTGGTCACGATGCCCAGCAGCGGGCGTTCGTCGGCGGTGAACGCGAGCAGCCCCACCCCGCCGTCCGCGGCGGCCCGGTACTTGCCCTTGAGCCCGTTGCCCGCCCACTCGGCCTCGACCGTGTCCGTCTTGAGGGAGCGCACGACGGCGTCCGCGCCCTGCTGCGCGCCCGTGACGGTCTCGGTGAGGATGTACTGCACCGAGTAGTCGTCCTTGACGGCACAGCTCACCACGATGCCCTTGATGGCGTTGATGCCCGACACACCGGCCGCGCCGCCCGCCTTGCACGTGTTGGTGTCCGGCACCTTGCCCGCGAGCTGGCGCAGGCACTGCGTGAAGCCCTGGGCGTCCTTCTCGGTGTCGTTCTTGCACTCCTGCGGGCTGGGCACGCCGGAACCGCCGAACACGAAGATGCCGCCCACAACGGCCAACACGAGCACCACGGCCGCACCGACCGCGATAAGGACGTTCTTGTCGGGCTTCTTCTTCTGAGGTGACTGCGGCTGTGGTGCCCGTGGCGTGACGCTCGGGAAGTTGAACTGCTGCGGCCCCGTCTGCGGGTAGTTGACCTGGTAAGGCCCGCTGACCGCCGGATTGACCTGATACGACCCGCTGACCGCCGGGTTGACCGGGTAGGGGCCGCTCACGACCGGGTTCGGCGGCGACACCGGGTTCGGGCCGGTCACCGGCTTGGTGACCACGGTCGGCGGCTCGTTGGAGACCTTCACCGGCTTGTCGGACCGCGGCGTCACACCGCCCTTGGGCACGTGGTGCGCACCCAACGCGACCGCCGTCTCCGGCTGGTCCAGGCTGGTCGGCACGACCCGCACCTGCTCCGTGATCATGGTCGCGACCAGCGGGATCCGACTCGACCCGCCGACCAGGTAGATGCCCGCGAGCTGGTTGGGCGCCATGCCGGTGGACCGGATCGTGGAAGCCAGCAGCTCCGCGCTGCGCAGCATGCTCGGCCGGACCAGTGCCTCCAGGTCGGACCGGTTGACCAGCACGTCCTCGAACGGCTCCGGCATCGGCACCTCGGTGTGCGCGTGCCTCGACAGGGACTCCTTGGCCGCCCTTACGTCCTCCTGGAGCGCGCGCCGGGCACGACGGTCGGCCGTCGACTCGGGGCGGAGGAGCCGCTGCCAGACCGCCGGGTCGCGGTGCGACACCTGCCGACCCACGTGCTCCAGCAGCGCCTGGTCCACGTCCAGGCCGCCCAGGTCGGGCAACCCGTCCTCGGCGAGCACGGTGAACCCGCTCTGGGTGGCACCGACGATCGCCACGTCGAACGTGCCCGCGCCCAGGTCGTACACGGCCAGCGCCTGGCCCACGGAGAGCGACGCGTAGTGCGAAGCAGCCGCGACCGGCTCCGGGACCAGCACGATCTCCGTGGTGACGCCCGCGAGCCGGGCGGCGGACAGCAGCACGTTGCGGCGGGTCGGGCCCCACTGCGCGGGGTGGGTGAGGCGGACCTCGTCCAGCGGCTCGCCGCCCAGTTGGCGGGTGGTCTCGTCCAGGACGCGGCGCAGCACGGCGGCCAGCGCGTCGGTGACCGGGACGACGTTGGCGCCGAGCAGCAGCGTCCCGTCGTCCACCCGGCGCTTGGGGTTGGGCTCGAACCGCGACGGGTCCAGCCGGGCACGGCGCTCGGCGTCCCGGCCGACGACCAGCGAGCCGTCCTCCTCGCAGTACACGGCCGAGGGCATGGTGGCGGACCCGTCCACCTCGACGACCCTGGGTGGCCTCCCATGCGCCGCGAGCACCGCGACGGTGTTGGAAGTGCCCAGGTCAACGGACAGGACGCGCACGGTCACCCCTTACCTCTGCGAACCGGGGTGATCCTGTCACAGGCCACTTCCCGACGAAGCCGGTTCCCACCACCCAGCCCACACCCACACCCCGCCAGCAGCTCACCCCACCACGACCGGCCTCGAAGATCCGACAATGTCGTATCCACATGGGACAATGGTGATCGGGGGCCGGAGGCCACGCCCGCCCGGATTTCACCAAGGCCGGAGGCCACGGCCCCAAATTCCGCTCTGCGAAATTGTCGTACCCCTGTGGCAAGCTGAAAGCAGGGGACCCCCTGCGCGGGGA
>CBHFOL010000473.1:0-5297 GCA_965995405.1 uncultured Saccharothrix sp.
GCGACTGCCCCGCCAATGCCTCCAGATAGCGCAACTGCTCGCGCATGACGAACGGTCCGCCGACCTTCTGGCGCAACACCGCCTCATGGAGCAGGACCCGGAGGCGTGGCCCGTTCTCCCGACGCAACAAACCCTGCCGGGCAATCCGTACACGCACTCGTCGATCCACTTCGGACGGTTCCAGCGGCTGTGGGCCGCCGGCGATCACCGCGCGGGCATAGTCCTCGGTCTGGCAGAGCCCCGGCACCAGGAATTCTTCATAGTTGCTGATCGAGATGGCGTCCTGCTCGAAGCCGATCCAGGTCTCCAGATCAGGGTTGAGTTCGAGCTCTTCCAACAGGCTGGGCTGGTTGGACTCCTCATGCAGCTTCAGCATCGCCTCGCGGTACGTCCGGGGCATCGCATACAGCACCATCAACGCCGAGAGGTCGTCTCGCCGCACGGCCCGCTCGCAGCTCTCGATCCGGGACAGCGTGCTCGGCGGGATGCCCAACATGCGCTCGATGTCTCGTCCCGTGAGCCCGCTTTCCTTGCGTAGCCTGGCAAGCTCCATTCCGATCCGGCGCATCCGGACGTTCAGCGGTTCGGGTTCGATCATGCCGCAAACCCTGTCCCAAAACACGCCTCACCCGCCACTACCCGACCAGGGGATGTGTGCACCTCCCGCAACATGCGTTGCGGGCGAACAGCCGTACCAGGCTGAGCACCAGGGCCGATTCACGCATCGGATGCAGCTATGAATTCACCCGATCGGTGGCTACTTTGTTGCGGGAACGGGGAAATCTCCCTGCGATACGCGGATGATGTCGGTTCCGTACTTGGCCGCCAACGCCGTCCGGTCCGCCTCACTGCCGTCGACGGTCGTGACGTTCACCGCCGAACCGTCGACCGCCGGCCCCCACGTCGAGATCCGCACCCCCTGGCTCTGCCAGTAAGGCCCGTCATCGTTGATCTGCTGCACGACCTGGTTCAGCCGGCTCAACGAGAACTTCGCGTCCACCAACTCCAACCGTGCACCATTGGCAGCGGCACGGGCCGCGTCGTCCAAAGCCTTGTCCGGCAGCCGGTACACGAAGACCTTGTCCCCGTCGATCCGCAATCCCGCGTAGGTGTCCGGAAAACCGGACTCCAGCAACGGCCCGAGCGTCGTCGCAGCGTCCGAGGCCACCGGATCGTTCGTGGGTGTGACCGTGGCGGACGACGACGGACTGCCCTGGTCCCTGGTCTTCTCCGCAGCCGCACAGCCGCCCACAGCGCACACCGCCACCAATACCGCCACTGGCCCGACCCGATCCACGAGCACGACCTCCTCCGGTCCGTCGACCGCAGGACGGAACCGGACACCCCGGAGGTTGCATCAGCACCCGACCTCAACGCCGGCGGCGGGACCTCAGGTAGTCGCCGACCACGGCCGCGCCCAAGCCGTCCTCGTCCGGCGCGACGACCCGGCCACCACTGCGCCGGGCCACCAGGTCCACGAACCGGGCCAGCCTCGGGTCGTCCCCCAGCCGGAACACCGTCACCGAAGCCCCGAGCCGGGCCAGGCCGTCCACCTCGGCGAGCGTCATGGCGAGGGTGCGCGGCTCCGGCGGGTAGTGGAACTCGGCCTCACCATCCGGCTCCAGGTGGGCGGTGGGCTCACCGTCGGTCACCACCAGCACCACGGGCTGCGCGTCCGGATGCCGACGCACGTGCCGCCCGGCCAGCAGCAGCGCGTGGTGCAGGTTGGTGCCCTGCTCCCACACCCCCTCCAGCGCGGTCAGCTGCCCGATGTCCACCGTCTCCGCGTGCCGACCGAACGTGATGAGCTGCAACGCGTCCGTGCGGAACCTGGTGCGCACCAAGTGGTGCAGGGCCAGCGCGGTGCGCTTCATCGGCACCCAGCGACCGTCCTGGACCATCGACCACGACGTGTCCACGCACAGCGCCACCGCCGCACGCGAACGCTGCTCGGTCTCGCTGATCTCGACGTCCACGACATCCAGCCGGATGTCACCGGCACTATCGGACGCGCCACGCAGCACGGCATTGGTAAGCGTGCGCGGCACGTTCCACGGCTCGGTGTCGCCGAACCGCCACGGCCGGGTGCTACCGGTCAGCTCGCCCGCCGCACCCGCCTGCGTGTTGTCCCGCTGCCCCTGGGCACGCACGCTGTCGATCACGCCACGCAACGCCGTCTCCCCCAGACGCCGCAACGCTTTCGGCGTCAAGCGCAGGGTGCCGTCAGGGGCACGTTCGAGCAGGTTCTGTTGGCGCAGCTCGCGTTCCAGCTCAGCCAGCCGGCGCGCGTCCACGCCCGCCTCGTCGCCCAGCTGGCGGACCAGCGCTTCCAGGTCGATGTCCTCCAGGCGTGCCCCGGGGTAGGACTGGGCCAGCTGCTCGGCCAACGCGTCCAGCTCGGCCAGGTCCGCCATCGCCTGCGCGCCCTCGCCCAGGCCCAGCGGCTGGTTGCCGCGGAACCGCGCCGAGCCGTTCCAGTCCTCGTCGGGGCGCAGCCCCTGCAACAGACTGTCCAAAGTAGACAGTTGGGAGCCGATTCCGGAGTTGCCGAAAGCCTGCTGGGACAGCGCGTTCAGCTCTTCGCGCTGCTGCTCGGTCATCGAGTTCATCATCCGCTGGGCGGCTGCCGAACGGGCCGCCAAGGCGTCGATCAGCTCGTCCACGTTGCGCGGGTTCTCCGGGAAGAAGTCGCCGTGCGCGCGCATGAAGTCCTGGAAGAGCTCTTGCGTGTCCTGGCCTTGGGCGTGCGCGGCAAGCAGGGCGTTGAGGTCCATGAGCATGGCCTGGATGCGTTCGACGTCCGCCGGCCGGACGTTGCTCATCGCCTCCTTCATGCCCTGGAACCGCTGGTCCAGCAGCTCCCGCCCGAGCAGGCTCTCGATCTTCCGGTACGACTCGCGGGCCTGCGGCGAGCGCCAGTCGTACTCGGCGAGTTCCCGCACGGCCGCCGCCGTGCCCTGCGGCAACGCGTCCAGCTGCGCCTCGCGGAACCGCGCCTCGTCGTCCGGGTCCGGGAACAGCGCCGCCCGCTCGGCCTCCAGCGCCTGGTCCAGCAGCCGGCGGATCTCCTGGAGCGTGCCGTCCAACCGGTGCCGCCGCTGGATCGCCGACCGGCGCTGCCACAGCCGGGACGTCAGGTCGTCCAGGCCGCGCGTGCCGGGGAGGCCGCGCCGCAGCAGTTCGCGCAGCGCCGACGCGGGGGACGCGCCCTCCATGACGTCCCGGCCCAGCTCGTCCATCGCCGCACGCAGGTCCGTGGGCGGCGCGAGCGGGTCGGGGCCATCGGTGTAGCGGTCGTACCGGTAGGTGCTCATCCGTAGATCGTCCGGTCGTCGTCGCTGTCCTTCGACAGCTGACGGGTCAGGTAGAGCGACTCCAGGGCGAGTTCCACGGCCGACGCGATGCGCCCCACCGGGTCCTTGGGGCCCGCGCCGACCCGCTTGGCGACCTCGTGCAGCACCGGCAGTTCGGGCAGCGCACCCAGGATGTCGCCCGCGTGCACCTGTTCGCCGGTCGCGACCGGGTGACCATCCGACACGAGTTCCGCCAACGGCCGCAGGTTCAGGCCCGCGAACGTGGACCGCGCGGTGTCCGCCAGGGCGCGGCGCAGCAGGTGCGTCAGGACTTCGCGCTCCCGGCCCTCCTCACCGGCCTCGAACTCCAGCTTGCCGCGCAGCACCTCGGGCACCGAGTCCAGGTCCACCGGACGGGCGATGGGCGGGTGCTCGCCGATCAGGGCACTGCGCCGCAACGCCGACGCGGCCACCGTCTCGGCCGCCGCCACCGCGAACCGGGCCGACACGCCGGACCGCTGGTCGATCGAGGAGGACTCCCGCAGGTGCCGGACGAACCGGGCGATGACCTCCAGCAGGTGGTCGTCCACCTCGGCGACCAGCTTGGCCTCCTGCCGGACCAACGCCACCTCGGCCGCGATCTCCAACGGGTAGTGCGTGCGGATCTCCGCGCCGAACCGGTCCTTGAGCGGCGTGATGATACGGCCGCGGTTGGTGTAGTCCTCGGGGTTGGCGGTGGCGACCAGCAGGACGTCCAGCGGCAGGCGCAGCGTGTAGCCGCGGATCTGGATGTCGCGTTCCTCCATCACGTTGAGGAGCGACACCTGGATGCGTTCGGCCAGGTCGGGCAGCTCGTTGACGGCGATGATGCCCCGGTGGCTGCGGGGCAGCAGGCCGTAGTGGATGGTTTCCGGGTCGCCGAGGCTGCGGCCTTGGGCGACCTTCACCGGGTCGACGTCGCCGACCAGGTCACCGACGCTGGTGTCGGGCGTGGCGAGCTTCTCCGCGAACCGCTCGTCGCGGTGCTTCCAGGCGACCGGGAGGTCGTCGCCGAGTTCGGCGGCGCGGCGCTTCGACTCGGGCGTGATGGGTTCGAGCGGGTGCTCGTTCAGCTCCGCGCCCGCGATGACCGGCGTCCACTCGTCCAGCAGGCCGACCAGCGTGCGCAGCAGCCGGGTCTTGCCCTGCCCGCGTTCGCCGAGCAGCACGACGTCGTGGCCGGCGAGGATCGCCCGCTCCAACCGGGGCAGCACGGTCCGCTCGAACCCGACGATCCCGGGCCACGGGTCCCGCTTCTCGCGGAGGGCGGTCAGCAGGTTGTCGCGGAGCTCGGCCTTGACACCACGCGGGCGGTACCCGGCGGCCCGCAGTTCACCCACCGTCGTGGGAAGTCCAGAGGTCACCCGTCCGACGCTACGCAAGTCGCGCCGTCAGGTCGACGTGGAGCGGCTCCAGCTCTCGTGGGGCGGGACCAGGCCGGCCCCGCCCCACGTGCCGGATCAGCTCAGCGTCCGGAACTCCGGCAGGACGCCGTAGCCGCTGTCGTGCCAGCTGTCGGTCGGGAACCCGCCGCCGACGCCGTAGTGGTAGACGCCCGCGCCGTGGACTCCGTTGTGCGGCGCGACGAACGGCGCACGCGCGACCGTGCCGGAGTATTCGTTCTCCGTCGTCGCGTACCCGCCTTCCGACGTGTAGTACGAGATCACGTAGTCACGCCCCGCCTCGATCGGGACGGGGCTCGCGAACGAGACGTTCGCCATCAGGTAGGGCAGGTTCCACGGTTGCTCGGCCAGCAGCACACCCTGGTCCGACCAGAGCCGCACCTGGACCGGCCCCCGGTACGAGCCGCGCAGGAACGCCGCGCTCACGACGTGGCCGGGCCGGTCGACCCGGAACTTCAGGCCGACCTCCACCGGCAGCTGGTCCGGATCCGGCACGAGGTCCCCTAGGTAGGCGGCGGTGAACTGGCACTTGGTCGCGCAGTTCACCGGCTGGAGCACGGTC
>CBHFOL010000474.1:0-5292 GCA_965995405.1 uncultured Saccharothrix sp.
GGAACGCGAATCCCGCGCGCCGACGTGCCTGCGAGCCTTCCTGTTGCAACGGGAGCACGTTCGTGCCGGGCACCAGCTTGTAGGCGACCGGCTCGCCGAGACCGTTGCGGCGGTCCGGGTTGCTGATCAGCCAGTGCCTGCCGGTACGCGGTTCCACGACCCGCTGCGCCCGGCTCTCCCGTTCCAGCAACGTCCTGCGGGCGATCCACCCGGTCCCGTATGGGTTTTCGGGTCCGGCCGGCAGCGGTTCGGCGTCGACCTCGTGCACCCGGTTGCGGTTGCCGTCGACGCACATGTCCAGCCGTACGTTGAAGAAGTGCTGGTGGTTCGGCCCGTACAGGCCCGGTGCCACGAGCGAGCCGTAGGCGGGTCGTTCCCCCGGTGCCACCGCACCGGTGGAGATCATCCCGGTGAGTTTGATCTCGAACGCGATGGTGCCGTCGGTGTAGAGGTACCAGAAGTAGCCGTACTGGTAGTTGCCCAGCACCGCGAAGCTGGAGAGCACCAGCCTGCGCAGCCGCCGCGTCTGCACCTCCCCGGTGCGGAAGTCGGTGTGCTTCCACCCGACCCCGACATCCTCCTCGTGCATGCAGATCGCGTTGTGCAGGGTCACGGGCTCGCCCGTGTCGTCGTTGACCACGGCGTCGAAGTAGTGGATCTCACCGAGGCAGTCGCAGCCGGGTTCGAGCGCGTTGACCATGAACCCCGCGCCGTACTCGCCTTCGTCGAACGCGTTCTTCGTGCGGTGGACCGCGTTCGGGTCGGCGTACGGGGTGAAGATCTCCGACAGGGACGCCCGGTGGATGATCGGCCGCACCCGACCGCCGTCGGCGTAGCCCAGCTGGTGCAGCACCAGCCCTTCGCGGGGAGTGAAACCCAGTCGTACGTGCCACTTCTGCCACGTCACGGCGTGCCCGTCCACCTGGAAGCCGACGCCCTGCGGCTGGGTGATGGCGATCGGCCGCAGGTCCTGGCGCAGTCCGTCGACCGACGGCCAGTTCGCCGGGTGGGTGACCAGGTCGGGCTGGTAGTTGCCCGCGTGCGGCGGCAACGGGACGATTCCCTCGTCGGTGATCTCCAGCACCTCCATCCGGTCGAGGTCGACCAGACCGGTCAGGCCTTCCACCGGACGGGCGTAGGGGTTGTCACGCGGTCCGGTGCGCACGAAGGTCAACGGACAGACCACACGCCGGGACGGGTCGCCGCGCGTCCCCGTGTGCCCGACCGTCCACGCGTCCACGATCGCCAGTGACAGGTCCTCCACACCGCGGCGGCGCATCGCGTGTTGCCAGCGTTCGTCGGCACGCACCAGCTGTTCGCACGCCAGGAACTCCCCCGGCGTCAGGCTGGGCTGCGCGCCGGGAATGTGTCGCCAGGACAGCACTTTCGCGTCCGCGATCGACACGACCGCCTCGTACGTGCGCCGCTCGTGCGCGTCGCGGAGCACGACGAACGCCCGCCGGTCGACCACGTCGGTGTCCGGAAACGCCTGGACCAGGTCCTTTTCCGGCTCGGCAAGGGTGATGCCGGCGATCCTTGTGGCGCTGCCGATCCGGCCCGCCCGCCGCAGCACCCGGACCGTGGCGCGGATCTCGTCGGCGGTCAGCGGGTCGAGCGGGTGGCCGGTCGTGCGTAGACGGGATTCGTTGCCGCGCAATGTGGTCATCGGCTTCCCCGGTGGTCGGAGGTGGCGGCCAGGTCCTTGCGGATCGCTCTGAGCACGAAGTTCTCCGCGTCACTCAGGTAGAAGTGGTCGCCGGGGAACAGCCGAATCCTGACGCCCTCGTCGGTGTGCGCACCCCACCGTTCCAGTCGACTGGTGTCGACCGTCGGGTCCCACCGCCCGCACAGCACGGAAATGGGGCACCGCAACGGCTCGGCCGCCCGGTAGCGGTAGGTTTCCGCGACCGTGCAGTCGGCCCGCAGCCTCGGCAGCAGGGCGGTGGCCAGGCCGGGATCGTCCGGCAGTCCGCCGAACCCGCGCAACGCGGACAGGAATTCGTGGTCCGGCAACGTGTGCAGCCACCGGTCGGTCGGCTGCTCGTCGGGTGCGGACGCTCCGGAGACGAACAACCGGCACGGCGGCGGATCGAGCCGGCGGGCGAGCTCGAAGGCGAGGATCGCGCCCAGGCTGTGCCCGAACAACGCGTACCGGCGGTCCGTCCACGGCCGCAGCGCCGCAGCCAGCCGTCGTGCCAACCGGTCGAAATCCGTCTCGGGTGCTTCGCCCTGACGGCCGTCCCGGCCCGGCAACCGCACCGGCACGACCGCGATGTCCGGTGTCGGCGAACGCCTCCACCGCAGGAACCCGCCGGCCGAGCCGCCCGCGTGCGGCAGGCAGAACAGGCGGGTGCCCGGCGCGGCCGGGTCGACCGGGAACCAGCCGCCGGTCATCGCAGCACCGCCCGGCAGGTGGGCTCCTCCAGGAACCTGGCCAGGTCCAGGTCGAGCCCCAGGCGCTTGCGGACGCGGGTGACGAACCTGGCCGCCTGCAACGACGTTCCGCCGAGCGAGAAGAAGTCGTCCTCCGGCCCGACGTCGGCGACGCCGAGCACCTCCCGCATCAGGCCGGTGACCGCGTCGGCGGGTTCCGGCGCGCCGGGATCGGGTGCCGGTGCCCGCAGTGCCGCCCGGTCGACCTTGCCGTTGGGTGTCAACGGAAGCTCGCGCACGACCCTGATCGCGGTCGGCACCATGTGCCCGGGAAGCAGTTCCAGCAGGTGGGAGCGCAGCTCCGCGACGTCGGGCGTCCGCCCGTTCCCGGTGACGTGCGCGGGCAGCCGGGGGTCGTGGGCCACCACGACCGCCCGGCGGACCGCGCCGTTGCGCTCCAACGCGGACTCGACCTCACCCGGCTCCACCCGGAACCCGCGCACCTTGACCTGCTCGTCCACCCGGCCCACGAACTCCAGTGCCCCGTCCGCCCGGTAGCGCACCAGATCACCGGTCCGGTACATGCGGGCACCCGGCCGGTCCTGGAACGGGTCCGGGAGGAACCGGCTGCGGGTCAGCGCGGGCCGGTTGTGGTAGCCCATGGCGACACCGACCCCGCCGACATACAGCTCCCCGGTGAAACCCACCGGCACCGGCCGCCCGAAATCGTCCAGCACGTAGGCACGGACGTTGTCCAGCGGGCGGCCGATCGGGACGCCTTCGGCCACGTTCGCCGGCGTGACCTCCCACGACGTGACGTCGACCGTCGCTTCGCTCGGGCCGTAGAAGTTGAACAGCCGCACGCCCGGCACCTCCGCGAACACCCGTCGGCACAGCGCGGGCGACAGCGGTTCCCCGCCGGAGAACAGGTAGCGCAGCGACGGGGCCGCCAGACCCGGTTCGGCGTCGAGCAGTACGTCCAAAAGGGACGGTACGAAGGTGAGCGCGGTGATGCGGTGCTCGTGCACGGCCGAGGTCAGGTAGTCCGGGTCCGCCGCTCCGCCGGGACGGGCCGGCACGAGCCGCGCGCCGGAGACGAGCGGGGCGAACAGCTCCCACACCGCGACGTCGAAGCTGAGCGAATGGTGTTGCAGCACCGCGTCTTCGGGGCCGAGCGGGAACCGGTCGCGGTCCCAGCGGAGCCGGTTGACCACGCCGCGATGCGCGACCAGCACACCCTTCGGCGTGCCGGTCGACCCGGAGGTGTAGATCAGGTAGGCCGGATCGTCGCCGGTACCCGCCCGGGGCAGCGGCGTCGCTCCGGTGTCGGGCAGGTCCCGGTCGACGCACAGGATGCGCGCGGTCGTGGGCGGCAGCCATTCGGCGAGCCAGCCCGCCGTGAGGATCAGCGGCGTCCCGCTGTCCTCGATCATGAACCGCACCCGTTCCGCCGGGTACTCCGGGTCCAGCGGGAGGTAGGCGCACCCGGCCCGGAGCACACCTAGGACGGCGGCGGCGAGTTCCGGGCCGCGCAGCAGGTGGATGCCGACCACCGAGCCGCGTGCGACGCCCTCGGCGTGCAGGGCTCGGGCGACCCGGAGCGCCCGCGCGTCGAGTTCCCGGTAGGTGAGCACGGTCCGGTCGGTCACGACGGCCGTCCGTTCCGGGAAGCGTGCGACGGTCTCGGCGAACAGGTCGGTGATCGTGGAATCGTCCACATCGGATACTGTTCCCGACCATTCGTCCGGAACGCGTTGTACGACAAGGCCCTTGGCGATGGGCCGACTTTCCTGCCACGCGGAGAGCACGGCGCGGTGGCATCGGCTGATGGTGCTGTCACGGACCAGGCCGCTCGCCCCGTGCACGTGGACGGCGTGCTCGACCGCCTCGAACACCTCCTCGCGCACCAACCGGACCAGCTCGTCGTCCCCGTCGTCCGCGGTCGCCGCCTCCAGCACCCGCAGGCGCAGGCCGGCGATCCGGATGTGGTGCTCGGCCAGCGGGAACGCCACGGCCTGGTACCTCGCCAGCGGCGACCCGAACTGGGTCCGGTCGCGCACCCGCGAACGGGCCTCGTCCAGTGCCCTCCTGGCCACGCCGAGCAGGTAGGCGCACACCGCCGGCGGCCGGTCGTCGTGCCGTTCCCGCAAGGCGTAGCCGTGTTCGTCGGCGACCACCACGGCTTCCGGCGGCGCGAGGTCCGCGAACGTTTCACCGGCCCGGGCCCGCACCCGGAACTGGTGTTGCGTGGTGGACAGCCCTGTTCGCATCACGCCCTGCCTTTCCGTCCTCGTCCGAACCGCGGATTTCCGACTCACCCACCGACCGCCACCTCGCCCGGGACGTCGAGCAGCGCGGAGGACACCGTCGCCAGCATCATCTCCGTGGTGCCCGCCGCCAGCCGCAGCCCGGACGCCTCGCGCACCGCCCACTCCAGCTCCCGGACCTCCGGCCGGTCACGCTCCGACCGCGGCAGGTCGGCGTGCGTCTCCCAGGCCGATCGGGCGATCCGCGCGGCCAGCTCGCCGTTCCACCACTTCGCCGACGCCGCCGCGACGGCCCAGTCCGCGTCGGTCGCCATCAGCTCGACACAGCGCCACGCCGACAACCTCGCCGCCCGCAGCTCGGCGCGCAGCTCCCGGACCCGCGGTGGATCGCCGATCACCCCGGCCAGCAGGTCCAGCCACCGCAGCGCCCGTCCGCACAGGTACACCCCGGTCCGTTCCATGCCCAACGCGTCGTTGATCAGCTCCCAGGCCCGGCCCGGTTCGCCGACCAGCGCGGTGTCCGGCACCACGACGCCCTCGAAGGTCACCCGGTTGAACCGCTCCGGGTTCACCGTCGGCACGGGTTCGACCCGCACGCCCGCGGCCGACATCGGCACCAGGAACAGGCTGATCCCGGCGTAGCGACTGCCGG
>CBHFOL010000475.1:0-5287 GCA_965995405.1 uncultured Saccharothrix sp.
GACCGGCCCGGGACGTCTACCGCAGCCTGAGCCGGCCGGGACTGGACGGTGTGTCCTTCGCGGCCGGTTTTCCCGCCACGGACTTCCCCGAGTGCGGCCCGGTCGTGTGGGGACACGGCGACGACGCCGACGCGTTGCGGAGCGCGGTCGACACGCTGTACGACGACATCGTGCGGCGGGAAGCCGACTGGCAGGTCAGCGTGCTGCCGCCGGCCGAGGCGGTCGCCACCGCGAGCCGACTGGCCGCCGGCGCCACCCGTCCGGTGGTGATCGCCGATACCCAGGACAACCCCGGTGCCGGCGGCGACGCCCGGACGACCGGGATGCTCCGCACGTTGGTCGACGTCCGCGAGTCCGCCACCCTGGCCGCGATCTGGGACCCCGTCGCGGCTGCGGCAGCGCATGACGCCGGAGCCGGCGGAACCGTCCGCCTCAGGCTCGGCGGGCACCCCGGCATCCCCGGTGCCGAGCCGTTCGAGGGGACGTTCGTGGTCGAGCACCTGTCCGACGGCCGGTACCGGCTGGAGGGCCCGATGATGCACGGCACCGAGGCCGACGCCGGCCCCAGCGCCTGCCTGCGCATCGACGCGGTGCGCGTGGGGGTGACCAGTCAGAAGGTGCAACTGCTGGACCGGTCCCAGCTCCGGATGCTGGGTATCCGGCCGGAACGGGAACGGATCATCGTGGTCAAGAGCTCGGTCCACTTCCGCGCCGACTTCGAGCCCGCCGCCGAAGCCGTGCTCGTCGCGGCGGCACCGGGTCCGATTCCGGCGAACCCGGCCGACCTGCCGTGGCGGCACCTGCGACCCGGCCTGCGCACGAGCCCGCTGGGCCCGCCGGCACCCTGACAGTCCACAGCCCCCGAAAGGCGAGCCCGTTGCCAGAGGAGTCGATGTTGACCAGCGGAACCGAACAGGCCGGCGTCCTGATCACCAACGCCAGGGTGCTCGATGTGCACACCGGTGACTACCTTGAGGATGCGCGGGTCCTGGTCGTCGGTGACGTGATCGCCGAGGTCGGCGGCAGTGAGGTCAAGGCACTCGCCCACAGCGCCGTCATCGACGCCGAAGGCCGCACCCTCCTGCCCGGATTCACCGACGCCCACGTGCACGTGACCGCGTGCACCGCGGACCTCGCCGCGCAGGCGGAGTGGTCGCCGACCTACGTGGCCGCCCGGACCGGGCACATCCTGCGGGACATGCTGCACCGCGGCTTCACCACCGTGCGGGACATGGGCGGTGCCGACTACGGCCTGGCCGACGCCGTCGACGAGGGCTACCTGACCGGCCCGCGCCTGTTGTTCGGCGGCAAGGCGATCTCGCAGACCGGCGGTCACGCCGACCTGCGCCACCGTGGTCGGATCGTGGCCGACGGACACCGCAACTGCCCCGCTGTCGGCGTGGTGTGCGACGGCGTGGACCAGGTCCGCAAGACCGTCCGGGAACAGCTCCGGACCGGGACCCACCACATCAAGCTCAT
Organism: uncultured Saccharothrix sp.; assembly: GCA_965995405.1. Lineage (GTDB taxonomy): Bacteria > Actinomycetota > Actinomycetes > Mycobacteriales > Pseudonocardiaceae > Actinosynnema. The sequence continues at coordinate 1,480 of CBHFOL010000475.1, forward strand.
GCTGTCCGGCGGGGTCGCGTCCCCGACTGACCGGGTGGACTCCACCCAACTGTCGGAGGACGAGATCCGGGCGGCGGTCGAGGAAGCCGAGGCGGCCAACCGGTACGTCGCGGGCCACGCCTACACCGCCCGTGCCATCAACCGCGCGCTGCGGCTCGGCGTGCGCAGCATCGAGCACGGCAACCTGCTGGACGAGACCAGCGTCGAACTGTTCAGGCAGCACCGGGCTTTCTACGTGCCGACCCTGGTCACCTACCGGGCGCTGGCCGACGAAGGGCCGCGGTACGGCCTGCCTGCCGACAGCCACCGCAAGGTCTCCGACGTGCTCGAACACGGTCTGCGGGCCTTGGAGCTGGCCCACCGCGGCGGCGTCGAGATCGCTTTCGGCACCGACCTGCTCGGCGGGATGCACCCGCACCAGGCGTCGGAGTTCACGATCCGCGCCGAGGTCCAACCCGCCATCGACGTCATCCGTTCGGCCACCAGCACGGCCGCGCGACTCGTCGGGATGGAGGGCCGCATCGGCGAGATCACGCCCGGTGCGTATGCCGACATCCTGGTGGTGGAGGGCGACCCCTTGGCGGATATCGGTGTACTCGCCCGACCGGACAAGCACCTGAAGATGGTGATGAAGGCCGGCCAAGTCGTCGGTTCGTGAGGTGACCGGGCACCGACCGGCCCGGCGGTCAGCCCGCCAGGGCGACGGCCGGTCGGCGCTGCCCGGCCTTCGTGGCCTCCTCGATGGCGTGGGCCAACTGGAGCACGCCGAAGTCGTCACCGGGCCGCCCCACGACCTGGAGGCCGACCGGCAGACCGTCGTCGGTGAAGCCGAACGGCACCGAGGCCGCGGGCAGGCCGGTCGCGGAGATGGACCAGCAGGAGCGCATCCAGTCCAGGTAGGTCTCGCTACGCACCCCGGCGACCTCGGGTGGGTAGGGCAACCGCACGTCGAACGGCGGCACCTGGCTGACCAGGGTCACCAGGAACTCGTGCCGCGCCAGGAATTCCCGCATCCGGTGGTGCAGCACGGTGCGCGCCCGCTCCGCGCGGGCCAGGTCCGCGCCGGTCAGTTCCAGTCCGACCCGGACGTTCCACGTCGTGCTCTCCCCGACATCCTCGGGCCGGTCGCGCAACGTGTCACCGAGCGTCAGGGCGTAGTACCAGGCGCGCCAGAGGAGGAACGCGTCCTCAGCAGCCGACAGGTCGGGGGCCTCCCGGCGGACGTCGCAGCCCAGGGACGCGAGCACGTCGGGTCCGGGTGCCATGGCCCGGGTGACCCGCGGATCGACCGGTAGGCCGCCCAGGTCGTCCGTCCACGCCACGACCACGCCGGCGAAGTCCCGCCGCAACGGCCCGGCGAACTGTTCCGGGGACGCCGCCGACGACAGCGGGTGGCGGGGATCGGGCGGGCTGAGGACACGCATCAGCAGCGCCACGTCCGGCACCGTGCGCGCCATCGGCCCCGCCGTGCCCAGGGTGAAGTGGGGTGCGGCGGAAGGCCAGCTCGGCACGCGTCCGATGGACGGGCGCAACCCGACCACGTTGCAGAAGCTCGCGGGGTTGCGCAGCGAGCCGCCCATGTCGCTGCCGTCCGCGATGGGCGCCATCCCGGTGGCCAGCGCCACGGCGGCTCCGCCGCTGCTGCCGCCGCAGGTTTTGGTGAGGTCGTAGGGGTTGAGCGTGGAACCGAAGACCCGGTTGGACGTCTGCGAACCGGTCCCCCACTCCGGTGTGTTGGTCTTGCCGACGGTCACCGCGCCCGCACCCACCAGGCGTTCCACGACGAGCGAGTCGAAATCGGGCACGAAGTCGGCGTGCACGGTCGACCCGTAGGTGGTACGGATGCCCTTGGTCTCGGTCAAATCCTTGTGCACCACGGGAAGCCCGTGCAACGGGCCGAGCGTCTCGCCGCGCACCGCCGCATCGTCCGCACGGGCCGCCAACCGCTTCGCATGGTCGACGGCCAGGGTCACGACCGCGTTCACCGCCGGGTTCACCCGCTCGATCCGGTCCAGATGGGCGTCGAGCACCTCACGGGCGGAGACCTGTCGGCGGACCATCATCGCGACGAGGTCGGTGGCGGACAGGAAGCACAGGTCGGACATGGTTCCCGATCTTTCACTCGGTGGGGCGTGCCGGTCAAAGGGTGCCCGGCGGCCGACGTCGGAGATCGCGAAGACCGGGCCCGGCTCCTGGTGCCTGCCAGGTCGTCGGGTGCGGTCGGTCACGGCCTGCACGCGCGTCCTCGGTGGACAGGCGGGGCACCGGCTCCCGGCATGTCCCGTAGCGTGCGGTTCGTGCCAGGCAGCGCGGTGGTGTGGAGCGTGGTCGCCGTCGTGATCGGCACGTTCGTCCTGGCCGCACGGTGCACCGCGCGGGTCGCGGTGGCGGGTATTTCCGGGGTGCTCCTCGGGGGTGCCGGACTGGCCGTCGCGGCCGGGGTGTCCGTGCGGATCGCCGCCGGTGGATGCCTGGTCACGGCCGGTGCCGTGACCACGCTGTGGGCGTTGGGCCGGCGGTGTCGGCGGCTCCGGCTCGTCCGGTCGGCGACGGTGGCGCATCGCGCCGCGGCGGTGGCTGTGCCCGGTACGGCAGCCGCTGCCGAGCGGGAACGGCTGGCGGCGGTGTTGCACGACGTCGCCGCGCACCGGTTGACGTCGATCGTGGTGTCGGTGGGTGCGGCGGCCCAGCTGTCCGACCCCGATCTGGCGGCGGAGGCGATCCGGCACGCCGCCGTCGAGGGCCGGCGGGTCGTCGCCGAGTTGGACCGGCTCGCCGAAGCGGGCCGGTCGCCGCTCACGCTGCCCGAGGTCGACGCGATCGCGGCGGGCTTCGCCGGTGTCGACTACCGGCGGACGGTCGACGACGCGCCGCCGGACGCGATCGTCGTGGTGTACCGGGTGGTCCTGGAGGCGCTGACGAACGCGGTCCGGTACGCCTCCGGCGCGGCCGTCCAGGTCCTGGTCGACGGCGATGGGGACGAGGTGACGGTGACGGTCGCCGACGACGGCGGCTCGCCCCACGTCGTCGGCGTCGGTTCGGGTCGTGGGCTCACGGGTCTGCGGTCGGCCGTGACCGGGTGTGGTGGCACCTTCCAGGCAGGACCGGACGGGACCGGGTGGGTGGTGCGGGCGCGGCTCCCGGTCGCGCCGCCCGCGTCCCGGGACCACCGTCCGCCGTTGGACTGGGTTTCGGTGCTGCTCGCGGCGGCCACCTCGATCGGTTTCCAGCTGGTTTCCGACGATCAGCCGGACCCGCTCCGGTCGTTGCTGCCGAGTGCGGCGCTGTTGACGGTGTTCGTGCCGCACGCCCTGTCGGTCGGGTTCCGGCACCGCGCGCCCGGCCGGAGCCTCGCGGCGGCACTGGGCGCGTTCCTGCTGTGGCTGGGGTTCGACCTGCTGTCCTGGGTCTCGGCCCCGGCGAGCGACGGGTTCCTGGTGCTGTGCTGGGCGGAACTCGTGCTGGTATACACCGTGGCCACGGTGCGGCCCGCGCGGTGGAGTTGGCCGGCACCACTGGCCGTGGCGGTCACGGGTGGTGTGGTGCTGGCGAGCGGCGACGGCATCAGCGGCAGTCGTCCCGGTGCCGCGCTGGTCCTGGCCGTGGTGCTCGCGGTCCCGGCGTTCGCCGTGTGGACGGCGGGCTTGGGAGCCGCCAAGGGCCGTAAGCGGCGCGTCGAGGCGATGCTCCGCGCGCACGCCGATCTCGAACGCAGCGCCCGGGACGCGGCCCGGACCGAGCACCGCCGGATCTCGGCCGGGGTCCGGCGGCACGCGCGCGGCCACGCCGAGGCGGTGGCGTCGGCCGC
>CBHFOL010000476.1:0-5251 GCA_965995405.1 uncultured Saccharothrix sp.
GGCCAGCCAGTTCCGCAGCCGGGGCCACGAGCGGATCAGCGCCTCGTGCGCGATCTCGACGGTGCTCCGGTCCAGGGTGAGCAGCCGGGCGTGGGCCAGCCGGTCGAGCACCACGTCCACGTCGACGTCGTCGTCCAGTTCGGCGCGGGGCAGCCGGCGCTTGGTGTCCTCGGTGCCGTCGCCGAGGGCGGTCAGCCGGAGGAACACCTGGCGGGCCAGCACGCGCTGCTGCTTCTCCAGGGACGTGAACGTGCGCTCGGCGGTCTGCGCGATGGCGTGCTGGATGCCGCCCGCCGCCTCGTAGCCGGCCAGGGTGAGCGTCGTGCCACGCCTGCGCCGCCACGTCTCCAGCAGCGCGTGCGACAGCAGCGGCAGCACGCCCGCCTGGCCGGTCGCGTCCGCGATCAGGCGGCTGACCAGGGCCGTTTCCACCGTGCAGGACGCCTTCACGGCGGGCTGCATGATCACTTGGCGCAGCTCTTCAGGCCCCATCGGGCCCAGCAGCAGCTGTCCGTCGGTGAGCGCGGCCACCAGGTCCGGGTGCTGGGCGCAGTGCCCGTAGAAGTCCGCCCGTACGCCCAGCACCACCCGACACGGGGCGGTGAGCAGGGCGTTCACGAACCCGTCCCGCCGGTCCTGGTCCGGGCAGAGGGTGAACACCTCCTCGAACTGGTCCACGATGAGCAGGTCCCGGTCCAGGTCGAGCAGCTCCGGCCGGACGTCCAGCTCACCGGGGGTGGTGAGCACGGTCGAGCCGGTCATCCGGGGCACCAGACCGGCCCGGAGCAGCGACGACTTGCCCGCGCCGGACGCGCCGAACACCGCCACCAGCCGCCGGTCGGCGATCCGGGCCACCAGGTCCTCCAGGATCCGGTCCCGGCCGAAGAACCACTCGGCGTCCTCGGTGCCGTACGCGGCCAGGCCCGCGTACGGCGGGTGTCCCTCGTTCGGGCCGGCCGGCGGCGTCGGCAGGACTTCGGCGGCGACCTGGTGCCAGCGGTCCTCCCACGCGTCCACGTCGCCCTCGCACGCCCGCACGTAGGCCAGCGTCACGGCCAGGCTGGGCAGCTTCCGCCCGCCCGCCGCGTCGGACAGCGTCGTCGCCGAGTAGTGCGCGCGGGCACCGAGCTGTCGGTAGCTGTAGCCGCCCGCTTTGTCGCGCAACGACCTGAGGTCGGCGGCGAACTTCAGCAGCGGACTGTCGCCGACGTCCAACGGGCGCTCTCCACGCGGCACCGGTTCACCCCCTGACCAGGTCCCCCGATTCTCCGCACGGTCCGGGGTGTCGTCCAGGCTTTCAGACCCGACCCCGCAACGTGTCCGCTTCGGGTGCGCGCATCCGGGTGAACAGCTCCAGGGCCACCCGCCAGTGTGCGCTCATCCGGTCGGGTTCCGCGTGACCGAGCACCAACAGCGTGTGCGCTTCGCCCGACTTGTGCCCGGTCGTCCGGTGGATTTCCAGCGCCTCCCGGCCGTGCGCGACCGCGTCGGCCAGGTTGCCCCGCTCCAGTTCGACGCGGGCGAGCGCGGTCAGCGCCTTGCCCTCCAGCACCCGGTAGCCCGCCTTGCGCGCGATGGCCAGCGCGTCCTCCGCCCGGCCGTAGCCGATCAGCGCGTCGGCCTCCAGGAAGTCGTCCTCGGTCTCCCTGGCCAGTGCGACGGCCTGGCGGTAGCAGTCCTTCGCGTCGGCCCGCTGGCCCGCGCGGCGGTGGATGTCGCCCAGCACGTGCAGCGCGCCCGCCTCGACCCGGCGTTCGCCGGTGTCCCGGGCCAGCATGAGCGACGTGCGAGCGTGCTCGTACGCGGTGGTCGGGTCGCCCAGGTCGTTGTGGATGGCGGCGAGCGTGGTCAGGTTGCCCGCCTCGGCGACCCGCGCGCCGATCTCGCGGTGGATGCCCAGCGCCTCGGTGAGGTGGGTGAGTGCCCGGTCCGGCTCGCCCCGCGTGTGCCACAGCTCGCCGATGTTGCCCAGCGCGAGCGCGATCCCCTGCGGCGCGCGGGCCTCCCGTCGCAGTTCGAGGGCCTGGGTGAAGTAGTCGGTGGAGTCGGCGAGGCGGCCGAGCTGCCAGGCGACGATGGCGAGGTTGTTGAGGCTCGCCAGCTGCCCGGCGGCCAGTCCGTGCCTGCGGTCGATGTCCAGCGACCGGGCGAAGTGCTCGGCGGCCTCGGTGAGGTGCCCGGACTGCCGGTGGATGCCGCCCAGGTTGTTGTGCGCGGACGCCTGGCCCGCCGGCCAGTCGCCCTGTTCGGCCAGGTGCAGGGCTGTGGTGGAGTGCTCGATGGCCAGGGCGTGCTCGCTGCGCAGGAAGCGCAGGTTGGCCAGGCTGAGTTCGGCGGACGCCCGCGCGGCCGGCTGGTCGAGCGCGGCGGTCCGGGCGGCGGTGGCGACGGTCAACCAGTCGACGGTCGCCATGCGCAGCCAGAAGTAGCCGCGCAGCGCGTCGGCGAGCAGCCACGAGTGGTGAGCGAGGGCGGGTTCCGCCGAGGTGTGCAGGACGGCGGCGACCAGATTGGCGCGTTCGGCGTCCAGCCAGGCGGAGGCCTGCGCCTCGTTCTCGAACAGCGGCCGGGGTTCGGGGCGGGGGAGTCGGGCCATGTCCGGGTAGAGCACGGCCGCCGCCGCTTCGGCGTGCGCGGTGTACCAGTCGTGCAGGCGGTGGCTCGCCTGGTCGCGGCGTTCGTCGGTCTCCTCGGCGCGGACGCGTTCCCGTGCGTAGAGGCGCAGCAGGTCGTGGGTGGTGTAGCGGTCGTTGTCGTGGTGCAGCAGGTGCGCGTCGGCGAGGGTGTCGAGCAGGCGGGTCGCGGTCGGCAGCGGGGTTTCGGCGAGCGCGGCGGCGGCCCCGGCCGGGAAGTCCTGGCCCGGGACCAGGCCCAGCAGCCGGAACAGCTTGCGGGCCGGTGCGGGGAGCTTCGAGTAGGAGAGGTCGAACGCGGCGCGCACGGCGGTGTCCTCGTCGGCCTGGAGCGCGGTGAGCCGGTTGCCCCGCCGCAGGTCCGCGACGTGGTCGGCGATCCGGCCGCCGGTGAAGTGGGCGGCGGTGATCCGCAGGGCCAGCGGGAGGTGCGCGCACAGGGCGGCCAGTTCTCCGGTCGCCTCGGGTTCTTCGGCGACCTGCGGTGAGCCGAGCAGTTCGGCGAGGACGTTCGTGGACTCGGACGGGGTGAGGACGTCCAGCGCGATGCGGGTCGCGCCGTCGCGGGCCACCAGTCCGGCCAGTCGGTCCCGGCTGGTGACGACCACCAGGCAGCCGGAACCGCCCGGTAACAGCGGCCTGACCTGGTCGGCGGAGGCCGCGTTGTCCAGCAGCACCAGGACCCGGCGGTCGGCCAGCGTGCTGCGGTAGAGGGCGGCGGCTTCGTCCTGGTCCTGCGGGACGCGTTCCGGCGCGACGCCCAGCGCGTGCAGGAACCGGGAGAGGACGTCGAGCGGCCGGCGCGGCGGCAGGGCGTCGTAGCCGCGCAGGTCGGCGTACAGCTGGCCGTCGGGGAAGCGTTCGCGGGCGTGGTCGGCCCAGCGCACGGCGAGGGCGGTCTTGCCGACACCCGCCATGCCCGAGACGACGACGGTCGTGCCCGCCCGGTCGTGGTGGCCGGCCTGGCGGTCCAGTTCTTCGAGCACCTGCCGACGTCCGGTGAACGACCGGACCACGGCGGGCAGCTGGCGCGGCACCACGACCGTGCCGGTGCGGTCGAGCGTGTGGTCGGCGCGCAGGATCTCCACGTGCAGCCGCCGGATCGCGGGCGACGGCTCGATGCCGAGCTGGGAGTCCAACGTCTCGTGCAGCCGCTGGTAGGCCGCGAGCGCCTCGGCCTGCCGCCCGGAGCGGTACAGCGCGAGCATCAGCTGTCCCCACAACCGTTCCCGCAGCGGGTGTTGCCCGGTGAGCGCCTGTAGTTCGCCGGCGACTTCCTGGCCGAGCGCGAGCCGGGCGTCCAGGTTGTCCTCCTGGACGGACAGCCGCAGCTCCTCCAGCATCGTGACCCGGGGCCGGATCGACGCGGGCACCGGCAGACCGTCGAGCACCGGCCCGCGCCACAGCCCGAGCGCCCTGGTGAACCGCTCGGTGGCAACGTCGAACCGCTTGTCCCGCAACGCTTTCCGGCCTTCGGCGACCAGGTCCTCGAATTGCGTGGCGTCCAGGTCGGGTCGGGGCACGGCCAGGGCGTAGCCGTCCGGGCGGGTGTCGATGGACACGTCCGGGCGGAGCAGTCGGCGCAGGTTGGAGAGGTAGGTCTTGAGGTTCGCGGCGGCGGAGCGGGGCAGGTCGTCCCACAGCGCGTCGGTGAGGGTGTCGCTGGAGGTGGGCGCGTCACGGAGCAGCAGGACGGCGAGCAGGACCCGTTCCTTCCGGCGGGCGGGCAGCAGCAGCCGACCTTGGCGGTCGCGAACGTCGAGCGGACCCAGGACCCCGAAGCGCACGTGGCCAAGCGTAGTGATGCCGGTACACACGTCCGTGTACCGGCACGTGTACCGGTGGTCCGGATGCTGGTCACCAGGGGGCGGTGACCAGGGGGCACCGCCCCCGTTCTCTTGCCGGGCGCGGTTGGGTGGGGTGCGGCCGATCGATCGCGGTGGGGGGCATCGGCGGCGCGGTTGTCATCGGTTTGGTTGTCGTCGGGGATAGGTTCGGGGATCGAACCTGTGCGGAGGTGGTGTCGTGGGCCGGTTCGGTCTGTGGACCGTGGGATGGCAGCCTTGGTCGGGACGCCGGCCGGATGCCTGCTGATGGCGTTGGTCGCGGGTGTCGACTCGTCCACGCAGTCGTGCAAGGTCGTGGTTCGGGACGCGGATACCGGTGCCCTGCAACGGGAAGGCCGGGCGGCGCACCCGACCGGCACGGAGGTCGACCCGGAGGCGTGGTGGCACGCGCTCCGGTCGGCCGTCGCCGAGGCGGGTGGCTTGGCCGACGTGGCGGCGATTTCCGTTGCGGCGCAACAGCACGGCCTGGTCTGCCTGGACGCGGCCGACGACGTGGTGCGGCCGGCGCTGCTGTGGAACGACACCCGGTCGGCGGGCGCGGCGGCGGAGTTGACCGCCGAGTTGGGTGAGGCGGAGTGGGCGGCGGCGGTCGGCAGTGTGCCGGTGGCCTCGCTGACCGTCGCCAAGCTGCGCTGGCTGGCCCGCAACGAGCCCGACAACGCCCGCCGTACCGAGGTCGTGTGCCTGCCGCACGACTGGTTGACGTGGCGGCTCTCCGGCGCGGACACCCTCGCCACCGACCGCAGCGACGCCAGCGGAACCGGCTACTGG
>CBHFOL010000477.1:0-5250 GCA_965995405.1 uncultured Saccharothrix sp.
AAAGTGTAGGCCCTGAGCATGCCGCGCCGCGCCGCCACCGACCCAGCGACACCACCGGCCGCGGCCGTCATCGGCGGCGGTCCGGCCGGGCTCATGGCCGCCGAGACGCTGGCCGGCGCGGGTATAAAGGTGACGGTGTTCGTTTTCAAGAACAACCCGCCCCGGTCGCTCTCCCCCGCCCGCTAACAGGCCCCGATCTCGGGGGGGTTTGGGGGGCCTTCCGGTCGGTGGGGTGGGTTTCGGACGTGGCCGGCCAGTGCGGCCCGGTCGGCTCAGACCTGGCCGGTCCGCGGGTTCGGTCGGGGTCAGACCTGGCCGGCCGCCGCCGCGAGTTGGCGCATTCCGTTCTCCAGCTGCGCCACGGTCGCCTCGGGCACCTCGTGGCCGCACACCTTGAGCCAGTTGGCGAGCATCCGGTGGCCGCCCTCGGTGAGCACGGACTCCGGGTGGAACTGGACGCCTTCGACGGGCAGTTCCCGGTGCCGCATGGCCATCACCACGCCGCTCTCGGTGCGGCCGGTGACCTCGAACTCGGCCGGGATGGTGTCCGGCAGCACGGTCAGCGAGTGGTAGCGGGTGGCGGTGAACGGGGAGGGCACGCCGGCCAGCACGCCCGTGCCGTCGTGGTGCACGACGGACGTCTTGCCGTGCAGGAGTTCCGGTGCGAGGTCGACCGTGCCGCCCCACACCGCGCCGATGGCCTGGTGGCCGAGGCACACGCCGAACACCGGGACGCCGCGGTCCGCGCAGTGGCGGATCACGTCCATGCTCCGGCCCGCCTTGTCGGGTGTGCTGGGACCGGGGCTGACGAGCACGCCGCCGACCCCGTCGATCTCGTCGAGCTCCACGGCGTCGTTGCGCCGCACCACGCACTCGACCCCGAGCTGGGCCAAATACTGGACGAGGTTGTAGACGAAGCTGTCGTAGTTGTCGACCACGAGCACGCGCATGCCGCCAGCGTAGCCGTGACCAACCTCTCGTCAGAAGTGAGCTTAGGCTCACCTAACCTATACTCATGACACGTTCTCTGCGCGTCGCCGTCGTCGGCGCGGGCCCCGCGGGCATCTACGCCGCCGACATCCTGACCAAGTCGGACGCGGACGTCTCGATCGACCTGTTCGAGCGGATGCCCGCACCGTACGGCCTGATCAGGTACGGCGTCGCGCCCGACCACCCGCGCATCAAGGGCATCGTCACCGCCCTCCAGCGGGTGCTGGACCGGCCGGAGATCCGGTTCTTCGGCAACGTCGAGTACGGCGTGGACGTGAAACTGGACGACCTGCGGCAGTTCTACGACGCCGTGATCTTCTCCACCGGTGCCGAGCGGGACCGGCCGCTGGACATCCCCGGCATCGGACTTCGAGGCTCGTACGGCGCGGCCGACTTCGTGTCCTGGTACGACGGCCACCCGGACGTGCCGCGCACCTGGCCGCTGACCGCGTCCCAGGTCGCCGTGCTCGGCGTCGGCAACGTCGCCCTGGACGTCGCCCGGATCCTCGCCAAGACCGCCGACGAGCTGCTGGTCACCGAGATCCCGGACAACGTCCACCAGGGCCTGGCGGCCAGCCCGGTGACCGACGTGCACGTGTTCGGCCGGCGTGGGCCCGCCCAGGCCAAGTTCACCCCGCTGGAGCTGCGCGAACTCGACCACTCGCCGAACGTCGAGGTGATCGTGCACCCCGAGGGCATCGACTTCTGCGCCGCGAGCATGGCCGCGATCCGGTCCAACAAGCAGGTCGAGATGGTCGTGAAGACGCTCCAGGAGTGGGCGATCCGCGACGTCGGCGACCGTCCGCGCCGGCTGCACCTGCACTTCCTGGAGGCCCCGGTCGAGGTGCTCGGCGACGACGGCTCCGTGGTCGGCCTGCGCACCGAGCGGATGCGACTGGTCGGCGACGGCGGCGTCGAGGGCACCGGCGAGTTCACCGACTGGCCGGTGCAGTCGGTGTACCGGGCGGTCGGCTACCTGTCGACGCACCTGTCGGACCTGCCGTTCGACCACACCTCGGGCACCGTGCCGCACCAGGCGGGCCGCGTGCTCGACCTGGACGACCAGGCCATCACCGGCGTGTACGTGACGGGCTGGATCAAGCGCGGCCCGATCGGCCTCATCGGCCACACCAAGGGCGACGCGCTGGAGACCGTGACCAGCCTGCTCGCCGACGCGCCCGGCCTGCCCCAGGCCCCCGTGTCCGACCGGGACGCGGTGGTCCGGTTCCTGGAGCAGCGCGCCGTGCCGTTCACCACGGTCGACGGCTGGCGCAAGCTCGACGCACACGAGATCGCGCTGGGTCAGGCCCGAGGCCGGGAACGGGTCAAGGTAGTCGACCGCGAGACGATGACCACGATTTCCCGGGCCTGAACTACGCCATCGTCTACTGCGGCGTAGTCACATTGTTGAAAGGCAGCTTCGGCTCCACCCACGGGAACACCACGAACATCAGCAGCGCCACCACCCCGGCCACGAGCACCAGCGCTTCCAGGACGCGCACCGGCAGCGGGCCGGGGAGGTGGCGCCAGATCCAGCCGTACATCACTGCTCCTTGAGCTCTTCGGGCAGGAACCCGGGCGCCTTGGGGTAGCCCTGCGTCAACACGGCGTGCACGATCAGCCGCTCCCGGTCGGAGAACCGGGGGTGGCAGGTGGTCAGCGTCATCAGCGCCGCCTGCTGCGCTTCGGGTGCCGTGCCGGTGAAGTGCGGGATGGCGTTGATGACCTCGCCCTGGGTGGGCGCGACGATCTCCTGGCCGACCGTCTTGTCGTAGGAACCGCCCAGCGGGGCGACCTTCGCGCAGCGCGGGTCCTTGAGCTTGTCGCTCTGCGCCCAGCCGGCGGCCTCACCCGACTTGGGCAGCATCCGGTAGACGAACCACTGGGTCTGCGTCTCGACCACGATCGCGTCGCACGAGTTCAGCAGGTCGAGGTCGTTGAAGGGCGCGCCCTTGCCGACCCGGTGCCCGGCGACCGCGAAGTTGCCCGGGTTGCCGGGGAGCGCGGTGTTCACGTAGTGGCCGGGCCCGATCTCCAGGTGCTTGTCGGACGTGCCCTCGACGATGGAGAACTTGTAGTCCGGCCCGAACGCCGGGATGTACATCTTGGCGAACGCTTGGCCCTCGATCAGGTCGTACTGCGCCTGCCGCTGCGGTTCCGCGCCCTCGACGGTGTTGGAGCCCCACTTGTCGTCCAGGGCGTGGGTGGCGTCGTCCTGCTTGCCGGCGGAGATGAGGTCGGTGACGTACACCTCGTAGACGACGAACAGCAGGATCACCAGGCCGGCCGTGATCAGCAGCTCGCCGACCGTGCGGACGGTCTTGCGGGCGGCGCTGTCCTTCGGCTTGGGGGGTGGCACGTCGTCGTACTCGTCCTCTTCGTCGTCTTCTTCGTAGTAGTCGTCTTCGTAGTCTTCGTACTCGTCTTCGACGCTGTCTGCCGGGTAGGCGCCTTCCTGGTAGGCGTCCGCCCGGACCGTCGGGATGATCTCGGTGGGCGGGTCGACGGGTCTGGGCGCGGGTCGGCGGCCGGCCGGTGGCGGCGGCAGGCTACCCGAGAACGCGTTGGTGTACTGGGTGGCGTCCGGCGGGGGGACGGGTCGACGGCGGGGCTGCGCGTCGCCCCGGAAGCCCTGGTCGGGCTCGCCGTTCAGCCGATACCCCAGCGGGCCGCGCGGGACGGGGTCGACGTCCGGCAGGTAGCCGTTCCGCGTGTCGCCCGGCTCGGGCGCGTACCGGCCGAGCGGGGAGGGGTCGTTGTCCGGGTTGAAGCCGTTGCGCGGGTCGCCCGGCTCAGCGGTGTACCGGCCGCGCGAGGCGGGGTCGGCATCCGGAGCGAAGCCGTCGCGCGGGTCGCCCGGCTCGGGCGCGTACCGACGGCGCGGAGCGGGCTCGACGTTCGGGACAAAGCCACTCCGTGCGTCGCCCGAGTCAGCCGCGTACCTGCCACGCGCAGATTCGACGTCCGGGGCGAAGCCGCCTCGCACGTCGCCTGCGTAACCGGGATGCGCGACTTGCTCGGCATCCGAAGCAAAGCGATCTCGTGCCTCGCCCGGATCGGCCGCGTACCGGCCGCGCGGGGCGGGCCCGGCGTCCTGGGCGAAGCTGTCGCCCGCGTCGCCCGGATCGGCCGCATACCTGGCACGCGGGGCTTGCTCGGGATTCGGGACGAAGCCGTCGCCCGGATCGGCCGCGTAGCGACGGCGCGGGGCGCGCTCGGGGTCCGGAGCGAAGTTGTCTCCCACCTGGTCCGGGTCGGCGGCGTATGGGCGACGCGCGGCGCGCTCGGGGCCTGAGGCGAAGTACTCGCCCGCCTGGTCCGGGTCGGCGGCGTATCGGCGGCGCGGGGCGGGCTCGGGGTCCGGCAGATAGCCGTTCCGCGTGTCGACCGGCTCGGGCGGAACGGGCGCGTGCCGTCCGCGCGGGGCAGGTTCGGGCTCCGGGGCGAAGCCGTTCCACCCGGCGTCGGGGGCGGGTCGGTCGAGTCCGCGGCGCTCGGGTCCGGGACGCTCGGGTCCGGGAGGGTCGTAGGGGCGGGGATCGGCCGGTAGCGGCAACCCGCCGGGTGGTGTCGGGGGGCGGCGGCCCGAAGGCTCGTCCCAGCCGGCCGGCGAGATCCGCGTGACCTCTTCGGGTGCCGGCGGCGGGGGCGGAACGGGCCGCCGAGGTCCTGGCCTGGGACGAGGCGGTCGTCCCGGCGGCAGCCCCGACGGGCCGCCTTGCGGCGGGGGCGGGTCGTGGCTCACCGAAAATCCTCCCGGTCCGAACGTTCCAGAGCTACACAGTGCTTCAGGGACCTGCCCGGTTACGTTAACGTGTTCATCCAGCAGTGGACGTAAACTCGCGCCACTGGAGGCTCATCCACCCCGTCAGGCGAGGACAGAATGCCCAAGTCCAAGGTCCGCAAGAAGGCCGTCTACACGGCGCCGGCCGATCGCCGCACCCCGGTGAAGGTGAAGGCGGCCGGTCCGTCGCACCCGGTCTACATCGCCGTGATGCTCGGCATGATGCTGCTTGGTCTGGCGTGGCTGGTGGTCAACTACATCGCGGGCGACAAGGTCCCGGTGATGATGGACCTCGGGAGCTGGAATTTCGGCATCGGCTTCGCCCTGATGATCATCGGGCTGCTGATGACGATGCGGTGGCGCTGACCACGCGCTACGCCACGTGGCGGAGGGCCCCGAAGTGCCACACATCCGGGCCCTCGCACGTTAGGCGGTAGGTAACCCCGTTCACCCGCCGGGCACCGGCAACGGGCTCA
>CBHFOL010000478.1:0-5201 GCA_965995405.1 uncultured Saccharothrix sp.
CGACCACCCGCCTGCTCTCGCGCTCCTGGTCCACGGCAAAGCCGATATCGCACCAGTTGGTGCCGGCCAGCAGCTTGGGCTCGGGAAAACGGTGGATGCCGCTCTTCGACGCGACCAGCCGGATGAAGGGCTCGCGGCCGTAGGCCTCCCGGTAGAGGCGCCAGAGCTCCCGCTCCTCCATCGGCTGCCGGAGGAAGCAGTGTGCCGTCACCAGCGCGCCGCGGACCAGCTCGACGCCGGTGACCGAGAACGCCAGCTCGAAGCCTCCACCCAGCTCCTGCCGGATCTCCGCCTGGTGACAGCCCGCAGGTGAGCCATCACTCGGCGATGTGGTCTAGACCATAATCGTGAACGTCATCCGGGTCAAGGACTTGAACCGACTGGTCGAGTCAGCCTGTGAACGCGGCCGAAACCCTTGCGGCACAGCCGAATCACGATCATCGAACCCGCCCGGCGAACCGGAGGACACCGGTCCGCCGTTCAGTCCAATCCGTTCCGCCGAACAGACCTGAGGGGCCTGTCGCGCCCGACAGGCCCCGGTCCGACTCAGCAGGTCAGGTTGCCGCCCGCCGGGGCACCCAGGATGCCGACGAACCGCTGGTAGGCGTTCACCCGGCTCTGGACCTGCGCCGGGTTGCCGCCGTTGCACTCCAGTGCGCCGTTGATGCTGCGGATCGTCTCGCCGAAACCGCGGCTGTTGACCATCGCGTCGTGCGGGGTCATCGTGCCCGGCCCGTTCTGCGTGTTCCAGTACCAGAGGCCGGTCTGCCACGCCACGGACGCGTCGTTCTGCACCAGCCACGGGTTGGTCAGCAGCGGCAGGCCCAGCGCCTCGCCGGCCGCCTTGTAGTTGAAGTTCCAGCTCAGCTGGATCGGGCCG
This sequence comes from uncultured Saccharothrix sp., assembly GCA_965995405.1. Taxonomy (GTDB): domain Bacteria; phylum Actinomycetota; class Actinomycetes; order Mycobacteriales; family Pseudonocardiaceae; genus Actinosynnema. The sequence continues at coordinate 881 of CBHFOL010000478.1, forward strand.
CGACCGTAGTACGCCGCCTGCCCCGCCGGGCAGCCGTAGGGCTGGGTGGCGTCGCAGTAGTGCGGGTAGTTGGCCTGGTTCTGCTCCACGATGTGCACCAGGCCGCCGGTCTCGTGGTTGACGTTCGCCAGGAACGCCGCCGCCTCCTGGCGCCTGACCGTGTCACTGCCGGTGTTCGCGAAACCGGGGTACGCCTTGAGCGCGGCGGTCAGGCCGGCGTAGGTGTAGAACGGGTTCCGGCTCGGGAACATCTGGTTGAACTGGGCCTCGGTGACCACGAAACCGCCGGGGTTGGGCGGGGTCGACGTCGTGGTCGTGGTGGGCGGGGTCGTGGTGCCGCCACAGCCGCTGTACGGGTCCCAGTACCAGGTGGAGACCGTCGGGTCGTAGCCCGGGTTGTCGTGCTCGGCGATGTAGTACTTGCCGTCGCTGTACTTGACGATGCTGCCGGTGGCGTAGAACTGGCCCTGCACCCACGCGGGGTGGGTACAGGTCGTCGGCGGCGGGGTCGTGGTGCCGCCGCAGACCCCCTGGTCGGCCCAGACCTGCGCCGTGCCCGGCGTCTCGTTCTGCGTCCACCACTTGGCCGACCAGTTGTGCCCGCTGTGGGAGGCCGTCTGACCGCCGGTGTAGACGGTGGACGAGCTCCACGCGGTCGCACAGGCGGCGGCGGTGGCCGTGGAGGCAGCCGCCGCGACGGTCAGTGCCGCCCCGACCACGATGGTGGCGATGGCCGCCACTACGCGGATTCTCGACACGTGATCACTTCTTCCGTTCGAGCGCCCTCGGACGTGACGTGGCACACTCAACCGGATTGGTCTATACCAGTCAAGGGTGAAGTGCGAGTTTCCGACACGTCCCGCCGACGACGCCCCGCGACCCGTGCGGCGCGAGTCCGACCAGGTCAGGACCGTCACTCCCGCCGTCTGCTCAACAGCAGCACAACGCAGAGGAGGACCAACAGGCACAGGGTGCACGTCCGCGACCGGTGGATGTGCACACCGCCGTGGACGACTCCGGCCTGGGCCACCGCCTTGCCGGCGGCCTCGTTCGACACCTCGCTCATCGCACCCCCAGGACGAGGCAGCGCAGCCAGGCGTGCCGCCCCGGCGACCTGGTGAACAGGCCGGGGATCCGGCACGTTGACCGGCTGAGGACCCCGGCGGCGGCCACCTCGCTCGGCCCGTCCCGCCAGGCGACCCGCACCATCCGGGTCGACACCCCCACGGCGACGTCGGAAGCCCGCCGCCACAACAGGAAGCGGCGCAGCACCGCGCTCATGAGGGCGGTCGGCTCGGCCGCCTGGTCACGCGACGCGGACCGCTCGGCGTCGTGGAGCCCGCCGCGGCAGTCCCGCCACACCGTCCCGTCCCGGGTCCGCGCCGCCGCCCGCCAACGTGCCCTGTCCACGCCGAGCAGGCGCACCCGCCCGCGGCGGCCGACGACCCGCAGGTCCAGGTGCCGGCGGCCGGGGTCGGGACGCAGGCCGGGGATGCCGCTCAGGCCGTCGGGGCCGACCACGGGCAGTACGACGGCGAGGAACCGGTCCAGCGCCGTCTCCTCGACCTCCAGCCGCAGCTCGTCGGCGGCCGGGCGGACCGACCGGATCACCGGGGCCGACCGCAGCACCCGAGCGGTGGTGTCGAGCGCGCGCAGCAGGGACGCTTCGAGTTCGCGCTGACCGTCGACCGCGACCGGGATCAGTGGGCCGTCGTCCGCGGCCAACTGCCGCAAGGCCTGGCTCGGTGTCTCACCGGTGAGCAGCACGCGCTGGGCGATCCGCGCCCACTGACCGCTGCGCTTCCCCATTCCCACGGCAAACCTCCGCGCGCGCCGCCCGGCCGCCGCTGCTGAGATCGTGAGGTCCGAACCTCCGGCAGCACGAAGAAGCTTCGAGCGGTACACGCCCCGAGGCGCGCTTGGAAGGCACCCACTCCATCCGGGATCTGGAGGAGCCTCATGGCGACCGCGACCGCCGGAGCGGACACTATCGCAGCAACGGGCCGGGCGGCCACCGGATCAGCCGAAAGTCAGTCGCGCACGTACACGACCACGGACGGCCGGACGACGATGCGCGCCCCGTCTGCGTACCCGGGACGCACGGTCCGCGCCACGGTGTCCACCAACGCCTCGTCGGTCGTCGGCTCGGTGCCGACGGCGTGGTGGCGGTGCGGGTCGTAAGGACGCCCGTCCGGCACCACGGGCCTGACCCCGGCCGACACCAGCAGGTTCTCCGTCTGCCACGCCAAGCTGCCCGGGAGCTGCGGCACCAGGTCGACCAGGCCCCGCACCAGGACGTCCCGACCGGTGGCCGGCCGCCGGGGCACCTCGGCCGCCGCCGCGCCCAACAGCACCGCGCCCACCAGCAGCGCGAGCACCGGGCCGACCGGCGCGGGCACGGTGGCGGGCACGGCCACCGACGCCCACCAGCCGTCCGGGGTGGCGTCCGAGCCGACCACGCCGCCGTTCGACACCAGCAGCGAGAGCGCCGCCCGGTCCGCCTCCCCCACCAGCACGGCGACGTGCGTGTTCCCCGAACGGGACGACGGCTCGTTGGCCCGGCCCGGCCGGACGACGACCGCGCGCCCGCCCGCCGGCAGTGCCTGGTCGACCCGCTCGGCGATCCCGCCGGCCTCGGCTTCCCGCGCGGGGGCCAGGACCCGGGCGGCGACGGCGCGCGGGTCCACGTCCGGCGTGCCCGGCGCCAGGACGGCGGCCAGCGCGGTGAACATCCACAGCGCGCCGACCGCGACCAGGGCGCCGGCGACGGTCGATCTCCGGGTTCGCGGCACTCACACACCGTCGACCCGAACCGGCGCGGGCTGAGCGGGCCGGACGGGTGAATCAGCGGCGGCCGGGCGGCACAGCGGGTGCGGTGTGTTCGGCCAGTCGGGTGAGGAGCAGGTCCCAGACGCCCGCCGGCAGCTCGTGGCCGGTGTCCGGCAGGAGCAGCAGTTCCGCGCCGGGGATCTCGGCGGCCAGCGCCTCGGCGTGCCCCGGCGGGAACACCGGGTCGACGTCGCCGTGCACGACGAGCGTCGGGGCGGCCACCGAGCCCAGCCGGTCCCGCCACGGCTCGCCGCCGCCCGCCCGCAGGTGGTTGGCGCTCGACGCGAGGTTCGGCGAGCGGTCGAACACGCGGCCGGCCAGCGCGCGGGCCGCGTCCTCGTCCACCGGGCGCGGGCCCAGGAACGGGCGGTTCGCCGCCACCAGGTAGTCGACCACCTGCTCCCGGGACGTCCAGTCGGGCTCCGGGGTGCCGCCGGCGGCGAAGTGCGCCAGCAGCGCCGGGTCCATCGGCGGCAGGCTCGGGTCGTCCGGGCCGCCGGCGCTGGTGGCGATCAGGGTCAGCGTGGCGACCCGGTCCGGGTGGTCCAGGGCGATCAGTTGCGCGAGGGCGCCGCCCATCGACATGCCGACGATGTGCGCGCGGTCGACGCCCAGCGCGTCGAGGATGCCCACGGCGTCGTCGACGAGGTCGGGGAACGTGTAGCCGGGCTCGCCCGGCGGGTACGCGGTGGACCGGCCGGTGTCGCGGTGGTCGTAGCGGATCACGTGGCGGCCGTACGCGGCGAGGCGTTCGCAGAACTCGTCTTCCCACAGGTCCATGGACCCGGTCGCGCCCATGATCAGCAGCACCGCCGGGTCGTCCGGCGACCCGAATGTCCCGGTGGCCAGCGCCACCCCGTTGACGTGCAGGATTCGTTCGGTCACGCCGCCACGCCAGCCGCCGCGACGAGTTCGGTCCGGCGGAACGGGTCATCGGTGAACGGCATGGCGACGATGTCGTGCCCGATGCCGGGCAGCGTGCTGCCGACGTCCATCACCGCACCTCCAGCAGCGTTTTCCCCACCGTGGCACGGGATTCGATGGCGGCGTGCGCGTCGGCGGCGCGGGCCAGCGGGAAGCGCTGCCCGATCACCGGCCGCAGCGCGCCCTCGGCGGCCTGGTGCAGGACGTCGGCGAGCAGTTCCCGCACCAGTTCCGGCGTGGGACGTTCGCCCTGGACGAGCGTGACGTCCCGGGCGGCGGCGCGTTCCGGGTCGATGCCGGCCCACTCGCCGCTGGCCAGGCCGTAGCTGAGCATCCGGCCACCCGGGCGGATCAGCTCGAACGCGGCCCGCGCGGTGTCGCCCCCGACGCCGTCGAACACCACGTCCACCGGCCCGGCCTGGTCCGGCCAGTCGGGCGAGCGGTAGTCGACCACCTCGTCCGCGCCCAGGCCGCGCACGACCTCGCCCTTGTCCACGCCGCCCGCCGCGCCGACGACGGTCGCGCCGTCGGCCCGCGCGAGCTACACGAGCAGCGTGCCCACGCCGCC
>CBHFOL010000479.1:0-5190 GCA_965995405.1 uncultured Saccharothrix sp.
TGTGGGAGAGTAGGACGCCGCCGAACATTCTTTCCTTCAGGGGCACCCGGTTATCAGGGTGCCCCTGAAGGCTTTTCTGCGTTCAGTCCAGCTCCGCGAGGATGGCTTCCGCGAGCAGGGTGCCGGACATCCACGCCGTCTCGACCTTCGGCGTGCCCCAGGCGTCGCCGGCGATACCGACGCGTTCCGGGCCGAAGTGGAACGGCGCTTCGCCGGGACGGCTGGGTCGCGCGAACGCCCACCGATGCACGTCCACCTGTACGGCCACGGGCAGCCCCAGCAGCTCCCGAACGGCTGCCTCGATGCGTTCACCCGCCGAGCCGGATGGGTCAGTCGGGTACCGGGCGGCGAACTCGGCGGTGGTGTGTGCGACGAGCACCGGGGCACCGTCACCGCGTCGGCCGCCGTCGTCCAGCAACGTCGTCAGCACGGGGTGTTCATTCAGGAAGGCTCCCTGAAAGTTCCAGCCGCGTTCGGGATACCGCAGGGTGGCGACGAGCGAAGGCAGCCACTCCTGGGCTTGGACCACCTGTCGGGTAGTCGCCAACCGGGGACCGACGATCCGCAGCGCCTCCGGGCCGGGCATGGCCAGCACGACGGCGTCCACGGCGACCCCGTCCACCCGGGGGCCGGGCTCGACGGACTCGACCGGGTGCCCGGTCCGCACGTCCAAACCCGACGCCAGGTGCTCGACCAGCGACCGCAACCCACCGCCGGCCGCCCACCGCACGGGCCCGATGGTGGTGTCCCACCCGGCCGGGGAGTGCACGGCGAACGTGTCCGTCCACTCCCGGGCCAGCCCGCGCTCCCGCCACCGCCGGACCACGTCGGCGAACCGGGGCGAGGTCACGGTGAAGTACCCGGCCCCGATGTCCGCCCGACGTCCGCCGTACCGCGCGGTCGCCATCCGTCCGCCGCATTCATGCGCCCGTTCGAGGACACGGACCGTCACTCCGGCGGTGGTGAGCGCTCGTGCGCACGCCACTCCGGCGATACCCGCGCCCACGACTGTCACCTGCATGAACCCATCTTCCTGGCCCCGGTCACCGAATTGACACTCCTTACCGCTGTCCGAGCGATCCCGATGGCGCGACCGGGTGACGTGAGGTCTGCTCCTCTTCCCCGTCCATAGCGTTGGGTGCATGGACAGTCATGGCTGGCACGCTGTGGGTGCGGGGGAGGCTGCGGTGCGTTGGCTACCGCGTAGACGTCGTGGCAGACACGCGAGGGCGAGACCACCGGCTTCGACCACGTGGGTGTCCGTGCTGCTCGGACTGATCCTGCTGGTGGCGTTGCTCCTCCTCCTGCTGACCTACCTCTGAACCCGGCTATTCGACCGGCCGGAAGTCACTGCCCGGGAAGCGCCGTTCGTTGCGGTCGATCTTCGCGAACGCGGCCTCGATCAGGTCGACGTCCAGCTTGTCGGCCAAGCGCACGAGGTAGTGCATGACGTCGGCGAGTTCGTCGCGGACGTTCCAGGCGAGTTCCTCGTCCTCCATGGCTTTCGCGGCTTCCTCGGGGGTGAGCCACTGGAAGAGGTCGGTCAGCTCGCCCACCTCGCCGGACAGCGCCATCACCAGGTTCTTGGGCGTGTGGTAGGTGTCCCAGTCGCGGACGGCGGCGAACCGGCGCAGGGCGTCCCGCAGGTCTTCGAGGCTGTTGCTCATGCCCGCAGAGCTACCACACGGTGGTCGCTGGGCCGAACGCCGCGTACCCGTTTGAACGCCGTGCTGAACGCGAACCCGTCGGTGTAGCCGACGGCACGGGCCACCGCGCCGACCGTCGCGTCGGGCTCCGCCAGCAGGTCCGCCGCGACCGTCATGCGCCACTCGGTGAGGTAGGTCAGCGGCGGGACGCCGACCAGCGCGGTGAACCGCTTCGCCAGCGCCGCCCGGGACACCCTGGCCTTGCCGGCCAGGTCGCCGACCGTCCACGTCCGGCCGGGCTCGTCGTGGATGGCGCGCAGCGCCGGACCCACCACCGGGTCGCCCAGCGCCTGGTACCAGGCGGGCGGGCTGGCCTCCGGCCGGTCGAACCACTCGCGCAGCGCGAACACCAGCAGCAGGTCCAGCAGGCGGTCCAGCACGATGTCCTGGCCCGGCCGGTCCTTGGCGACCTCGTCGGACAGCAGGTCGAGCGTGGGGCACGGCTCGCAGGGCACGACAAACGCCTGCGGCAGGGCGTTGAGGAGGCGGTCGGACACGCTGCCCTCGACCTCGTAGGCGGCGGTGATGAACACGGCGTCGCCCTGGTCGTGGAACCCGTACGTGCGGGTGCCGATGAGCCACTGGCCGCAGTCGGGTTCGCTGGTGTCCACCTGGGGAGGGGTCGCCGGGTCGTCGGCCAGCACGAACCGCGTCGGGCCGCGCAACAGCCCGATGTCCCCGGTGCTCAGCCGCATCGGCGGGTGCCCGTCGGCGATCAGCCAGCCGTCGCCCCGGGAGGCGATCGCGATGGTGAGCGGCGCGGTGGCGGCGTAGCCGATCGACCACGGTGGCGAGGCGAAGGACCGGCACACCAGCGCACCTTGGGCGCGGACCCCGCGCAGCAGATCGGTGAGAGCGTCCACGTAGACGATTGAACATGCGATCGGGCGTCTCGGCCATGTTCCGCCCGACACGATCTTGGTTGGCTTGCGGTATGACAATCCTGGTTCTCGGCGCGACCGGCAAGACCGGCCGCCGCGTCGCCGCAGCTCTCGGCGAGTCGGCCCGTCCGGTGTCCCGGTCCACCGACATCCGGTTCGACTGGGACGACGAGTCCACCTGGGACGCCGCGCTGTCCGGCGCGACCGCCGTCTACCTGGTGCCGCCGGTGCTGAATCTGGAAACGGCCGAGCTGGCGGCGTTCGTGTCGCGCGCGGTGGCGGCCGGGGTGACGCGGCTCGTGTACCTGTCGGAGCGGGGTGTCGGGACCGGCCGGCGGGAGGCCGTCGTGCGGGCGTCCACTGTGGACTGGACGATCCTGCGCGCGACGTGGTTCCAGCAGAACTTCTCGGAGGACTTCCTGCACGGGATGGTGCAGGCGGGCGAGGTCGCCCTGCCCGCCGGGCCGGGCGGGCACCCGTTCATCGACGTGCGGGACATCGCGGACGTGGCCGTGGCGGCCCTGACCACGGATGGCCACGCGGGCAAGGTCTACGAACTGTCCGGCCCGGAGGCGATCTCGCTCCCGGACGCGGTGGCGCAGATCGCCGAAGCCACCGGCCGCCCGATCCGGGTGACCGACGTGCCGGCGGGCCCGTTCGCGGAGGCGTTGGCGGGCTTCGGCTTTTCCCGCGAGTACGCCGAGATCCTGACCGCCTCCCTGACCGCGATCCGCGACGGCCACGATGCCGCGCTGTCGACGGGCGTCCAGGACGTCCTGGGCCGCGCGCCGCGTTCGTTCGCGGACTTCGTCAAGGCCGCGGCGTCGTCCGGGGCGTGGGCGTAGCCAGGACCAGCAGGTGCTCCTCGTCTGGATGCCCCGCGCGGCGGGCGGGAGCGCTGCGCACACGCTGCCCTCCCGCCGCACAGGAAGTCACGTCCCGGAACGGAGCAGGGAACGGCCGGCAGCGAACGCCACCCCTGCCAGCACGACGACGGTGGCGAGCAGCAGCAGGTAGATCCAGCCGGCCGCCGGGAATGGCGCTGGCGCGTTGCGGGACGCCACCAGCCGTGCCGCACCGGCCAGGATGGCAATCAGGAACGCGCACACCCACATCAGCGCGAGGGCGCGGAGGGCTTTCCGGGCGCCGGGCACGTCCAGGTGCGTGCCGTGGACGTGCGATCGGGCGTTCACCACGATCGTGCCCGCCAGGAGTAGCGGGAGCACGCCGGCCGCACCGAGGATCCACGCGATGGTGTCGAGTGCGTTGCCTGAGGTCCGCAGGGCCAGGCCGACCAAGGCGATCAGCGTGCCCAGCACCGCTGCCGCGACGATGATAGCCGCGCCGAGTCGGGTGCCCGACGTGCGGATCTCCTGTGCCCGTTCAGCGGTGATCCACTGCCCGGTCACCGAGTGGGCCGCCAGTCCGAGGCGTCCCCGTCCGTGACGCTCGCGTCGGACAGCGCCCGGGTGTTCGGCACGGCCCAGGTCGAGCCGAGGTCGCGGACCTTCTGCCGGATCGCCGTCTGCTCGGTTTCGATGGTGTTGGTGTGCGACTCCAGTGCCACCACCGCGGCGGCGACCAGACCGAGGGACGTGCCGGCCGCGGTGGCCAGGGCGCCGATTGCCACCGGGATGCCGACGACGGTGCACGCCGCGGCGATGGCGGCGACCGCGCCGATCAGGAACGCGCCGAACGCGAAGCCGATCGCGATCCAGAACATGTCGATCGAGTTCGCCAGGCTGGTGAGCGAGGTGCGCAACTGGTTGGCGATGTCCTTGACCGCGTTCAGGCCGGCGGCCTGCGGCGGGACGGTGACGTGGTATGCGTTGGCCGCCCGGCCTTCCCACTCGGTGTCGGTGCGCAGCTTGTCGAGCCCGATCGTGCCGGCGACGTCCCCGAGGATGTTCCCGACATCGGTGACCCAGCGTTCGCCGACCTGCTTGAGCCGGTCCGAGTCGCCTGGCTGCTCCCACAGGCGGCTGACCTGGTCCCAGAAGTCCCGCACCACCGAGCCGAGGGCCTCCAGGCCGTGCCGGATCGGGTCGACCAGGTGGCCAAGGCCGGGCGGTACCCAGCTCAGCACCCCGTTGACCTGGTCGTGGAACTCGCGGATCTTCGCGTCGATGTCGCGTGACTGCTCGTGCGCCTGGTGGACGAGTGTGTTCACGGCGGCCTCACTCGGCGATCTTGTTCAGCGCGTGTGCGTTGGCTTCGTCTTCGCGTTCGTACGTGTCGGCGGCGGCGCGGAGGCTCGTGCCGAGCGTCCGGAAGGCGTCGGAGGCTTGGGCGAGCATGCTTTCCAACGTCCGGCGGGCGTTGTCGTAGGTGCGGTCCAGGCCGAGGTCCACGGCCCACATGGACAGGTCCGCGCCGGTGAGGGTGAGACCGTCGATCGCCGTGCGGGGACCGTCGACGCGGTCGGCGGCGGCGTCCCAGGTGGCGGCGTCGGACCGCATGGCTTCGAGCGCGACGGAGACGTCGGTCATGACAGCAGCCCCAATCGGCGTAAGAGCGTGTTCGGGTCGGCCACGAGTGCGGTGAGTTCGGCGATCGCCGGGCTCTGTGGGTCGCCGAATGGGACGCCCACCCCAACGCACGAG
>CBHFOL010000480.1:0-5161 GCA_965995405.1 uncultured Saccharothrix sp.
GGCCACTACGCCGCCGCCGCGACCCTGCTGGAACCACTCGTCCGGTCCGGTGATCGATTGATCGCGTCCCTGGCCGCCTCCACCCTCGCCTCACACCGCCGCCAACTCGGCGGCCACGCCGCTGCCCGCCGCCTCGACGCCCTGGCCCTCGCGCTCGTGCCCGCCGAACCCGCGCAGGCGACACCCGCGCAAACCGCCTCCGAGCCCCGACCGGCCGCACCCGGATCGGTGCAGGCTGAACCACCCCGGAACGCACTAGCGCAGATCGCACGTGTGCAAGCCAAAACCGGCCCACCTGCAAGGCCACATCCCGCAAGCCCGCACCCTGCAAAACCACGCTCTGCAACGTTGCATCCCGCAACGGCGAGCCCGGCAATCACGAACCCCGCGGCTGCGAACCCGGCAACCACGAACCCCGCAGTCGACCGCGACGGCGTCGACCTGGCCGGCGCGCGGGCCGACGCACTGCTCGGCCTGGCGGCCGACGCGCTCGGCGCGGGACGGCTCGTGGAGGCCCGCCGATTGCACGCCCGTGTCGAAGCGCGGAACTGGCGCACAACAGTCCGCCAACACTGGGTCGCCGCCGAGATCGAACTGGCCGACGGTCACGCGGAGCGAGCGGTCGGGCCGGCCGAGGTGGCGTTGGAGCACGCCGAAGCCGCCGGCGCAACGCGACACATCCTCAAGTCCAGACTCGTCCTGGGGACCGCGTTAGTGGTGTGGGGGACACCCGAAAGCGTCGAACGGGGCGCCCGGGAGCTCCTATGTGACCTAAATCACACTGACTCCCATGGGCTTCTCTCGTTGTCCTGGCCGACGGCACTTGTGCTCCTGACCAGCTCTGTTGTCCGCAATCCTGCGGAGAGCGAATACCTCCGGGAAGCCGCCGCCAACGCTCTGAGCTGCGTGTTGCGCAGAGCTGATCCGATCAGCCGACGACTCGCGGCCCACTCTCCGTGGATCCCGACGGCGCTGCTCCGTTCCGGGGAACCCCCGAACGCAGACCCTCAGACGAACTTCTTGACGGATTAAGCACCGGATCGTGTCAAGGTTCGGCCCCTAGCGTCCGATAGGGGAGATGGAACGTCACTCGGCTGCAGGAAGGAGTCCCCGTGACCACGGTCCTTATTTGCGACGACCGGCGCAGTGTGCGGGAGGGTCTCACCCGCGTGATGTCGGCTGTCCCAGGGGTTAGCCGCATCGACTGCGTAGCGCACGGTGACGAGTTGTTGGCCCGCTTCTCCAGGCAGCCGGTCGACGTGGTGCTGGTGGGAACCCAGCGCGCCGTCCCGACCGGGGTCGAAGCGACCCGGCGACTCGTCTCGGCCAACCCGCAGGCAAACGTCATCGTGTTCGGCGCGCCGGACGACGCGGGCAGCATCGCCGCCGCGATCGCCGGTGGTGCCCGGGGCTACCTCAGGTGGGACGCCTCGCGTCCCGAACTGGTGGCCGCGCTCGCGCACACGTTGGCGAGCACCTCGGTACCCGCACCGCGTCAGCCCTCCGACCCGGGGGTCCAGCTCACCGAGCGGGAACTCCAGGTGCTGCGCGGGATGAGTCAGGGCAAGAGCAACGGGCAGATCGGGCGCGAGCTCTACCTGTCGGAGGACACCGTCAAGACCCACGCCCGCCGGCTGTTCCGCAAGCTCGGCGTGCGCGACCGGGCCCAGGCCGTCGCGCACGGCTTCCGGCGCGGTCTGGTCTCGTAAGGCCGGTCACATACCGATCGGCACTCCTTCCTCCGGTCAGCCCGGTGACGCAACCGTCGCCGGGCTGGTTCGTCTTGTGAGCGTGTCGGCCTATGGGCGTGTCGGCCTATGGGCGTGTCGGCACGTTATAGGGGGTCTTTGGACCCCTTTCGCGAACATCCGGTCCCAGGACCGGTACGGTAAGCACCACCGGTACGGGCGACGTCGATCGTCCCGTGCTGTTCGTTGTCGGTACGCCTACACGTAACACCAGGGCTGTTGTCTGCGATGACCAACTTGGGGGACGGACTGGACGCCGAAGTGGGCGCAGCCGTCGATGGCGACCGCCACGCGATCGAGCGGCTGCTGGCATCCATACGTCCCTTGGTGGTGCGGTACTGCCGCGCCCGAGTCGGAAGGCAGGAGAGGTCTTTCGCTTCGGCGGACGACGTGGCCCAGGAGGTGTGTCTCGCGGTGCTGACGGCCCTGCCCAGCTATCGCGACCAGGGTCGGCCGTTCTTGGCGTTCGTCTACGGGATCGCAGCGCACAAGGTCGCCGACGCGCATCGCTCAGCCGCCCGGAACCGGTCCGAACCGGTCCCGGAGGTGCCTGACGCCCCCGAAACCGAAGCGGGACCCGAGCAGCGCGCCATGCAGGGCGAGCTGTCCGGGCGGATGGCCCAGCTCCTGAAGGTCCTTCCGGAGAAGCAGCGGGAAATCCTGCTGCTTCGTGTGGTCGTCGGTCTGTCGGCCGAAGAGACCGCCGACGCGGTCGGCTCTACGCCGGGCGCGGTACGGGTGGCGCAACACCGCGCCTTGGCCCGCCTCCGCAAGACGTTGGCAGCGGAGGAGGTGGTCTGAGTGGCCGACCAGCACGAGAAGGGCGATGGAGAAGTCGTGCGCGGACGAGCTGAGAGAACCCCGCTCACCTCGGATGACCCCTTGGTGGAGCCTGGCGACGACCTCGCGGGCATTCGGGCTGACGATGCGTTGCTGGACGCGCTCGGCGGGCGTGGCCAGACCGACGCGTTGGTCGAAGACGAGCTGAACGCGCTGCTGCTCGCGTGGCGGCGCGAGGTCGACAGTCGTCCGATGGGCGAACTGGTCGACACCGACACCGCCGTGGCGACGATCGCCGCGGCCCGCCCCCAGCAGCGGGGCAGGCACCGATTCCTGATTCCCCTGGCGAGCGCCGCGGCGGTGCTGGCGATCGCGTTCACCGGGGTGAGCCTGGTCGCGCGGGACGCGCAGCCGGGCGACGCGCTCTGGGGACTGACCCGGGTGCTCTACTCGGACCACGCGCGCTCGGTCGAAGCCGCCGTCACGGTGCGCGGCGACCTGGAGACCGCCCGGGCCGCGCTGCGGGACGGCCGGTACAGCGAGGCCCGGGACCTGCTGAACAAAGCGGGCGAGGTGCTGCCGTCCATCTCGGCGGACGACGGCAAGGCCGACCTGGCGCACAAGCACGAATCGCTGGTCCGCGAGCTGACCAGCACCACGCCGCTGCCGGCGACCACGGCGACGAGTCACACGCCGACCTCCACCCCGGCGCCGCCGACGTCCACGAGTCCGGAGACGTCCGCGTCGGTGCCGTCGTCGACCGCTCCGACGACCACGACGACGACCACCACCACGACCGCTCCGACCACCACCACGACGACCACGGTGGCCGCGCCGCCACCCAGTGGCAGTGGTGAATCGCCGTCCGGTGAGACCCGTGGCGAGCCGGCCCAGTCAGGTCAGTCAGGTCAGTCCGGCAACAGCAGCCCCAACGGCACGACCGGCGGCAACTGACCGGGTCCCGGCCAGGCGGCTGTGGTTGTCGAGCGGCTGTGGTGGTCTAACAGCTGTGGTGTCTAACAACTGTGGTTGTCGAACAGTGCTGTTGTTGAACGATCCTCACCGCTGCCGAACAGCACGTGGGGATTGTTGAACGATCCGACGTGGTGCCGCGCGGTGTCACCTGCCGGCGTGGCGAGTGATTCGTCACAGTTCGTACGTAAGGTCAGCGGGCGCTCTCGGTCGCCGTCACGCCGTCCGCGTAACCGCGGCAGTACTCCCAGCTGACGTACGACGCCGGGTCCGGGTCGTAGGCGGGCTCGTGGGGACGCATCCGGCCGTCCGAGAGCAGCTGCTCCAGGCTCGACCGCAGCAGCGCCCAGTCGTGGTAGTGCGGCTCCTCGCACTCGCCGCAGTCCACCACGATCCCCCTGACACCACGGGGTTCCAGCAGCGCCTGGTACACGGCGAGGTCGCTCAGGTCGCCGATCAGCTCCGCCCGCTCGACGTCGTCCATCGGCGGGTGGTCGTGGTCGTCGTCCGGGTGGCCCAAAGCCCTCGCCGGGTCTTCCGGGTCACCCGCGAACGGGTCTGGTGGCAACGCGTCGTGCGGCACGACCACGCACGGTACCGGGCCGACCCCCGACCACGTCCAGATACCATGGGCTGAACCCATCGCCGCCTGCGGAAAACCCATCCGCCGCGCGGCGGGATCACCGCACGACGGAAGGCAAGCCAGCCGCCATGACCAGCGAGCTCAACGCTGACGGAGTCCCGCCCAAGTTCGCCATGCTGGGACTGACCTTCGACGACGTCCTGCTGCTGCCCGCCGAATCCGAGACCGTGCCCAGCGGCGTGGACACCAGCACCAAGCTGTCGCGCAACATCACCCTCCGCGTCCCCTTGGCGTCCGCCGCCATGGACACCGTGACCGAGGGCCGGATGGCCATCTCGATGGCCCGCCAGGGCGGCATCGGCGTCCTGCACCGCAACCTGTCCATCGAGGAGCAGGCACGCCAGGCGGAGACCGTGAAGCGGTCCGAGGCGGGCATGGTGAGCGACCCGGTGACGTGCACCCCGGACGACACCATCAAGCACGTGGACGACCTGTGCGCCCGCTACCGCATCTCCGGTGTCCCGGTGACCGACGGCGCGGGCAAGCTGGTGGGCATCATCACCAACCGCGACATGCGGTTCGAGGTGGACCACAACCGCAAGGTCAGCGAGGTCATGACCAAGGGCCCGCTGGTCACCGCCCAGGTGGGCGTGTCCGCCGAGGCCGCGCTGGGCCTGCTGCGCCGGCACAAGATCGAGAAGCTGCCGATCGTGGACGGCGACAACCGGCTGCGCGGCCTGATCACGGTCAAGGACTTCGTCAAGACCGAGCAGTACCCGAACGCCTCCAAGGACCCGGACGGCCGGCTGCTGTGCGCGGCGGCGATCGGCGTCGGCGAGGACAGCTTCGCCCGCGCGATGACCCTGGCCGACGCGGGCATCGACGTGATCATGGTCGACACCGCGCACGGCCACCAGCGCAACGTGCTGGAGATGGTCGCCCGGGTGAAGAAGGAACTCGGCGAAGAGGTCGACGTCGTCGGCGGCAACATCGCGACCCGCGCGGGCGCGCAGGCGCTGGTGGACGCGGGCGCGGACGGCGTGAAGGTCGGCGTCGGCCCCGGCTCGATCTGCACCAC
>CBHFOL010000481.1:0-5140 GCA_965995405.1 uncultured Saccharothrix sp.
CCTGACCTGCAAGTTTGGGCGATCTGGCCGGTTCTGGCCGCGACGGGCCGCTGTCTGCTCTCAGTCGGAAGAGCTTGAAAGATCAAAAACGGCGCTCGCCGCTGGGCAGGCCGCCAAGGATGACGGAAGAGCCAAAGCGGGCCGGCTGCCGGGGCCAGCCGGCCGGGGTCAGCGGGCTTGGTTGAGGCGGGTGAAGGCGGCTTTCGGGAGGTTTGGCACGCGCTCGGCCCGTGGGATGAGCTCCCTGATCGGCTTCCCGGCCGTCTTCGAAGGCGGCTGCGAGGGCGTCCGCGAAGGCGTCTTCGGCGGCCGGATGTGGTCGTAGGCGCCGTTCGCGATGGCGTTCAGCAGGTTCACCACGATCACGGCCGGCGCGACCACGGCGATCGCGCCCGGGAAGTTCGGCTCCAGCAGCAGCGCCAGGATGATCGCGGTCAGGCCGTTCTGCTGGCCCAGGCACAGGCGCATCCGGTCGCCGCGCCAGCGTTTCGGCAGGGTCAGCACCCACGCCACGACACCCTGCGACAGGTACGCCGCCGCGCCCAGCAGCGCGCCCACGCCGGCCAGCGCCCACGAGAACTCGGCCGCCAGCACCAGGCCCACCGCCACGGTCGCCGCGAACATGCCCACCTCGGCCAGGCCGTCCACGCACCGGCCCAGGTCCGGGCGGAAGAACAGGCCGATCAGGGCCAGCGCCAGCAGTAGCGAGAACTGCACGGCCACGAAACCGATCGCCAACACGGCCAACACGGCCACGGTTCGGATCAGCATCCGCGCCGTTCGACGCGAAACACCGCCCACCCGGCCCCGCACGAGACGCCACAGCAGGTACGCACCGCCGGCCAGGGCCAGGTTCAGCGCGAAGTTCACCGAGAACGCCCCGAACCCGCCGACCGCACCGCCCTGGAGCGCGAACGACGTGATGTACACGGTCAGCAGCACGGTGATCGGGTCGTCGAACGACGCCCACGCCGACAGCAGCGCCTTCGCCGACTCCGACATCCGGGACTTGGCCCGCACCGCCGCCACCGACAGCGGATCGATCTGGGCGACGGCCACCGCGATGATCAGGTGCCACGGCTCGCGGAACACCAGGAACATCACGCCGAAGATCAGCACGACCTTCGCCAAAACACCCAGCGTGACCGCGACGACTACGGTCCGGAACTGTTTACGGAATTCCGTGATCTCTATCCCACTGGTACTCGCGTACAGGCCGAACCCCAGCAGCGCGGTGATGAAGAAACCGTAAACCGTGGATTGTTCGACATCCCGCAGCCCGAGCTGGGACGCGAATAGCCAGCCCGCGCCGAGAGCGGCCAGGAGGGCGACCGAGCGGACAGCGGGCGTCACCATTCCACGGTAGGTAACCGATGCCCTCGAATCAAGGCCCGAATGGAGTGAGCCGTGCGGCCAAAGCGGACAATCGATCATCCGCCTCTCCGACGCGTGACTGATCAATGGTCACCCCGGCGACATATTCACCCGGACCGATGCGGTAGTAGTAGATCGCGCCCATCTCCACGTCCAGCACCGCCCGCACCAGCAGCCCGCCGACGGCCGGCCGCACGGCCCGGTTCAGCCTGGTCGCCAGCGCACCCAGCTCCCGCAGGAACCCGAGGTAGAACCGCCGCCGCGCGTCGACCGTGATCTCCTTGAAGAACAGCCCCAGCGACGGGTCCGCCAGGTGGTCGACCATCGCCAGCACCTCACCGCCGGCCACGTGCGCCACCAGGTGCAGGTCCCGCGCCCTTACGGCCTCCACGCACTCCGTCAGCGCGCCCTCCCCCACCGTCACGTAAGGCTCGCGTCCGCTGTCGGTCGTCGGCACGGCCGACCCGAACGTCTCCCAACCGCCGGGGTTGAGGGAACCCAGGCGCAGTTCGGCGCGCAGACCGGTGGCCAGCTCCGCGACCGTCCGGTCCGCCTCGTCCACCGCCGGGTGCCCGAACAGCGGACCCGCGCCGGCGTGGTCCAGGACCAGGCCCACCACGTGCTCGGTGGGTACCACGGAGTCGCAGAACAGCGCGCCCTCCTCGGTGTGCAGCACGGTCCGGATCAGCCGCCCGGTGCGCACCTCCTGCAACGCCCGGTCCAGCGCGGTGGCCTGGAACGTCAGGTGCCGGCCCAACCTGCGCAACTCCTCCCGCCGGGTGCCGCCGGGCAGCGCGTCCGGCGGTGGCGGCGGGTCGCCCAGCGCGTCCACGCCGAAGTCGAACACGCCGTTGCTGTAGTGCGCGAGGTAGTGCAGCGCCGGGCTCTTCACGACCGCGGTCCGGCACGCGTGCCGGGTGGTGTCGAACTCGGGGCCGAGGTGCTCGGCCTCCTCCTCGTACAGCTCCACGCTGCTCCCTCCTGCGCGCTCAGGTGTGCGGGATGTCGACATCGCACTCCCGCCAGTCCTGGTCGGCCGGGTCCGCCGCGACGCCCAGGTTGTGGGCCGCCGCGGCGGTGTGCGGGTGGTCCGGTCCGAGGAACTCGACGCAGTCCGCGTGCGCCTCGGCGATCAGCTCCGCCGCCAGGTCGGCGTCGCCCGCCGCCGCGCGCACCCGTGCCTCGTCGACGGCCGCCGCCAGCGTCCACGGGTGGGTGTCGCCGAGCCGGGCGCGCAGGTTCTCCGCCGCCGACGACACGTTGGCGACGGCGCCCGCGTGGTCGCCGGCCGCCCGCAGGGCCAACCCCACGCCCAGGCGGCACAGTGCCAGGAACGGGTGGTGGTCGCCGACGCCTTCCAGCGCCCGGAACCCGTCCAGGGCGGTACGGGCCAGCTCCACCGCCAGTTCCGGGTCGCCGCCCACCCGGCGGTGGTCGGCGGCGAAGCTGAGCGCGCAGCCCAGCGTGTACGGGTGGTCGGGGCCGACCACCTCGCGGTAGTCCCGCAGCGCCCGGCCGGTGCGTTCCTTCGCGGCCCGGGTGCGGCCCGCGAGCCGCAGCGTCACGGCGTAGTTCCAGTTCACCCGGACCTGGAGCAGGTTCAGCTCCGGGCGCAGGCTCTGGAGCTTCTGCGACGCCGTCAGCAGCGCCTCCTGTGCCTGCTGGTAGTGGCCCAGCTCCCGCCGGTAGATGCCGATCTGGCCGAGGGTGGCCCAGGTCGACTCGTGGCGTTCGCCGAACAGCCGGCCGCGCCGCGCGAAGTTGTCCTCCTCCAGGGCCAGCGCGCCCGCCGGGTCGCCGGACAGGAACATCGACAGCGCCAGGTTGTTCGCGGCGCGCCGGGTGTCCGGGTGGTCCTCGCCGAGCACCGACCGCAGGCCCTCCCAGGTGGCCTGGTCCTCCACCAGCGCCTCGGCGAACAGGCCCAGGCCGCGCAGGTCACCGCCCCGGCCGCGGGCGGTGATCAGCGGCTGCGGGTGGGTCAGGTCCAGGGCGCGGCGCTGTTGGGCCAGGGCCAGGTCGTCCAGCCGCAGCGCCTCGGCGGGTTCGCCGAGCACCCGGTGCACGTTCGCCAACTGGGCGGCCAGCCGGTTGCGCAGCGGGTCGTCCGCGCCGAACCTCGTGGTCCACGAGTCGAGCAGCGCGCGGCCCGGTTCCAGGGCGGCCCGGCGTACGCCCGCGCCGCCGTCGGTGAACAGGAACCGCACCTGGTTGACCAGCCAGCGGCGCACCTTCGGGTCGGCGCTGCGCACCGAGCCGGACGGGAACACGTGCTTCTGGAGCTCCTGGTAGCGGGTCTCCCGGGTGGGCGACTTGTCCTCGACCTCGCTCGGCGCGTAGCCGGCCAGCGCGGCCAGCACGTCGGACTGGCGGGCTTCCCGTTCGGCGGGCTCCATCCCGTGCCGCAGCGCCCGTTGCACGACCCGGTGCAGCCGCAGCGTGTACTGGTCGCCCCAGTCGACCCGGAACAGGCCGTGCCGCGAGCCGGTCCACAGCACGCGGTCCACCTCGCCGGCGTCCAGTTCGATCGGCGCGGCGTCCACGCCGCCGACCGCGACCAAACGGTCCAGGAACGCGGGCGAGCGCACCAACCCGAGCTCCACGCCCTGCGGCGACAGGAACGCGCACAGCCGGGCCAGCAGCACCGCGACCCGGCCGATCCCGGTCTCCCGCAACGATCCCGTCACCACGTCGACCACCCGGGCGACACTGTCCTGCCCGGACTCGGCGAGCCGGTCTAAGAACGTGCGCACGGCAAAGCCGGCGGCGTTCGTGTCGGTCGCGCCCGCGGCGCGTTCCGCCCGCACCGCCTCCGCCAGCCAGGACCCGGCCAGGTCCAGCGCGAGCGGCAGGTGCCGCACCTCGGCGGCGACCAGGCGGGCGTCCTCGACGCGGAGGCCGGGCACCCGGTCCAGCAGCAGCGCGACGCTGTCGGCCGCGATCATCGGCACCAATTCCACCGACGGGGCGGCGGCGGCGTTGGAGGTGATCAGCACGTGGCCGGTCGCGCCCGGCGGCAGCAGGTCGGCGATCGCGTCCAGGTCGTCGGCGTTGTCGTAGACCAGCAGGAACCGGGCGTAGGACGGGTCGGTCGCGAGCCGGTCGAGGGCGGAGAGCGAGCCGAAGTCCGTGGAGCCGGGCAGCCGCAGCCGCTGGGCCAGCTCCGCCAGGCCCACCTGCACCGACTGGCGGTCCTGCGCGGACAGCCACCACACCGCGTCGTAGTCCGCCGAGAACCGGTAGGCGTACTCCAGGGCCAGTTCGCTCTTGCCGACGCCGGGTTCACCGTTGAGGGTGACGACGGCGCGTTCATTTCCCGCGTCGGCGAACTCGTCGCGCAACGTCTCTACGTCATCGTCCCGGCCGACGAACGCGGGGTGCCGGGGCGGCAGCCGGAACACCGCCGGGTGCGAGCCGGGCAGGCGCATCGGCGCGTCGTGCGCGGTGCCGGGGCGGTCGATCAGCCCGAAGTGGCCCAGCAGGCGGGCGCTCAACGTGTCCGGCGGGTGCGCGTGGACGGACAGGCCGACCTCGTCCTGGACGTCCTCGGCGAGCAGCAGCCGCAGCACGGTGCGCCCGTCGGGCACCTGGAAGTCGCACTGGTGCGGCGAGACCAGCACCACCACGCCGTCGGCGTCGCGGGCGTCGGCGTACCGGACGGCCTGCGCGCCGGCGCGTTCGAGCTGGCCGCGCACCCAGTCCGCCCACGCCCGGTCCGGTGGCGCGTACGCGATGGCGACCCGGTCCGGGTCGACCACCGACTCCA
>CBHFOL010000482.1:0-5126 GCA_965995405.1 uncultured Saccharothrix sp.
GGGTCGGGCCGTGCAGCGCGATGCCGTTGAGGATCGAGCCCATGGCGTGCTCGCGGATGCCGAAGTGCAGCGTCCGGCCGTACGGGTTCGCCTTCCACATGCCGGTGGAGATCGACTCCGGGCCGAACGAGGACTCGCCCTTCATCGTGGTCAGGTTGGACTCGGCGAGGTCCGCCGAACCGCCCCACAGCTCGGGCAGCACGGGCGCGAGCGCGGTCAGCGTCTCACCGGACGCCTTGCGGGTCGGCACGCCCTTCGCGTCCGGCTCCCACGACGGCAGCGCGTCCGTCCAGCCCGCCGGCAGCTCACGGGCGGTGAGCCGGTCGAACAGCGCCTTGCGCTCCGGGTTCGCGGCGGCCCACGCGTCGAACGTCACCTGCCACTCGGCCTTGGCGGCCTCGCCGCGCTTCACGACCTCGCGGGCGTGCGCCAGCACCTCGTCGGCGACCTCGAAGGACTGCTCCGGGTCGAACCCGAGGATCTTCTTGACCGCTGCGACCTCGTCGCCGCCGAGCGCCGCACCGTGTGCCGCGCCGGTGTTCTGCTTGTTCGGGGCGGGGTAGCCGATGATCGTGCGCAGCAGGATGAACGACGGGCGGTCGGTCTCCGCCTTGGCCTTCTCCAGCGCGTCGAGGATGCCCGCGATGTTCTCGCCGCCCTCCACGACCTGCACGTGCCAGCCGTAGGACTCGTAGCGCTTGGCGGTGTCCTCGGAGAGCGCGATCGTGGTGTCGTCCTCGATCGAGATCTTGTTGTCGTCGTAGATCACCGTCAGGTTGCCCAGCTGCTGGGTGCCCGCGATGGACGACGCCTCGGAGGTCACGCCCTCCTCGATGTCGCCGTCGGAGGCGATCACGAAGACGTGGTGGTCGAACGGGCTCGCGCCGGGCGCGGCGTCCGGGTCGAACAGGCCGCGCTCGCGGCGGGCGGCCATCGCCATGCCCACCGCGGAGGCCAGGCCCTGGCCGAGCGGGCCGGTGGTGATCTCCACGCCCCGGGTGTGCCCGTGCTCGGGGTGGCCGGGGGTGAGCGAGCCCCAGGTGCGCAGCGCCTTCAGGTCGTCCAGCTCCAGGCCGTAGCCGGACAGGAACAGCTGGACGTAGAGGGTCAGGCTGGAGTGGCCGGCGCTGAGCACGAACCGGTCACGGCCCGGCCAGTCGGCGTCCGCCGGGTCGTGCCGCATGGCGCGCTGGAACAGCGAGTAGGCGAGCGGGGCCAGGCTCATCGCGGTGCCGGGGTGGCCGTTGCCGACCTTCTGCACCGCGTCGGCGGCCAGGACCCGGGCCGTGTCGACGGCGCGCCGGTCGAGCTCCGACCAGTCGTCGGGCAGATGGGCCTCGGTCAGCCGGGTGATGTCATCGGTGACGGACACGGACTTCCAGCTCCAGTCTCACGTAGGCGGCGGTGTTCGACAGGTCGGTTCTCAATCGATCCGGTCTGGGCCGATCCGCGGTTTTCCCTCGTCCGCCGGCCAGCCTAGTCGGGACATCCGGCGCTCGTACCGTGAACACTCTGTGGGTGTACGCACAGGGGATACGAGTGGGTCGGTGAAGGCGTTCAGAACCGGGGATCGGTCACGTTCAGGCGTACCCGAACGGGCTGTGTTTTTCACGCGCGGTTACGATCTGCGCATCCCCGTGACCTGACCAAGGAGTGCGATGAGTGCCGTCAGCGAGCTTCCGGCGCGGTCGCCCCGACAGGTCGTCGGCGCGTACGTGGCGCTCACCAAGCCCCGCGTCATCGAGCTGCTGCTGGTCACCACGATCCCGGCGATGCTGCTGGCCGCACGCGGTGTCCCGCCGCTGTGGCTGATCGCGTGCACCCTGGCCGGCGGGACGCTCGCGGCGGGTTCGGCGAACGCGCTGAACTGCTACGTGGACGCGGACATCGACTCGGTGATGAAGCGCACCGGGGCGCGGCCGTTGGCCCAGAACGCGATTCCGCCGCGCAACGCGCTGATCTTCGGCGTGGTGCTGGGCGTGGTGTCGTTCCTGTTCCTGTGGCTGACGACGAACCTTATTTCGGCCGTGTTCGCGGTGGCCACGATCCTGTTCTACATCTTCGTCTACACGCTGGTGCTGAAGCGGCGGACGTCGCAGAACATCATCTGGGGCGGCATGGCCGGCTGTATGCCGGTGATCATCGGCTGGTCGGCGGTGACCGGCACGGTGGAATGGCCGGCGCTGGCGATGTTCGGCGTGATCTTCTTCTGGACGCCGCCGCACACGTGGGCGCTGGCGATGAAGTTCAAGGAGGACTACGCCCGAGCCGGTGTGCCGATGCTGCCGGTGGTGGCGACGGCGCAGCAGGTGACGCGGCAGATCGTGATCTACTCGTGGATCACGGTGGTGTGCTCCCTGGCGCTGGCCCCGGTGACGTCGTGGATCTACGTGGCGGTGGCGGCGCTGTCGGGCGTGTGGTTCGCCGTGTTCGCGCACCGGCTGCACGGGGTGGTGCGGCGCGGGGGCTCGACGAACACGATGAAGTTCTTCCACATGTCGAACCTGTACCTGATGCTCGTCTTCTGCGGCCTCGCCGTCGACGCCGTCGTCGGCCTGCCGGTCCTCGGTTGGCCGTTCCGGTAGCAGACGCAGAGCCGATCAAGAACGCTCGGTATCTTCCGCGCAGCGGTCAGCCGGTCGAGGTGTCGGTGGGGCGGGAGGACGGCCAAGCGAGCGAGGAGTACCGGTAGACCGCGTTCTGGCTGCGGACCTCCCCGCTTTCCGCATGGACCGCAGAGAACCTGCTCGCATACGGGGTGCCGTCGGCGAGCGTGCCCCTGATGTGCAGCACGGTGACCTGCTGCGAATTCCCGATGGCGGGCGGGGTGATCACGTCGGTGACGTACGGCAACTCGGCCGAAGGCGCCGCCTCCGCCTCGTCGGCCCATTCCAGAATCTTCCGGCACGCCTCGGGGTTCCGGGCGACAGCCTGGCACAGGCCCGTGCGGTCCGGGCCTGTGCCAGAAGGTGCGCTTCGTTCAGCAGTGCTTCCGCCTCGGCGCGGGTCGGTGCTGATGTCACCCGACTGTCGGGCGCGACCGAGGCACCGCCTGTCGCGCCGACCCGATGAGGCAGTTCGCAAAAGCCCGTCCAACCGCGACTCGCCTGGGCCATCCCGTCCACGACCCACCTTGATCAACGACGGCGAACCGGAACCGCATCGGCAGTAGCCGACGTTCGTCCAACGCCCGGTCAGCGGCGGAAGCGGATGTTCGTGGGTCAGACGATGAACCTGGTGTCCGGGTGGCACGCCGGGCCGGCCGGGCCGAACAGGTGCCCGTCGTGGTGCTTGAGGTGGTGGTCGAAGAATCCGGCGAAGTAGTCGTGCTGCGCGGCCAGCGAGCGGTTCGCGTCGATCGCGCCGACCAGTTCCTCCTTCTTGCCGGGCTTGAGCACGGACGTGAGCTGCGGCGCGGCGATCTGGAGGTCGGTGAAGCTGTAGTGGGTGCTCTTGTCGAAGTGCAGGTCGCGCTTCCAGCCCCGCTGGTTGGACCAGAACGCGCCCCAGGTCGGGTCCAGCCTGGTGTCGAGGTGCGAGTGTTCGAAGACCTCGCCCGTGCCCGGGTCCACGAGATCGCCGCCGACCAGCATGAACGGTCGGTCCAGGCCGTGCTTGACGGCCTCGCCGTACCCGTCGACGTCCCAGGCCATCGAGCCGTCGATGTTGATGCCCGCGTCGAACCGGCGGTCGTGGTACATCGTCTCGGCGGCGCTGAACCCGCCGTAGGAGTGGCCGTAGATGCCGACCTTCGACAGGTCCAGCGAGCCGGCCAGGCCGCGCGGCAGCGGGTCGCGTTCGGCGTCCGGGTTGTCGCCCCGCTCCAGCCTGGTGAGCTGGTCGAGCACGAACCGGCTGTCGGCGACCCGGGTGTCGAGCGCGAGCTTCCCGCGCGGGTCGTGCTGCTGGTCGACCGCGCTGGGCACGACCCGGCCGTCCGGGAACTCCACCGCCGCCGCCTCTCCGGTGTGCGAGATCGACGCCACGACGTAGCCCCGGCTGGACAGGTCGTCGGTCAGCGCCGCGTTGAGCTCCCGGGCACCGCCGTAGCCGTGCGAGAACACCACCACGGGCCAGTCCTGCGAGCGGTCGGCGGCGGCCCCGGTGCGCGCCTGGCGCCGGGAACCGGCCCAGTCGACGGTGCCGGTCGGCAGGTCGAGCAGGTCCGGGCCGGACGCCAGCGCGTCGAGGCTGGGTGCCACGCCGGGCGTCATCCAGCCGGTGCGCTGCCCGTCGCGCTTGGCCGGGTAGGTGACGGTGACCATCAGCTCGCGCTTCCCGGCCGGGTGCCACGGGTCCTGGCGGGCGTCGTCCACCAGGTGCAGGTCGGTGGTGCCGACCGGGTGGCGCCCGCTGAGCGCGGGCGTGGTGATCCTGATCCCGGACGTGGCGGGGGCCGCCGTCGCGGCGGGTGCCACGAGCAGCCCGGTCGTCGCGGCGAGGCCTGCGGCCAGCGCCACAACGCGTTTGTGCGGTGTCGACATTGTCGGAACGTCCCCTCGGTTGCCGATGTCCGGCTCATGCTGGCAAGGGGCCATTCGCGCGCGCGTCAACCTGCCGGTTGAGGCGGTACTACCTCTCCCGAGGGACACGCCTACCACGTCCAGGGGACCAAGGAGACCTTTCCGAAGGCCAGGCCCATCACCACGGTCACGCCGACGTGGCAGCTGTCGAGGTCGGTGGTCTCGCGCGGTAGTCACCACCCGACCAGAACCGACCATGTCCTGACATCGGCTGCTTGGAGACTTGGTGGAGGGTCGGTGGTCTGGCCATGAGAGTGCGCTACCGGTCAGTGCGTGACGAGTTGTTCCGCGAGCACCTTCCGCAGCTTGGTCAGGGCACGGTGCTGGGCGACGCGCACCGCGCCGGGCGTGGACTCGACGGCCTCGGCGGTCTCCTCGGCCGACAATCCCACGACGACCCGCAGCAGCAGGATCTCCCGCTGTTTGGGCGGCAGGACGTCGAGCAGGCGGGACATCTCCTCGGACAGTTCGCCGCGCAGCACCAGCGTCTCGGGACCGGCCTCGGCGACCGGGCCGTCCGGCACCTCGGCCACCGGGTCCACCCGGTTGCGCGCGCCGTAGCGGTGGGCGTCGGCGACTTTATGCGCCGCGATGCCGTACACG
>CBHFOL010000483.1:0-5082 GCA_965995405.1 uncultured Saccharothrix sp.
TGGCTCTGGCCCTGGAGTCGGCGACGGACTCGAGGCCCGCCCACCCCCTGGTCGAACCGGCGGATTTCGCCGCCGAACGGCTCCCGGACGCGGTCGCGGCGCACGAACTGCCGCTGCGCACCGTGTTCGACTGGGCAGGCGAGTACCTCTGCGCACCGCACCCCGAACTGGGCCGGCGCGGCGACGTGTGCCCCTTCACCGACACCTCTCGGCAGAAGGGGCTGTTCTACCTGTCCGTGCACCCTGGCAAGCCCACCGAACCGGCCGAGCTGGCGGACCTGCTGCTGCACTACCGGGACTGGTTCCGGGAACTGGAGCCGCGCACCGGACCGGCCGCCCAGTTCAAGACGATCATGGTGCTGTTCCCGGACCTCGTCCGCCCCGACGAGTGGGCAGTCGTGGACCGCACCCAGGAGCTGCTCAAACCCGAGTACACCGGGAACGGCCTGATGGTCGGCGAGTTCCACCCCGGCCCACCGGACAAGGCGGGCCTGTGGAACCCGGGGTTCCGGCCGCTGAACAGCCCGGTGCCGATGCTGGCCATCCGGCACATGGTGCCCACCGACTTCCCGTTCCTGCGGGACGACGACACCACCCTCGCCGCGTACCTGCGGCTGTTCGGCGATCGTGTGCCGACGCACCTGCGCGGTGACGTCCGGGCCGCCGCCGACCGACTCGCCACGTCCGGGAGCTGACCATGACCGACGCCGGGTCCGCCGCACGCAAGCGGGAACTGCTGGCACGCAGGCTGCGCGACCGCGCGGCGAAACCGGCCGCCTACCCGCTCTCGTTCGGCCAGCAACGACTGTGGTTCCTGGACAAGTTCTCCTCCGGCGGCGCGGTCTACAACATCCCGATCGCGCTGCGCCTGCGCGGGACGCTCGACCGGGACGCGTTGCGGCGCGCGCTGGACAGTGTGGTGGCCCGCCACGCCGCGCTGCGGACCACGTTCCCCGACTCCGGCGGCGAGCCCGTGCAGCTGGTGTCCCCCACCGGAACCGCGACGCTGACCGAGCACGAACTCGCGGGCGACCGGGACGCGGTGGCGCAGGAGTTCGCCGACGAGCGCGGCGCGATCGGCTTCGACCTGCACCACGGTCCGCTGTTCGCGGCGAGCCTGGGCCGGTTCGCCGACGACGACCACGTGCTGGTGCTCAACCTGCACCACATCACGTCCGACGCGTGGTCGCTGTCCGTGCTGCTGGCCGAACTCGGCGAGGGTTACGCGGCGGCGCTGGAGGGTCGCGCCCCGGTCCTGCCCGAGCTGCGGATCCAGTACCCGGATTTCGCGGTGTGGCAACGAGATCGGATGGGTGACGAGGTCGCCGCGGCCCACCTGGAGTACTGGTCGCGGCACCTGGCGGGCGCGCCGGAGCTGTTGAGCCTGCCGACCGACCGGCCACGACCGGCGGTGGCCACGTACCGGGGTGCGTTGCGGTACGGCGACATCACGGGTCCCGCGCTGGCCGCGTTGGAGGATCTGGCACGGGCGCACGGCGCGACCCTGTTCATGGTGCTGCTGGCCGGTTTCACGGCCCGGCTGGGCCGGTTGGCGGGTCAGGACGACGTGGTGGTGGGCGCTCCGGTGGCGGGCCGGTCGCACGCGGACCTGGAGGGGCTGATCGGGTTCTTCGTGAACACGCTGGCCCTGCGCACGCACGTGGGCGGCGATCCGACGTTCGCCGAGTTGCTCGGCCGGGCCCGGGACGTCACCCTGAACGGGTTGGCGCACGCCGACCTGCCGTTCGAGCGGCTGGTGGAACACCTGAGCCCGCAACGGAGTCTCGGTCACGCACCGCTGTTCCAGGCCCAGCTGATCCTCCAGAACACCCCGCCGTTGGACATCGGACTGCCCGGGCTCGGGGTCTCCTCCGTGGTTCCCGACCCCGGCGTGTCCAAGTTCGACATCACGCTCGCCGTGGAGCACCGGGCGGACGGGCTCGGGCTGGGCGTCGAGTACAGCACCGACCTGTTCGACGAGGCCACCATCGCCGAGTTCACCGACCGGCTGATCGCCCTGCTCGCGGCGGCGGCCGAGCACCCGGAGCGGCGGATCTCCGAGCTGGACGCGCTGACCGGCGTCCGCCGCTGGGAAGTGTTGGAGGGCTTCAACAACACCGATCTCCCGCTGCCGGACGCCACCACCGCGCTGGGCCTGATCGCGGATGATCCCGATGCCACAGCGGTGTCCGGCGCGTCAGACAGCACACTGACCTACCGCGAACTGGCCGACCTCTCGGACCGCGTCGCCGCGTTGTTGCAGGCTCGTGGGGTGGACCGTGGTGCGTTGGTCGGGCTGCACCTGCCGCGCACCCCGGAACTCCTGGCGGCCGTGCTCGGAGTGTGGAAGGCCGGGGCCGCCTACGTTCCGCTCGACCCCGGCTGGCCTCCTGACCGGTTGACGTTGATGCTCCGCGATTCCGGCGCGGCCGTGCTGGTCACCGATCCCGAGCTGGAGCCCTTGGCGTTCGACGGGCCGGTGCTGTCACTGAGCGATGTGGGACCTGGCACGCCCCGGCCTTGCCCGGTCGGTGGGGAGGATTTGGCGTACGTGATCTACACGTCCGGCTCGACCGGCACGCCCAAGGGTGTGGAGGTCCCGCACCGGGCGGTGGTGAACCTGCTGGTGTCGTTCCAGCAGTTGTTCTCCCTGACGCCGGAGGACCGGCTGGCCGCGGTGACGACGCTGTCGTTCGACATCTCGGTGCTGGAACTCCTGCTTCCGCTCACTGTCGGCGCGGAAGTCCTCGTCGTGCCGGGAGAAACGGCGGCCGACGGCGCGGCTCTCCGCGAGCTCCTGGCCGGCCGCGAAGTCACGGCGCTCCAGGCCACTCCGGCGACTTGGCGGCTCCTGCACGCGGCGGGCGGCGTCCCGGCGAACGTGACGACCCGAATCTGTGGCGGCGAAGCGCTGCCCCGTGACCTCGCCGACGACCTGCTGACCGACGAATCGCTGCTGTGGAACGTGTACGGGCCGACCGAGACCACCGTGTGGTCGGCGGCCGGCCTGGTCGACCCGTCGCCCGCACCCGTCGTGATCGGCCCGCCGATCGGCAACACCCGGCTTTACGTGCTGGACGGCGGGCTGGAACCGGTGCCGCCCGGTGTGGTGGGCGAGCTGCACATCGGCGGGCGCGGCGTCGCACGCGGCTACCACAACCGGCCGGGGCTGACCGCCAGCCGGTTCGTGCCCGACCCGTTCGCCGAGGGCAGGTTGTACGCCACCGGCGACCTGGTGCGCCATCGCACGGACGGGACGCTGGAGTTCCTGGGCCGGGCGGACCACCAGGTGAAGCTGCGCGGCTTCCGGATCGAACTCGGCGAGATCGAGGCGGCCCTGTCGGCTTCCGACGAGGTGCGCGAGGCCGTTGTGGTCCCGCGTGACGCCCGGCTGGTGGCGTATCTGGTGCCGGAGCAGCGGAGTGACGACCTGTGGCCACGGCTGCGGGCCGGCCTCGCCGAACGGTTGCCCGACTACATGCTGCCCGCGACGGCCGTGCTGCTGGACGCGTTCCCGTTGACACCCAACGGGAAGACCGATCGCAACGCGCTGCCCGAGCCGTCCTGGACGCCGGTCGGCGAACGGGTCGCGCCACGGGACGCGGTGGAGGAGGTGCTGGCGGGCATCTGGCGGGAGGTGCTGGGCCTGTCGGACATCGGGGTGCACGACGACTTCTTCGCGCTCGGCGGTCATTCGCTGTTGGCGGCCAAGGCGTTGGCGCGGGTGCACGGCGCGTTCTCGGTGACGGTGCCGATCGGCCGCATGTTCGCCGCGCCGACCGTCGCCGGGATGGCCAAGGCGCTCGTGGCGCTGGGCGAACCCGGTCGGGTCGCGGCGGTCGCGGAACTGCGCGTGCAACTGGCGGGGATGTCCGCCGAGGAGGTCGAGGCGATGCTCGGGGAGGCGACGTGAAGCGGTTCGCCATGGTCTGGGCCGGTCAGCTGGTGTCGGTGATCGGGTCGGCGCTGACCGCGTTCGTGCTCGGCGTCTGGGTGTACCTGGGCACGGGTTCGGTGACCCAGTTCGTGCTGATCCAGTTCTGCGCGGTGGTGCCGGGGATCCTGCTCGCCCCGTACGCGGGCGCGTTGGCGGACCGGTACGACCGCAAGAAGATCATGCTGTTCGCGGACAGCGGCGCGGGTGTCGTGACGGCCCTGCTGTTCGTCGCGGTGAGCGCGGACGCGTTGGCGGTGTGGCAGGTGTACGTGGCCTCGGCGCTGACCACGACGCTGAACCTGTTCCACCTCATCGCGTACCAGGCGCTGGTGCCCGCGCTCGTGCCACCGAAACACCTGGGCCGGGTCAACGGGTTGATGCAGCTCACCCAGGGCGTGCAGATCGCCGCGCCGCTGGTCGCGGGTGCGTTGCTGGGGCTGGTGGGGTTGCGCGGGGTGTTGGTCATCGACCTGGTGTCGATGGCGTTCGCGGTGTCGGCGCTGGTGTTCGCCCGGCTGCCCGTCGTCACGGGTGGGGGTGAGAGCGGCGGCCGGGACGGGTTCGGCGCGGGCCTGCGGTGGCTTCGTGGCGCGCCGGGGCTGTTTGCGTTGTGCGCGGTGTTCGGGGTGTGGAACTTCCTGTTCGCGATCGCGGGCGGGTTGGTGCAGCCGTTGATCCTGTCGTTCTCCAGTCCGGCGACGCTGGGTGTGCTGATGGCGGCGGGTGGCAGTGGTCTGTTCGTCGGTGGTCTGGTGATGGGTGCGTGGGGCGGGCCGAAGCGGCGGGTGCTCGGCATCTACCTCGGGTTGGCGTTGGGTGGGGTGTTCCTCGTCCTGCACAGTCTCGCGCCTTCGCCGTGGCTGATCGGTGTGGCCGCGCCGGCGTTCCTGTTCACGTTGCCGCTGATGAACACCTGCTGTGTGACGTTGTTGCAGACCAAGGTCGACCCGGCGGTGCTGGGTCGGGTGCTGGCCGTGGTGCGGATGCTGAGCACGGCCGCGATGCCCGTCGCGTTCCTGCTGATCGGCCCGCTGTCGGACGGGGTGGCCGAGCCGCTGATGGCGTCCGACGGCGCACTGGCCTCGTCACTCGGCACGCTCATCGGCACCGGCACCGGCCGGGGTATCGCCCTGATCTTCCTCGTG
>CBHFOL010000484.1:0-4985 GCA_965995405.1 uncultured Saccharothrix sp.
CCGGGACGCTCGCCGACCTCGCGCGGCGCGTCGACGAGGTGTGGCGGGAGATCGTGGCCCGCTGCCCGTCGCTGTACCCGGCGCACTGGACCAGGCTCCAGATCCTCGCCACCAAGTGGGGCGGCTCGGCGGAGGAGATGATGGCGTTCGCGCACGGCAGCGTGGACGCGTCCGAGCCGGGCGACCCGGTGGTGGCGATGCTGCCGCTGGCGCACTTCGAGATCTTCCTGGAGCAGTTCGAGGACGCCGTGCAGGCGCGCAGCGCGTTGAAGATCGCCACGTTGAAGCTGCGCTACTTCAGCCGGGTGCGCGAGGAGGTCGCGACGGCGGCGGACAAGTGGGACGCGTCCCGGGCGCACGCGCACCCCAGGGCGTTGCAGGCGCACAACCTGTTCGCCGCGGCGTTCGCGCTGGCCGACGACGCGCCGCGCGCGCGGCGGCACCTGATCGGGATGCGCGACCACGTGCACGACGTGCCGTGGGCGTACGTCGCCTACCTGGCGGACGACCTGGAGAAGGAATATTCCGAGCTGGCGAACAAATATCTGGACGCCTGAGCCGCGTCAGCGGCCCAGGCGTTCTGCGTTGGTTTTCAAGAAAGTGTTACTGCCTGAGCCGCGTCAGCGTTCGAGGCGTCAGCACTTCTGCTTGTAGAAGTATTTCTGGTTGGCGTCCATGTCGGCCTTGGTCAGCGCGACCAGGTCGGTCTCGATGTCGCGCTTCACGGTGCCGCCCTCGATCGCGGCGATCGCCTGCTCCACCCCGGTCCGCCCGATGGCGGCGGGGTCCTGGGCGATCAGCGCCTGCACCGCGCCCGCCCGCAGGTCGTCCACCTGCTTGGGGCTGGCGTCGAAGCCGACCAGGTTCACCGCGCCGGTCTTGCCCGCGTTGCGCAGACCGGTCGCCGCGCCCTCGCCGGTGTTGAGGTTGGTGGCGAACACGCCGATCAGGTCGGGGTTCGCGGCCAGCGTCGCGGTCACCTTGGACGCCGCCTCGCCCGGCTCGTTGTCCGTGTACTGCTGGCCGACGTACTTCAGGTTCGGGAACTTCTTGATCTCGTCCTCGAAACCCTTGGCGCGGGCGTCCGTTGTGGACGTTCCCGCCTTGGTGTTGAGCACCAGCACCGAACCGGACTTCCCGTCGACCAGCTTCGCCAGGGTCCGCGCGGCGAGTTGGCCGCCCTGCGCGTTGTCGGACGAGACAGTGGACACCGCGACCGACGTGTCCGCCAGCTTCGTGTCGACCTCCACGACCTTGATGCCGGCGTCCTTGAGCTGCTTCATGGGACCGGCCATCGCCTTGTCGTGGGTCGGCGCGATCAGCACCGCGCCCGGCTTGTTCGCCAGCACACCGGTCACGATGGGCGTTTGCAGGGTGGGCTCGAACTTCGCGGGCGCCTGCACGTCCACCTGGTAGCCCTTGGCGCCGGCCGCCTCGCGGAAACCGCACTCCATCGAGATGTAGAACGGCTCGGCCGCCACCCCGGGGATCAGCACCATCTTCTTGCTGTCACCGGAACTCCCGGTGTCGCCGATCTTGCCCCCACCGCCGCACCCCGTCAGCAGCAGCAGGCCCGCCCCGAGCAAGGCAACTGTCCTCGTTGACATGTCTCCCGCACCTTTCGCCTAACGTTGATTGCGCGCCCTTCGTCGTGACTGGTCGAACCACACCGCCGCCACCAGCACGATGGCCACCGCGATCGGCTGCCAGTACACGTTCACGCCGACGATCACGAAACCCTTGCGCAGCACGGCGGGGATGAACACGCCCAGCACCGTGCCGACGACCGAACCCGCGCCGCCGAACAGGCTGGTGCCGCCGAGCACCACGCCCGCGATGGCGTTCAGGTTGTCCGTGTCGTGCCCGGTGATGGACGCGACCCGGAAGTACGCCAGGGCCATGAACCCGGCGAGCCCGGCGAGGGTGCCCGCCAGCAGGTAGACCTTGACCAGGTGGCCGGTGACGCCGATGCCGACGCGCCGCGCGGCCTCCTCGTTCGAGCCGATGGCGTAGGTGTAGCGGCCGAACCTCGTGGTGGCCAGCACGAGCGCGCCGATCGCGGTGACGACGGCTGCCAGCAGGGCCAGGTTGGGCACGCCGAACCAGGTGCCGGTGCCGAGGGCTTCGCCGAGCACGTCCGGGATGCCGCTGACGTTGGAGCCGTTGGAGATCAGCTGTCCCGCGCCCAGGGCCGCGCCGAACGAGCCGAGCGTGACGATCAGCGGAGGGATGCCGGTCCTGGCCACCAGCAGGCCGTTGAGCAGGCCCCACGCCGCGCCGCTCGCCAGGGCCACGACCAGTCCGAAGAGGACGGTGCCCCAGCCCGCGTCGGTGGCGTTGCCGTCGTTGAGGGCGTTCATCGCCATGGCCGACGTGACGCCGGAGAATACCAGGACCGAGCCGACCGACAGGTCGATGCCGGAGGTGATGATCACGTACGTCATGCCGACCGCGAGCACCAGCAGCACGGACGTCTCGACCAGCGTCGTCTGCAAGGTAAACGTTGTCAGGACCGCATCGGGCCGGATCGCGCCGAACACCGCGATCAGCGCGAGGAGCACCAGCCCGATCCACAGGGTGTTGGCGCTGAACAGCCGTCGGGTGAACGTCATGCGTCCTCCTGGGACAGGGCGCCGGTCATCGCGCCGACCAACTCCTCCACGGTCGTGTCGGCGGCGGTGAACCGGGCCACCCGGCGGCCCAGCCGCAGCACCTCCACCCGGTCCGACACGGCCAGCACCTCCGGCATGTTGTGGCTGATCAGCACGACCGCCATGCCCTGGTCCCGGACCCGCCGGATGACGTCCAGCACGCGTTCCCGCTGCACCACGCCGAGCGCGGCGGTCGGCTCGTCCATGAACACCAGCTTGCTGGCCCACACCACACTGCGGGCGACCGCGACGCTCTGCCGCTGCCCGCCGGACAGCGAGCCGATCGGCACGTCCACGCTCTGCAACGACACCCCGAGGTCCTCGAACGACGCCGTCGCCCGCCGCCGCATCTCCTTCTTGTCCAGCACGCCGAGTCGGCCGAGCAGCCCGGGTTTGCGCAGTTCCCGGCCCAGGAACAGGTTCGCCGCCGGGTCCAGGTCGGGCGCGACGGCCAGGTCCTGGTAGACGGTCTCGATGCCGAGCGCGCGGGCGGCGGTGGGCGAGGGCAGCGAGATCTCCCCGCCGTCGAACACGATGGTGCCCGAGTCCGGCTGTTCCGCCCCGGACAGGCACTTCACCAGCGTCGACTTGCCCGCGCCGTTGTCGCCGATCAGCGACACCACCTCGCCCGCGTACGCGGTGAACGACGCTCCCCGCAGCGCCTCCACGCTGCCGTAGTGCTTCACCAGGTCGCGGGCGTCCAGCAGGGGCTCGGTCATGTCAGCTCCCGAGGCTCGACGGCAGTGGCGGTCGGCACCGGACGGCGACCAGGTCGCCGGACAGCACGGCCTCGCCCGCCGCGTGCGGCACGACCACCGTGCTTCCCCGGTGCAGTGGCAGGGAGTCCAGCGTGCCGGAGCCCTCCAGGACGACCAGCACCGCGAACGACGGCACGAGCGCCCGCGTGCCGGACACGTGCAGCCGGTCGGCCCGGAAGAACGGGTCGGCCTTGGCGCGCAACAGGTTCACCGAGGGCGCGGACCGGGAGCCGGTGTGGATCAACAGGTCTTCGACGTGCTGGGCGCGCAGTTCCAGGCATTCCAGCGCGGTGTCCTGGCCCAGCCCGAGGTGCCAGGCGTCCGGGTCGTCCAGAAAACCCTGCCATTCCAAGGTCACCGAGAAATCCGTGGGCTGCTGGAGTTCGACGATGAACACGCCCTCGCCGATGGCGTGCGGCACTCCGGCGGGCACGAACACCGTGTCACCTGGCTTGACCGATACCGGGTTGAGCGCGTCCAGCATGGCCGAGGAGTCCTGTGTGGACACCCACTCGGCCGCCCGGTCCGCCGGCACGTCCCGCCGGAAGCCGATGTACACGGTGGGATCGGGGCCGGACGTGCCGACGACGATCCACGCCTCGGTCTTGCCGTGCCGGCAGCCCAGGTGCTCGGTGGCGAACGCGTTCGACGGGTGGCAGTGCACCGGCAGCCGCTGCCCGGCGTCGAGCAGCTTCACCAGCAGCGCGGTGTCCGCGCCGAACTCGGCGACGTGCTCGGCGCCCAGCCAGGACACCGGATCCGCGCGCACCGCGTCCCGCAGCCACCGGCCGTCCGGCAGCCTGGACAGGCCCGCCTCGTCCCGGCCGAACAGCGTGGTGGTCGACGCCACCCAGTCCTCCGGCCCGCCGTCCGCGCCGGGATCGCCGCGCAGCGCCGCGATCGACGCACCGCCCCGGTAGAACTGCCTGGGCTGGTTGGCCGCAAGCGCGATCGGCACGTTGCTCACGCCGGAACCTCCCCTGATCCACGGGCCACCAACCGAACCGGCAGCACCACGCGCCGCGGCGGCGACGTGTCGCCGTCCAGCCGGGCGTAGAGCAGGTCCGCCGCCGCCTTTCCGAGCGCGCTCGCGTCGTGCGCGATCACGCTGACCGGCGGCGAGAGCAGGTCCGCCAGTTCGAAATCGTCGAAGCCGAGCAGCGCCGGTCTCGACTCGGAGCCGGCCAGCGCGCGCAGCGCGTGCACGGTGATCCGGTTGTTGCCGGTCACCACGGCCGTCGCCGGGTCGGCCGCGTTCCGCAGGTGGTGCAACGCCTTCCGCACCGAATCCGGGTCGTGCGGGCCCATCACCACCAGCGACTCGTGGAAGCCGATGCCGGCCCGCACACAGCCTTCGCGGTAGCCGCGCAGCCGTTCGTTGGCGGTGAAGATGTCCGGCGCGTCACCGAGGAACGCGATCCGCCGGTGCCCGAACGAAGCCAGGTGCAGCACGGCTTCCGTGGTGCCGCCGACGTTGTCCACCAGCACGGTGTCCGCGACCACGTCGCCCGCCGGGCGGTCCAGGAACACGACCGGCGTGCCCGCGCGCATCTCCGGGACGAGGTAGCTGTGCTGC
>CBHFOL010000485.1:0-4977 GCA_965995405.1 uncultured Saccharothrix sp.
CGGCGAGCTTCCAGACCAGTTCGGTGATCAGCGCGGCGCCCACCCCGGCGCCGCGCACGTCGGGCTCGACGGCCACGAAATCGATGTAGTACTCCCCCGGCTCGGCCTTGCCCGCCGCGTAGCCGAGGACGCGTTCGCCGTCCATCGCCACGACGACGGTGTGCTCACGGCTGCCGTCCACCAGCTTTCGACCGGACAGGTACGTCTTCGGGAAGCAGCGTTCATGCAGCACGGCCACCGCCTCGTGGACGGCCGCGTCGGTCGGCAGCACGCGCATCTCCCGAGCCGGGCCGGTGCGTGGGCAGCCCGCGTCGCGCAGCAGCAGGCCGCGCAGGCCGTCGCCGTCGATCACGTAGATACCGCTGGCGCGGCCGGCCGTGAAGCCGTGCCGCTGGGCGAACGCGGCCAGCCGGCGGTGCTCGGTGTGGCCGTAGACCTCGCGGTCGGCGATACCTCGCAGCAGCGGCTCGGCCGTGGCGTACAGGGCGTCGGCGGTCTGGTCCCAGATGCGGCTGCCCGCCGGGTGGTTGACCGGCACGTCCACGAACGGGCCGTGCAGGAAGACCCGGTTCAGGTCGGTGTCCACCTCCACGCTGAGCACTCCGCACAGCCGTCCGGAGTCGTCGGTGGCGACGACCGTGCACGACGGCCAGTCGGGTTCGAATTCGGTGAGCTCCGCGGTGAGCTCGCCGAGCGTCTCACCGAGGTAGCCGATGTGGTGCGCGGAGTCGGCTTGGAGCCGGACGAGCAGCGCCAGGACGGCGTCCAAGTCGTCCTGGCCGGCGAAACGGGTGTCATACATGTCCGAAATCGTCACTCGCGAGGGCCGGTGAACGCGAGGGAGTTTTCGGGTCGTCCCATCGTGACCCAGAACACCAGCGCCGCGGCGCTGACCACGACGCCGAGCACGGACACCCCGATCCAGCCCGCCGCCTCGTGGACGGCCGTCGTGGCTAGCGCGCCCAGGCCGCTGCCGATCGAGTAGCAGACCATGTACGCGCCGATCAGGCTGCTGCCGGCGTCCGGGCGGACCGCGTAGACCATGCTCTGGCTGGTGACGTGCACCGCCTGCACGGCCAGGTCGAGCAGCAGCGCGCCGAGCGCCAGCGCCCACAGGGATTCCCGGGTGAACGCCAGCGGCAGCCACGACACGGTGAGCAGGACGAGCGCGATTCCGGTGACCCGCTGCCCGAGTCCGCGGTCGGCGAGCCGGCCGGCTCCGCTCGCGGCGAGCGCCCCGGCGGCGGCTACCAGACCGAACGCGCCGATCGCGGTGTGCGACAGGGACCACGGCGGCGCGCTCAACGGCAGCGCCACACCGCTCCACAGGATGCTGAACGAGGCGAACAGCAGCATCGTCAGCAGGGCGCGAGTGCGGAACACGGGTTCGCGGACGAACAGCGCTCCGGTGTTCCGCAACAGTTCGAGGTAGCGCCTGCCGGTGCGGACGGGTTCGGCCGGCAGCACTCGGCGCAGTGCCAGGGCGAGCAGCACGGTGGCGGCGGCCGAGCACAGGTAGACCGCGCGCCAGCCGGCGAGGTCGGCGAGTGCGCCGGACACCGTGCGCGCCAACAGGATCCCGACGACCCCGCCGCTGGTGACCAGGCCGACGACCCGGCCCCGTCGTCCGGGTCCGGCGAGCGTCGCGGCGAACGCCACCAGGACCTGGGCCACCACGGACAGCGTCCCGACCGCCGCCAGGCCGGTCAGCAGCACCGCGGGGTGGTGGGCCGTGCCGACGACGACCAGCGCGAGCGCCATCAGCAGCGTCTGGGCGAGGACCAGCCGGCGGCGGTTCAGCAGGTCGCCGAGCGGGACCACTAGGAGCAGGCCCAGGGCGCAGCCGACCTGGGTGAGGGTGACGACCAGGCCGGTGGTCGCGGGCGTGAGGCCGAAGTCGTGGGCGAGGGTGACCAGCAGCGGCTGGGCGAAGTACATGTCGGCGACGGCGAGTCCCGCCGTGCCGGCGAACAGCAGCGCCTGCCGGTTCGTGAGCACACCTGCCTCCAGAGTGGTTTCATGTTGCAACCACTCGGACGGTAGTCGGCGGCAGTTGTAAGATGCAACCATGGTGCGGCGGACGAGTCTCGACCAGGCGGCGTGCCCCGTGGCGCGCTCGCTCGACGCCATCGGCGACTGGTGGTCGCTGCTGATCGTGCGGGACGCGTTCGACGGCGTGCGGCGGTTCAACGAGTTCCAGCGCGGGCTGGGAGTGGCGAAGAACATGCTCAGCGCACGGCTGCGCGCGTTGGTCGCGGACGGCGTGCTGGAGGCCGTGCCCGCGTCGGACGGCAGCCCGTACCGGGAATACGTGTTGACCGACAAGGGCCGGGACCTGTTCCCGGTGATCGTCGCGCTGCGCCAGTGGGGTGAACGGCACTCGTTCGCGCCGGGCGAACCGCATTCGGAACTCCTCGACCGCACCAATGGCGAACGGTTGGCCCCACTGGAGATCCGGTCGAGTGACGGCGCGCTGGTCGGACCGGACGACACGGTCGTCGTCAAGACGCCCTAACCGGTCGCCGGCATCTCTTGCCGCGCGACCTGGGGTGGTGGACCCTCAAGAGGTGAGTGAGGAAACGATCCAACTCGAACTCAACGACAGCGGGGTGGCAGTAGACCTGCCGATGCCTGCCAACCAGCGGGATCAGGTGCAGGAAGTCCCCTATCGGCCGGTCGAGTTCCGGGACGACGACCTGCCGAGTGCCCTCGAACGGGCCGCGTCGTGGCTCCGGCAGACCCAGGACTGGCTGGGCGAACCGGTCGACGTGATCGCCGTGCACCTCGACTACGACGACACCAAGGGTTCGCCGTACTACAACCTGAAGCTGCTCTGCAACGACGAGGACCTGGCCGGCGTGCCGCGTGTCGTCCGTGAGCACGAAGGCACGGTTACCCACCAGTAGCGTACCGTTCAGGTATGCCAGATCGCGTGTACCCGCCGGTGATCGCCGCGGCCAAGGCCTTGTTCCGCGTGCTCGACCTCCGCATCACCGTGGACGGCGCACGCCACGTGCCGACCACCGGCGGGGCAGTGCTGGCGAGCAACCACGTCAGCTACCTCGACTTCATCTTCGCCGGCTACGGAGCGCAGCCGTCCGGTCGCCTGGTGCGTTTCATGGCCAAGCACGAGGTCTTCAAGAACCGGATCTCCGGTCCGCTCATGCGTGGGATGCACCACATCCCGGTCGACCGGGCCGCCGGGCAGGAGTCCTACCGACAGGCCCTGACGGCACTGCGGGCGGGCGAGGTCGTCGGGATCTTCCCGGAGGCCACGATCAGCCGTTCGTTCACCGTCAAGGAGGTGAAGAGCGGCGCGGTCCGACTGGCCGCCGAAGCCGGGGTGCCGCTCATCCCGACGGCGGTGTGGGGCACCCAGCGGCTCTGGACCAAGGGCCGACCGAAGAACCTGACCCAACGGCACGTGCCGGTCACGATCGCCATCGGCGACCCGATCGAACCCACCACGGACCAGGCACTCCGGACCCGGATGCAGGAACTCCTGGACGACGCCCAGGCGCGCTACCCCGAGCCCGGCACCGGCCAGTGGTGGCAGCCCGCCCACCTCGGCGGCACCGCCCCGACCCCGCGGGAAGCCGCCGACCTGGACAGCCGGCGGTCCACCGAACCCGACGCGCACTGATTACGAGACTCCCGCCTGCTGCCTGGCGGAGCGGCGCAACAGCCATTCCACCACGATGAGGTTGGGCACCCAGGAGCCGAATGTCATGATGGCGTAGGCGGTTCCGAAATCGTCCAGCGCGACGATCAGCGTGATCAGGCCCAGCCGCAGGGTCACGCCGGCGTAGAACATGGCGAATGCTCTGGTCATCCAGCGCCGATGGGTCGCCACGTCTTTGCGTTTGATCGCCCGCAGGCCCAGCAGCGGGAACGTCACGGAAAGGATCGCGAGGGTTCCGAAACCCGCTGTGCCCAGCGGACCCGCGATGCTCACCGGGGCCAGGACCGCGCCCGCTCCCCCGCCCGTGATCATCGCGGCGATGGTCAGTCTGCCGACGTTTCGGTGCAGGGCCGGGTTTTTCGACCTGATTTTCCGCGACAGCTGGATCGGGCAGAGCAGCAGGGCGAGGGCGCTGCCGATCATGTGTATGTAGAGGACGGTCTGGATCCAGGGCGGTTGTGCCGCGTAATGTGCGGCCAGACCCGCGTCGCCCAGTTCTTTCAGCGGGGTCGTCAGGTACGGCAGGGGCGCGTATACGGCGATTGCCAATGCGGTCAGGGCCAGCCACCAGTAGCCGACTTTGTTTCCGGTCGCCACTTGTGCGTCCTTCCTCGGGGGAACGAGGTGAAACGCTAGAGACGGCGGCCGGTCCGGGTCTCCACTCGTGACAGTGGACGTATCTCACTCTTGAGAGGGATATGTTCGTCCACTTCATACCGTTGACCGGTGGTGGGTGCGGCGGGGGACGATAGGCCATGCCCATCCGGTCCGATGTGCGACTGGCCGCCGCGCTCGTGGTCGCGTCGGTGTTCGCCGCGCTGTTGGCCGAGTCCGAGCCGCCTTACCGGTCGACGGACGCCCTCGGTCTCGGACTCGCGGTGCTGTCGGCGTTGTCCCTGCTGTGGCGCACTACCGCGCCGGTGACGGTGGTGGCCGCGACCGGCCTCGTGGTGATCGTCAACGCGGCGGCCGGGTATCCGCCCACTGTTGTGCAGTGGCCGGCGTGGATCTCGGTGTTCACCGTCTTCGCCACGTACGGGTTGGCGATGCGGGTCGTGGGCGCGGCGCTGACGATCGTGGCGTTGGGCGGCTACGCGCTGTTCGACGCCGGCGGCGTCACCATGCAGGAGGTTTTCAGCATCGCGATGAGCTTCCTGATCTCGATGGTCGCGGGTGAGGCGACGCGGGCACGTCGGCGTTACGCCGAGGCGGCGGAGGCGCGGTTGCTGGTCGAGGAACGGGCCCGGCTCGCCCGGGAACTGCACGATGCGTTGGGGCACGCGGTGAACGTCATA
>CBHFOL010000486.1:0-4960 GCA_965995405.1 uncultured Saccharothrix sp.
GAATACGTCTCATGGAGAAGGTTTCGATACCGGGCAGAACCCGGTAGAGGTGTCCCGACCTGCCTGTCGGGGACTTTCGGGCCGGCCCGTCGATTACGAGCCTCGGTCTCCGGATTCGACCGGTGGAGCACACTCACGGGTGGCGACTGGCGCGCCTTGGCAAGGCGCGCCAGGCCGGCACACCTACAGGTCGAGGCCGGTGAGGACGAGGACGTGTTCCTCGGTCAGGTCCTCCATCGCCGAACGCAGGCCCTCACGGCCGGTGCCGGATTCCTTCACGCCGCCGTACGGCATCTGGTCCGCGCGGAAGCTCGGGACGTCGCCCACGATCACGCCGCCCACCGCCAGGCGCTTGGACGCCTTGAACGCCAGGCGGATGTCGTTGGTGAACAAACCCGCCTGGAGGCCGAAGCGGGAGTCGTTGACCCTGGTGAAGGCTTCCTCCGTCGACGCCACCCGCGACAGCACCACCACCGGGCCGAAGACCTCCTCGTCCACCACCTTGCAGTCGTCGGGAACGTCCGCCAGCACGGTCGGCGCGTAGACCGCGCCATCACGAGCACCGCCGGTCAGGACCGTGGCCCCGGCGGCGACCGCCTCGTCCACCCACGTTTCCACGCGCCGCGCGGCTGCCTCGTTGATCAACGGCCCCACGTCGGTCGACGCGTCCGCGGGCGCGCCGGTCCCCAGCTTGCGGACGTGGGCCACGACCGCCTCCGCCACCTCGTCGTACACGTCGTCGTGCAGGTACACGCGCTGCACCGAGATGCACGACTGGCCACCCTGGTACATGGCGAAGGTCGCGATGCGTTGCGCCGCCCAGTCCAGGTCCGTCCAATCCGGACAGACGACGGCCGCCGCGTTCCCGCCCAGCTCCAGCACGACGTGCTTGCGCGGCACGCGATCGAGGATGCCGTAGCCGACCGGGCCGGAGCCGGTGAACGACACCACCGGCAGGCGGGGGTCGGCCACCAGGTCGGCGGCGACCTCGTTCGGCACCGGCAGCACGGACCACGAGCCCGCGGGCAGGGCGGTTTCGGCCAGGATCGAGCCCAGCAGCAGCGCCACCAGCGGGGTCGACGGGGCGGGCTTGAGGATGATCGGCGCGCCCACCGCGATCGCCGGGGCCACCTTGTGCGCCACCAGGTTCAGCGGGAAGTTGAACGGCGAGATGCCCAGCACCACACCCCGCGGCGCGCGCCGGACCAGTGCCATCCGGCCGTCGGCCGCCGGGTCGGTGTCCAGTCGCTGCAACTCGCCGGAGAAGCGCCGCGCCTCCTCCGCCGCCCAGCGGAACGTGGACACCGCACGGGTCACCTCGACCCGCGACCACTTGAGTGGCTTGCCGGACTCCGAGGTGATCAGCGCGGCTACCTCCTCGGCGCGTTCGGACAACCTGCGCGACACGTGGTCCAACGCCGCCGCACGGGCGTGCGCGGGCAGGGACGCGAACTCCTCGGCCACGGCGTCCGCCGCGGCGACGGCCCGCTCCACGTCCTCCGGCGACGCGTTCGACGTCGTGCCCGCCAGCGCGCCGTCGTACGGGCTGCGCACCTCCAGCACGTCCTCGCTCGACGCGGCCTGTCCCGCGACCCAGTACGGGGTGTTCATCGTCCGACTCCTTCGATAACGGCCTGTTCCAGCACGGCCACGCCCTCGGCCAGCAGCTCCTGCGGTATCACCAGCGGCGGCAGCAGGCGGATGACGTTGCCGTACGTCCCGCAGGTCAGGACGACCACGCCGGCCGCGTGACACGTCGCCGCCACGCGGGCGGCCACCTCGGGGGTCCGGTCGGTGAACTCGACCGCCAGCATCGCGCCCCGGCCGCGCACGTCCCCATGCGCCCCCACGGCCGCGCGCAGGCGGGGGAGCACGAAGGACTCGATGCGGCCGGCGGCGGCGTTCAGGTCGAGTTCCACCATGGTGTCGATCGCGCCCAACGCGGCG
The DNA here is from genome assembly GCA_965995405.1 of uncultured Saccharothrix sp. Lineage (GTDB taxonomy): Bacteria > Actinomycetota > Actinomycetes > Mycobacteriales > Pseudonocardiaceae > Actinosynnema. Next base: position 1,948 of record CBHFOL010000486.1, read on the forward strand.
GCGCAGGCGACCGGGTTGCCGCCGTACGTCCCGCCCAGGCCACCGGGGTGCACGGCGTCCATCAGGTCGGCCCGGCCGGTCACCCCGGCCAGCGGCAGGCCGCCGGCGATGCCCTTCGCGGTGGTGACCAGGTCGGGCACGACGCCCTCGCGTTCGGACGCGAACCACCGGCCGGTGCGGCAGAAACCGGTCTGGATCTCGTCGGCCACGAACAGCACGCCGCGTTCCCGGCACCACTCGGCCAGCGCGGGCAGGAATCCCGGGGCGGGCTCGATGAAACCGCCCTCGCCCTGGATGGGTTCGATCACCACGCACGCGGGTGCCCCGACCTGCTTCTCGATCACGTCGATCGCCCGGACCGCCGCCTCCGGGCCGGTCAGGCCGTCGCGGAACGGGTACGACATCGGCACCCGGTACACCTCGGGCGCGAACGGGCCGAACCGGTGCTTGTACGGCATGTTCTTCGCGGTCAGCGCCATGGTCAGGTTGGTGCGCCCGTGGTACGCGTGGTCGAACACGACGACCGCCGAGCGCCCGGTGACGTGCCGGGCGATCTTCACCGCGTTCTCCACGGCCTCCGCGCCGGAGTTGAACAGCACCGAGCGCTTCTCGTGGGTGCCCGGGGTGAGCGCGTTGAGGCGTTCGCACACCTCCACGTATCCCTCGTAGGGCGTGACCATGAAGCACGTGTGGCTGAAGCGGTCGATCTGGGCGTGCACGGCGGCTGCCACGCGTGGCGCGGGGTTGCCGACGCCGGTCACCGCGATGCCCGACGCGAGGTCGATCAGCCGGTTGCCGTCGACGTCGACCAGCAGGCCGTCCTCGGCGTGGTCGACGTACACGGGCAGCGTCGAGCCCACCCCGCCGGCGACGGCGGCTTTGCGGCGGGCGGCGAGTTCCTGCGACCGGGGGCCGGGGATCTGGGTGCGCAGTCGGGTCACGTGTTCAGCATCCGTCCCCGGCGGCGAACCGGCCAGTGCAGGAATTGGCGAAGGTTCACGCCGACACTGTACAAAGTGTCCATGTCGCTGACGCTCCGCAGCCTGGCCCACGAGGTGGGACTGACGGTGCACGTCGCCGCCGGGCTGGACCGGCCGGTCGCCTGGGTGCACAGCACCGAGCTGGCCGACCCGACGCCGTTCCTGGAGGGCGGCGAGCTGCTGCTGACCACGGGGATCGCCCTGGGGCCGTATCGGGCGTACGTGCGGCGGCTGGTGGACGTGGGCGCGGTCGGCCTCGGCTTCGGTGTCGGGCTCAGCCACGAGCAGGTGCCCGCCGGGCTGGTCGCCGCCGCCCGGGACGCCGGTCTGCCGCTGGTGGAGGTGCCCCGGAGGGTCCCGTTCATCGCGATCACCAAGGCCGTGTCGCGGGCGGTCGCGGCGGACGAGTACGCGGCGCTCACCCGCACCAGCGAGGCGCAGCACGCGCTCACCCGGGCGGCGCTGACCTCGACGGAGGCCGTGGTGCGGCGACTGGCCACGCTGATCGGCGGCGCGGCGGTGCTGCTCGACGCGTCCGGCGACCTCGTGCACGCCGCCGGAGACCTGCCCGGCGACGTGGGGCAGGCCGGGCGGTCCGGGTGGGAGCAGGCCGTCGACCTGCTCGACCTGCGTGCGGAGGCGGAACGGCTCGGGCCGGGGCCGGCGGGTGTGGCGTGGCAGGCCGACGGCACGCACCTGGCGATGCAGGCCCTGAGCCGGCGCGGCTACCTCGCCGTGGCCACGCCGCGACCGCTGGACACCGCCGACCGCAACATCGTCAACACCGCCGCCTCCCTGCTCACCCTGGCGCTGGCCCAGTCCGACGCGGTCGACGTGGTGCGCCGCGACCTGCGCACCGCCCGATTCCGCCTGCTGCTCACCGGATCCCCGGTCGACGACCTGCCCGAGCCCCCGTTCCGGGTGTTCGTGCTCCCGAAGGAAACCGACGAGCCGCCCGGAGCCTGGACCGCCGGGCACGACGGCAACACCGTCGTCCTGGCCCGCGAACTGGACCGGCCCGCCCACGCCTCCACCCCGATCGGCCCGGACGAGGTCGCCCGCGGCTACCGGGAAGCGTTGCGGGCCCGGGAGGAGCACGTCGCGAGCTTCGCCGACGTGCCCGGATCCGGTTTGCTGGCAACGGATATCGCCCACCACGCGGCCACGCTGCTGGCCCCGCTGGACGCACAGCTGCGCGACTCGCTGCGGGTGTGGCTGGGCTGCCACGGCCAGTGGGACCCGGCGGCGGCGAAGCTGGGCGTGCACCGGCACACCATCCGCAACCGGATGCGGCGGGTCGAGGAGCTGCTCGGCCGCTCCCTGGAGTCGCCGGGACTGCGCGCCGAACTCTGGTTCGCACTGCACGCCGCCCGCTAGTCTGTGCCCGGCGCCGCCGCGTCCTGCTCGACACGAGGGGGCATTCCCTTGGCGCGTCTACGATTCCTAGCCCATGCGGTGGCCGCGACGACGTTGGCCGCCGGTCTGCTGACGGCGGCGTTCGCGGGCACGGCCGACGCGTGCAGCTGCTACCCGGGCGACAACGAGGGCTGGCGCTACTCGCGGGCCGACCAGGTGTTCACCGGGGTCGTGCTCAGCGAGAAGCGGGAGATCAACAAGCCGGACGACGTCTACGACGACCAGTACCGGTACCAGATCCGGGTCGGCATCGAGTACAAGGGCGATGTGCCGCGCTGGGTGAACGTGTACTCCGTCATCGGCACGGGTCCGGGCTCCTGCGGCGTCCGGCTCATCGTCGGCACGAAGTACCTGGTGTTCGCCAAGGGCAACTACCCCGCGGACCGCCTGACCACCGAACATTGCAGCGGCACCCGGCTGGCCTCGGGTGGCCCGCCGACCACCACGCCCGGCACGTCGACCACGTCACCGCCCACGACGCCCTGCGCGACCGCCGCGCCGTGACGTGACGTGTGGCCGTCGGCACGCTGTTCGCCTGCCGGCGGCCACACCTCGGGGCTGGTTCGCGCCGCACACCGGCCAGTACGCTGGGCTTCGGCGCCGCCGCGACCCACCGT
>CBHFOL010000487.1:0-4929 GCA_965995405.1 uncultured Saccharothrix sp.
TGATCGTGATGCGCCACCGGGCGGTGCCGAACAACGCGCCCAGCAGCCCCACCGGGGTCTGTTTCACCCACGGCCCCGCGCCGCCCGGACCGCAGTGGGACGGCGTGTGCGAAGCGCAGATCTCCTTCTCCACCCGCACCACCGGCTGACACGCCGCGCCGGGCGCGACCGGGACCGACACGGTGTTCGACGTGAACGCACCCGACGGGTCGGTACCGGTCGCGGCGTTCGTCACGTCGGTGACCGTGCAGGCCGCCGCGATCGTGGTCTGGAAGCACACCTGCGGCGGGTCGCCCGCGAAGTCCACCACCAGGTTCGGCTTCGCGCCGCCGGCGAAGTCGGCCCCGCTGGTCAGCACCAACCGGGCGGTGACGGTCAGCGACGTGTGGGCAGTGGCCGACACACCGGTCAGGTCGACCGTGCCGTCCGGCGCGAAGCCGGGCGTCGGGACGACCGCGCCGTTCTGGTCCACCACGGCCACGCTGGACGCGCCGAAGTTCACGTTCGCCGGGGTGATGCCCTCCAGTTTCGCCGACAGGTAGCCGGTGACGTGGTTCGTGCCACCATCGCAGTAGAACGCCGACGGCGTCAGGGAAACCGCCGCCCCGCTGCGCACGCACGGCGAGCCGCCGGTCGCCGGGTCCATGGAGAACAGCACGCCCGCGTCGCCCAGGCCGATCAGGCACTGGGTGGTCGAGTCGAACGCGTAGCCGTAGTCCCGGGTCACGCCGCCGTTGACGGTCGGGTGGCCGGCCGGGTTCGGGAAGCCCAGGCAGTTCGCCGCCGTGGTCCAGTCGTGGCAGATCGCCGCGCCCGACGAGCCCCCGCCCCACAGCGCGAGGTAGCTGCGGGTGTGACCGTCCAGGCCGACGACCACCTCGGGGTTGAACACCAGCGTGCCGCCGGGCAGTCCGCCGACCGACGACGGAGACGCCAGCGCGCCGCCCGCCGTGGTGTAGCAGGTGGTCACGGCCGACGCGCCGGTCGTGGTCGAGCACGCGCCGACTTCCGCGCCGGACGTGTCGTATGCGGTGTAGGCGTTGTAGGTGTAGCTGTTCGCCGGTCCGACCGGGCGGGGTGCCGCCCAACCCGGGCACGTGGGGCCGGTGGCCGGGTCGAAGCAGCCCAGCGCCGGGGCCTGGCCGCCCTGCGGTGACGAGGAGGCGAACACCTTGCCCGCCACGACGGTCGTCGCGCCCAGGTACAGCGAGCCGGGCGCGGCCGGGTTCGCGCCGTTCGGGGGCACGATCGGCGCGAACGGCTGGCCGGGGCACGCGGTCTTGGCCGAGACCGTCCAGCACGTCACCGAACCGGCCGTGGTGACGCCGTACAGGTTGCCGTCGACCTCCACCAGACCGGCCAGGTTGTTCACGGCGGCGGGCGATCCGCCGGTCGCCGTGAGCGGCCAGTAGCCGCAGTTCGCGGCGTTCGCCAGGTCCAGGCAGCCGACGCCGACCGAGGACGCGGTGATCGCGGCGTAGTAGACGTGCGCGGGGTTCACCGGGTCGCGGACGTACTGCGGCTCCAGCGGGCTGGAGATGTCGCCGGCCGAACCGGACTGCAACGGGCCGACCGCCGTGTTGAGCGTCTTGGGCCACGGGCCGCCCGCGCACAGCGTGCCGGTGGCCAGTTCGCTGCACACCACCTTCGGCTGAGCCGCCGTCGCGTGGTGGTAGATGTTCCACGCCTGCAACGATCCGCTCGGCGTGCGGTGCAGCAGCGGGGTGAACCCGTCGCCGCCGGTCGCGGTGGCGGCGGCCTGCACGGGCGGGGTCAGTTCGCTCGCCAGCACCGTGCCGCCGGGCCGGGCCGCGGGGTTGGCGGCGCGCACCGCGACCGTGCCGGACGCGGGTTCGGCCGGCTGGAACGTGGTGCCGTCGGTGGACCACTGCGGGGTCCAGCCGGGCGGGACTTTCAGCGACCCGGTGACGTAGGTGTGCGCGGAGCTGATCTGGTCGGTGATCGTGGCCGCGCCGACGCTCGCGGAGTTGTTGTCGTACGACACGGTCCACGATGCCGTGCCGCCGTGGTCGGCGGGTGTGGCGGCGGTCCGCACGGACTTGGCGAGCGTGGACGCGGCGAGCGGATCGGCCTGTGCGGGCGTGGTGACCGGCACCGCCAACCCCACCGCCAGCAGGGGGACGAACATCGCGGGTAACGCTCTCGACCTGCCTCTTCGCATGGTCGGCACCTCGATTCTCGTCGGACCCGGACGGATCCGGATGACTCCGAGAAACGTAGAAACTTTCACAAACGCCGGACAACGTCCCTCACTCCGGTGCCGAGCGAGGCCGCTCTGTCGGCGCAGCAGCCGACCCGAATTTGCGCGTCGGCGAACTCCGCTTTCTACGTTCAGACGAAGACGCGCACGCGGAATTGCGGAGAGGATCCACGGATCGGACCAACGGGATCACCGTGTCCGGCCGGCCGGTGCGTCGGGATAGGGTCGGCGGCATGTACGTGAAGCTGTGCGGACTGCGCACCGGGACCGACGTGGCGGTGGCCGTCGAGGCGGGCGCGGACGCGATCGGGCTCGTGCTGACCGAGAGCCCGCGCCAGGTCACCCCCGGGATCGCACGGCGGCTGCGGCGCGAGGTGCCGGGGCACGTGCTGGTCGTCGGCGTGTTCCGGGGCGTCCCGGCGGCCGACGTGCGGCGGCTGGCCGAGGAGTCCGACATCGGCGCGGTGCAGCTGCACGGCCGCTACCCGCAGGAGGCGTTCGAGGAAGTGGCCGGGGTGGGGTTGCCGCTGATCCGGGCCGTCTCGCTGACCTCGGACACCGATGTGCGGGTCGGCGCGTTCGGCGAGCAGATGCTGCTGCTGGACTCGCCGGACGCGGGTTCGGGCCACCGCTGGGACCTGGCCGCGCTCGACGGCGCCCGCCCGGAGGGTGACTGGCTGCTCGCGGGCGGGCTGGGCGTGGACAACGTGGCCGAGGCGATCGCGCAGGCCCGGCCGTGGGGCGTCGACGTGTCGAGCGGCATCGAGTCGAGCCGGGGCGTGAAGGACCACGGCCTGATGCGGGACTTCGTCGCCGCCGCCCGCGCGTCCTGAGTGGACGCCCGAGGTCCGGGCGTGTTCAGGACGGCGCGGACTGCCAAGCCCGGCCGGGGTTTCCGGGCCGGACTGTCCGATCAGGACTCCCAGACGACCGGGGACTTGTCGTAGCCGTCGCCGTTGGCGTAGCTCGCCGCCGAGACCTTCGTGCCCTCGCGGGTGCCCTGGAGCACGCACGTCTGGTACTTCGCGCCGGCCGTGGTGAAGTCCTTGCCCGCCGACTTCGACACGCACTTGTCGGTGTCGCCGCTGATGACCACGCCCGTGCCCTTGCCGTCCGCACCCAGGGCGCGCAGGCTCAGCGAGCTGTTCCCGAGGTCCGTGCCGCCGACGTTCTCCACGGTGACCTGGAGGTAGACCGGCGTGATGCCCTTGGCCTTGTCGCCGAACTTCGCCAGGTCGGCGTTCACGCCTTCCTCGATCGCGGTGACGGTGATGGCGATCGTGCCGGTCTTCTCGGTGCCGTACTTGAACGGCACGACGGCGCGTTCGCCCACCTTCAGCTTCGTGCCGGGCTTGGTCACGTCACCGGCCGGGGCGACGGGCGTGCTGCCCTTGGTGGTCGACTCGGCGGCGGCGGTGGTCGTGGTCGCGGCGGGGGTGGTGGTGCCGGGCGCGGCGACCCCGTCCGTCGAGCTGCCGCAGGCGGACAGCAGGAGGGCCGCCGCACCGGCGGCGATGAGCAGGGCACCACGGGCGTGCGTCAAGGCAGGACTCCTTCACAAGTGGGGGGATTCACCCTGTAGGCTAACCCGGATCACCCGGCCGCGCTGTCGGTCGTTCACACCACACCCGTTAGAGGTCGTCCACGCCGATCAGACCGTCCTGAATGGCCCGTGCGACCAGCGCCGCCTTGGTGGGGGCCTCCCGGCCGATCAGGGCGTACTTGATCCGGATCCGCTCCAGGTGGGAGTTGACCGTGCTCATCGAGATGCCCAGCCGGCGGGCCACGAAGTCCTTCGACTCGGACTGGAACCACTCGACCAGCACCTCGGTCTCCCGCGCGGACAGCGCGGGCCGGGTCTCCGAGTGGTCGCCCGCGAGCGCCCCCGCCAGTGCCGGCGGCGTGTACGGCCGGCCTTCCGCCGCCGCCCGCGCGGCCGACACCAGGTGCTCCGCGCCCTCCGCCTTCGTCAGGTAGCAGAGCGCGCCGAGTTCCAGGCACTGCAAGGCGATCTCGTCGTCGGCGCGCATCGAGTAGACGACGACCCGCCGGTCCGCCTCCACCAGCCGCCGCAGGTCCCCCAGCACGGGCGTCGGCCCGCCCAGGTGCAGGTCGAGGATGACGACGTCGGCGTGCGCGCCCTCGTCCAGCCACGCCACCCGGACGTCCTCGCCGTCGGCGACGACCCGGATCGGCGGTTCACCGGACGACAGCCAGTACGCGACGCCCGCGCGCACGGCCGGGTGGTCGTCCACCACGACCGCCGTCAACTGGTCCGCCATCGGGCCTCCGTCCGGGTCTGCCCACCGTACGTGTCGCAGCTCACGTCCACCCGGCCCGACACGGCGTCGGCCGAAGCGTCTCCCAGCGCTGCGACGTCTCCGGACGCCGTCCCGTTTCCGGACGCGACTGTGTCGGTGATCACTGCCAGCCGCACCTCGCCGTCCGTGCGCAGCAGGCTGACCCGCGCGCGTTCCCCGGCCGCCGACAGTGCCGCCGCGACCGGCGCGGTCAGTTCCCGCCGCACGTCCGTCGGCACCGGCACGGCCGTCCCGCTGACCGCGAACGACACCGCCAGGCCACGCCGTTCGGCCACGTCCACGCAGGCCGCGACCTCGTGCACCAGCGGGTCGGGCACCTCGTCGTACTCGGCTAACAGCCGCCGCAGCTGGGTGGCCGCGAACGCGCACCGCCGCCGGGTCTGCTCG
>CBHFOL010000488.1:0-4914 GCA_965995405.1 uncultured Saccharothrix sp.
GCCACCGGCGGCGAGGACGGCGGTCTCGCGCTCGGACGGCGTAAGCCGGGCCCGCGCCCTGACCGCCTGCAGCGCCGGGGTGACCGGGTCCTCGCACCGTTCCACCAGCTTGCCCGCCCGGCGTCCCGCCGCTCCTTCAGCGCGTCGTACTCCGCGACCTCCTGCCGCAGTTCGACGCGCACCGAGTCGGCCAGCACCTCCTGCTCGGCGTCCCACGCCGCACGCAGCGCGGCGACGACGTCGGCGACCTCGCCGTCCACCGCGTCGAAGTCCGCGTCGGCCCCGGAGCCGGCCCCGGACAGCCGTCGCTCCAGCACGAGCAGCCGCGCGCTCACCCGCCCCAGCTCGGCGGCCAGCAGTTGGTTCCGGGTGACGAGTTCGGCGACCGTCGGCTCGACCGCGTCGAGCCGCTCCTTCTCCGTGGGCACGCGATCCCAGCCTTTCTCCGCAGGCACGCGATGTGGCACGCGTTCTCCAGCCAACCCCACATCCCACGCCTGCCCGGCCGCACGCCGGAAAATCCACGCGGACGGGCCGCAACAAACCCCCGCCAGGGTCAACGCCCGACTACCGACAGTTACATAGGGTAAACACCCATCCAACGGTGTATGTCTGTTACATGTCGACATCGGTTCGCGAGACGGAACGCAAGTACGAGGCCCCGGCGGGCGTCGCGCTGCCGGAGCTGGCAGACCTGCCCGGCGTCACGGCGGTGGCCGGCCCGGAGGAGCAACGCCTGGAGGCGGTCTACTACGACACCGCCGACCTGCGCCTGGCCCGCGCCGGCCTGACGCTGCGCCGGCGCACCGGGGGCGACGACGCCGGCTGGCACCTCAAGCTCCCGGTCGCCGAGGACACCCGCGAGGAGGTACGCCTGCCACCCGGCAGGGCGGCGAAACACCCCCCGAAGGCGCTGAGTTCGCTCGTCCAGGCCCACGCACGCGGTAACGCGCTCACCCCGGTGGCCCGCATCCAGACGATGCGCCTGCGTTGGCAACTCCTCGACGACGAGGGCAGGCTACTGACCGAGGTCGTGGAGGACACGGTCTCGGCAGAGGCCGACGACACCACCAACACCTGGCGCGAGATCGAGGTCGAACTCGGCGAGCACGCCTCCCCCGGCATCCTCGACCAGGTCGAACAACGCCTCGCCGAGGCGGGCATCCCCCGCTCCACCTCGTCCGCGAAGCTGACCCGCCTCCTCTCCGCCAGGATCGAATCCACCGGAAGCAACGCCGTGACGTCCAGGAAGACCAAACCCGGCACCGCCGGCGCCCTGGTCCTCGACTACCTGCGCGACCAGGCGAACGCCCTGAAGCACTACGACCCCAAGGTCCGCCGACAGGAAGAGGACGCCGTCCACCAGATGCGCGTCGCCACCCGCCGGATGCGCAGCGCCCTCCAGGCGTTCGGCAAAGTGGTCGACCGCAACGAAACCCGTGCCCTCACCGACGAACTCAAGTGGCTCGCCGGCACCCTGGGCGACGCGCGGGACGCCGAAGTCATGCGCTCCACCTTCGAGGCCCACATCGCCGAACTGGACCCCGACCTGGTGCTGGGTCCCGTCCAGGCTCATCTGGTCCGCCACTTCGCGCCGCTGGAGGCCGGTGCCCACGAGGCCGCCGTCGCCGCGCTGAGCAGCCGCCGCTACTTCACCCTGCTCGACAGCGTCGACGCCCTGATCGCCGCGCCACCGCTGACCGAACTGGCCGCGCGGAAGGCCGGCAAGGTGTTCCCCGCGCTGGTCACCAAGACCTACACCCGGCTGGCCGGAACGGCCGAGAACGCCCACGACGACGAGGCGCTGCACGAGTCCCGCAAGGCCGCCAAACGGCTGCGCTACGCCGTGGAGACCGTCGAGCCCCTCTACGGCAAGCCGGCGCGGGACTACCGCAAGCGGCTCAAGGACCTCCAGACGGTGCTCGGCGACCACCAGGACAGCGTCGTCGCCCGGCCCGTGCTCCGCGAGCTCGGCGCGCAGGCCCACGTGAACGGGGAAAACGGCTTCACGTTCGGTCTTCTCTACGGCCTGGAACAGGCGAAAGCCGCTCGTGTGGAGGAGCGGTTCCCGATCGCCTGGCGCGATCTCGGCAAGCCGAAGTTCGTCTGATTGGTCCGGACTTCGGTCATTGGTCTGGACCCTTGACACTCCGCCGGCACGACTGGAACGGTGATCGGGCCGCCGCCCGGGTGTTCCACGTCGACCCCAGGAGGATCCGTGCACCTCGCGCCAAGAACCCGTGTGCCGGGACGGGTACTCGCCGCACTGCTGTTCCTGGGCGCGGCGGCCGTCCCAGCCCACGCCTCACCGGAGACGCCGTTGCCCCAGAACGCGCCCCAGATCGTGCCCGCCCCCGTCAAGATCACGCCCAGGCCCGGTGTGGTGTACACGCTCGCGCCGGACACGCGGATCCACACCCACCCCGGCTCGCGGGACACCAGGCAGGTCGGTGAGTACCTGGCGGGCGTGCTGCGGCCGTCCACCGGCTACCGCCTGCCGGTGACGCCCGGCGCGTCCGGCCGGGGCATCTCGCTGCTGCTGGTCGGCGCGGACCAGCGGGTCGGCCGGGAGGGCTACCAGCTCGACGTGACCCGGCGGGGCGTGGTCATCCGGGCGAAGACGCCCGCCGGGCTGTTCGCGGGCGTCCAGACGTTCCGCCAGCTGCTGCCCGCCAAGGTGGAGTCCAAGACGCGGCAGCGCGGACCGTGGACCGCTCCCGGCGGCAGGATCCTGGACTATCCGCGTTACGCGCACCGGGGCGCGATGCTCGACGTGGCACGGCACTTCTTCTCCGTGGACGAGGTCAAGCGGTACATCGACCAGATCGCCCAGTACAAGATCAACCGGCTGCACCTGCACCTGGCCGACGACCAGGGCTGGCGGCTGGAGATCAAGAGTTGGCCGCGGCTTGCGACTTACGGCGGCAGCACCGAGGTGGGCGGCGGGGGCGGCGGCTACTACACCCAGGACCAGTACCGGGAGCTCGTCGCGTACGCCGCGACACGGCACATCGAGGTGATCCCGGAGATCGACATGCCGGGCCACACCAACGCGGCGCTGGCCTCGTACGCCGAGCTGAACTGCGACGGCGTCGCGCCGCCGCTCTACACCGGGATCGAGGTCGGGTTCAGCTCGCTGTGCATCGGCAAGGACATCACGTACAAGTTCGTGGACGACGTCCTGCGCGAGGTCGCCGCGTTGACTCCCGGCAAGTACATCCACATCGGCGGTGACGAGGCGCACGCGACGACCGACCCGGACTTCATCGCGTTCATGGACAAGGTCCTGCCGCTGGTGGAGAAGCACGGCAAGACGGCGTCGGGGTGGCACGAGTTCGTGAAGGCTTCGCCTGCGGCTTCGACGGTTCCGCAGTTCTGGGGTACCAAGACGGTCGCGCCGGACATGGTGGCGGCGGCCAAGCGTGGCAACAAGATCGTGTTGTCGCCGGCCACCAAGGCTTATCTGGACATGAAGTACGACGCCGCCACGAAGCTCGGGTTGAGCTGGGCGGGGTACACCGATGTCGAGGACGCCTACGACTGGAATCCGGGGGCGTACATCCAGGATCTGCCCGCCGATGCGGTGCGCGGGGTGGAGGCTCCACTGTGGACGGAGACGTTGACGAACTCGGCCGACGTCGAGTACATGGCGTTTCCGCGGTTGCCGGCGATCGCCGAGTTGGGCTGGTCGCCATGGGAGACCCATGACTGGGGGAAGTTCAAGACCCGGCTGGCGGCTCAGGGGCCGCGGTGGAAGGCGCAGGGTGTGAACTTCTACCCGTCGCCTCAGGTGCCCTGGAAGTAGGAAAACCCAAAAGTAGGAAACCGAAAAAGGGGGAGGCGGCCGGCGCGGTGCCTCCCCCTCATGCGGTTGGCTTTGATCAGAAGAAGCCCTGGGCCTCCGGCGAGTAGCTGACCAGCAGGTTCTTCGTCTGCTGGTAGTGGTCGAGCATGACCCGGTGGTTCTCCCGGCCGATGCCCGACTGCTTGTACCCGCCGAACGCCGCGTGCGCCGGGTACGAGTGGTAGTTGTTCACCCACACCCGGCCGGCCTGGATCTGCCGGCCCGCCCGGTACGCGGTGCCGCCGTCCCGCGACCACACGCCCGCGCCCAGCCCGTACGAGGTGTCGTTGGCGATCTTCACCGCGTCGTCGAAGTCGTCGAACCTGGTCACCGAGACCACCGGCCCGAAGATCTCCTCCTGGAACACCCGCATCTTGTTGTCGCCCTCGAAGATCGTCGGCGTCACGTAGTACCCGCCGGACAGCTCGCCGCCGAGGTCGGCCCGTTCGCCGCCGCACACCAGCCGCGCGCCTTCCGCCTGCCCGATCTCGATGTACGACAGGATCTTGCGCAGCTGCTCGGCGCTGGCCTGCGCGCCGATCATGGTGTCGGTGTCCAGCGGGTTGCCCTGCCGGACGGCCTTGGTGCGCTCGGTGGCGTCGGCCAGGAACCGGTCGTAGATCGGGCTCTGGATCAGCGCGCGCGACGGGCTCGTGCACACCTCGCCCTGGTTGAGGGCGAACATCGTGAAGCCCTCCAGCGCCTTGTCGTAGAACGCGTCCCGCCGCGCCGCGACGTCCGCGAAGAAGATGTTCGGGCTCTTGCCGCCCAGCTCCAGCGTCACCGGGATCAGGTTCTCGCTCGCGTACTCCATGATCAGCCGCCCGGTGGACGTCTCACCCGTGAACGCGATCTTGGCGACCCGCCGGGACGACGCCAGCGGCTTGCCCGCCTCCACGCCGAACCCGTTGACGATGTTGACCACGCCCGGCGGCAGCAGGTCGGCGATCACATCCATCAGCACGTGGATCGACGCCGGGGTCTGCTCGGCGGGCTTGAGGACCACCGTGTTGCCCGCCGCGAGCGCGGGCGCGAGCTTCCAGGCGGCCATGAGCAGCGGGCAGTTCCAC
>CBHFOL010000489.1:0-4901 GCA_965995405.1 uncultured Saccharothrix sp.
GGCTCGCTGGACCACCCGTTCAACCCGGTGTCGCTGGCGCTGGGCGCGGAGGCCTCGTTCGTCGGTCGCGCGCTCGACTCGGACAAGGCCGGTCTGACCTCGGTGCTGCGCCAGGCGGCCGAGCACCGCGGTTCGGCGCTCGTCGAGATCTACCAGAACTGCCCGATCTTCAACGACGGCGCGTTCGACGTGCTGAAGGACGCGGACGAGGCGGCGCGGCGGATCATCAACGTCGTGGACGGGCAGCCGATCACGTTCGGCGGCGGCGAGTTCGCCGTGGTGCGGGACGGGTTCGGGCTGACCGTGGCGAAGGCGGCGGACGTGGCCGAGGCGGACATCGTGGTGCACGACGCCGCGGACCTGAACCTGGCGTTCGCGCTGTCGCGGCTGTCGACGCAGGACCTCCAGCACACGGTGACCGGCGTGTTCCGCAACGTCGCGCGCACCACGTACGACGACGCGGCACGGGCACAGGTGGAGGCCGCCACGGCGGCCAAGAAGCCCGACCTGACGTCGCTGCTGCGCGGCAAGGACACCTGGACCGTCGCGTAAGGCGTTCAAGACACGGAAGGGCCCCAGCTCCGCCTCCCGGAACAGGGGCCCTTCGCGTTCCCTCCCCAGGGAGCTTTACGGGGCGAGCCGGAAGCCCGCCTTCTCCGCGTCGGACGTGGTGCGGAACCAGACGTCCGCACGGGTCTCGCGGAAGTTCGCCGACTCGTCGGTGAAGTAGCGGCGGCCGGTGAGGGTCGCCTTGACCTGGAAGTCCGGCGCGGGTGCCATGCCGTCGGACTTGGGCAGCACCGAACCCGGACCGAACGGCGAGCGCGGGTTGAAGCCCTCCGGCTGCTGGTAGCGGGTCGTGGTGCCGCCGTTGGCCGGGCGACCGCCCGTGCTGGGGCTGAAGCCGACCGGACGCGGTCGGACCGGGCGGGACTGCGGCCGGCTGATCGGCTCCGGCGAGAGCGGCGTGGGTGCCGCCGTGCGCGGGGCGTTCGCCGGACGGACGGGGCGCTGCGGCAGGCCGCCCGGCGAGGCCAGCAGTTCCGGGGCCAGGGTGGGCACGAACGGCTGTTCGTTGGACGGTGCGACGGGCTTCGGCGGGGCCGGCGGCTCGTCGTCGATGTCCTCGGGGGTCAGCAGCGGCTCGAAGAGGGAGCGGGGGCGGGACGGCTCCCGGTGGCCCTCGGACTTGCCCTTGGCGGCCTTCTCGGCCCGTGGCTCGACGTGCTTCTCGGGGCGCTGCGGCTCGGAGCGCGGCTCGATGCGTTGCGGCTCGGCACGCGGCGGCTCGCGGAAGGCGTCGGCGAACAGCGCCGCCGCCTGGTCGTCGTCGTGCGTGGGCTGGGACGACTGGCCGCCGAGGTCCGACACGTAGTTCGGGTCGAACGCGGGCGACGCCGGGTCCGGCTGGAACGGCACCTCGAAGTCGGCGGAGTCCGCCCCGTGGGCGGGTCCGGGCTCGTAGGCGGACACCGCCGGCTCCGCCTCGTGGGCCGGAGCGGGCTGTCCAGGCTGGAGCTTGGGCTCGAAGACGGAGACGTCCGGCTCCGCGTCGTAGGCCGGCTCGAAGGCGGAAGCCGCCGGGGCCGGCGGTGCCTCGTGCGCGGGAGACGCCGAGTCCGCCCCGTGGGCCTCTTCGGCGTGGTCCGTCTCGGCAACGGGCTCGTCGGCGGGCGCGGAGTCCTCGGCCGGTTCGGCGAACAGCTCCGAGCTCACCGGGGACATGAACTCGGTCGGCGGCGCGGACTGGTTCGGCGCGTCGAACGGCTCGGGCTCGGCGTGCCGGGAGGTGGGCTCGACGGGTTCGGGATCCCGCACCTCGGCGTGGTGCAGGCCGGTGTCGAGCGACTCGGGCAGACCGTCCACTTCGGCGCGGATCACCGGGTACTCGCCGGTCAGGTCGCGGTCGGGCCACAGCTGGGACCCGTCGGCGTGCCACGCCGGCTGCGGGTCCTCGGTGTGCCACGTGTTGCGCGGCTCCGCGGGCTCCTCGGCCCGGCCGTCGACCTCGGCGATCGCCTCGGCCAGCGCGGTCGCCGGGATGAGGGTGGTCTGCTCGGCAGCGGCGCGCTCGGGCTCGGTGCCCTCGCCGTACGCCTCGGGCGCGTCGGCGGAGTCCTCGCGCCACACCTCGCGCGGCTGGAACGCCGTCACCTCGGGCGGCGCGGTCGGCTCGGGCTGCGGCGGCGCGGCCTCGGCCACCGGGACGGCGGGCGGCAGCACGCGGGTCTGCTCGGCGGGCAGTTCCGGCTCGTCGTCCGCGTGCGCGGTGAGGTGCTCGGGGTACTGCGGAGCGGCCTCGGCACCGTCCGGGGAGAGTCGTTCGAACAGGCTGCGCGGGCGCTCGTCCTGGTACTCGGGACGTTCCTCGTAACCGGCGACCTCGGGGCGCACCTCGTAGCCGGGGCGCTCCTCGAAGTCGGAGAGCGGGCGGTGCTCGTCGTCCAGCTCCTCCAGCAGCTCGTCGTGCCGGTCGAGCTTGAGGTTCGCCACGTCGTAGCGCGGCTGCTCGTCGCCCAGCAGGTCGTCCACCGGGGAACGGGACTCGGCGGGCCAGTCGTCGAAGTCCGGCCTGGCGGCCGGCACGGGCGTCGGGCGCGGCGCGGTGAGCAGGCGTTCCTCCAGCTCCGCCACTTCCCGCTTCGCCGGGCGGACCAGGACCAGCCAGGTCAGCGCGACGCCTGCCACGAACGACAGCAGGCTCCACAGCCAGACCTGTCCGAACAGCGAACCCACGGGAGAACCTCCCACTGCACAGTCCCGTCACACCCCGACACGTTCCGCTGCCGGACCTTTCACCCGGTAGGGGAAGCGGTGCCAAACTACCCTGACCACCCCGCTCCGCGCGTCCGGCCGGCCGGACGTTGCACCATGGTGGAACAGTAAGCCAACCGGTGCAACTGACCAGGGAAAACGGCAGCGTACAGTAATCCTTGTGCCGCCGTTGACGAACTCTACTGCCACTTCGGCGGAAACAAACCACGCCAATCGGGGTATCGCCTTCGGGGCCGGTGCCTACCTCATCTGGGGCATCGTGCCCGCGTACTGGCCCCTGCTGGCCCCGGCGGGCGCGGTCGAGATCCTGGCGCACCGGATCGCCTGGTCGCTGGTGGTGATGGTGCTGATCACGGCGGTCCTCGGGCGGTGGGCCCGGCTGCGCGGGCTGTCCCGGCGCGGCTGGCTGATGGTGGCCGCCGCGTCCGTGCTGATCGCGGTCAACTGGGGCGTCTACATCCACGCGGTGAACACCGGGCACGTGGTGGAGTCCGCGCTGGGCTACTTCATCAACCCGCTGGTCAGCGTCCTGCTCGGGGTGCTGGTGCTGCGGGAACGGCTCCGCCGCGCGCAGTTCGTGGCGATCGGGATCGCGCTGGTGGCGGTGGTCGTGCTGGCCGTGGACTACGGGCGGCTGCCGTGGATCTCGCTGGCGCTGGCCTGCTCGTTCGGCCTGTACGGGCTGCTGAAGAAGACCGTGCCGCTGGACGCGACGGCGAGCCTCACCGCCGAAGGGGTCGTGCTGGCCCCGATCGCGATCGGCTACCTCGTCTGGCTCGGCCCGGCGGGCACGTTCCACGACCAGGGCGTCGGCCACGCGCTGATCCTGGTGTCGACGGGCGTGGTGACCGCCATCCCGCTGATGCTGTTCGGCGCGGCGGCCCGGCGAGTGCCGCTGGTCACGCTCGGGATGCTCCAGTACCTGGCCCCGATCCTCCAGTTCTCGTGGGGCGTGTTCGTGATGCACGAGCCGATGCCGCCGTCGCGCTGGTTCGGGTTCGGGCTGGTGTGGGTGGCGCTGGTGGTGTTCACCGTGGACGCGATCCACAGCCGGCGCAGGTCACCGCTCCCGGCACTGGTCAGTGTGAGCGCGTCACCACGTAGTCGCTGACCGACTCCAGCGCGTCCCGCGCCACACCCGCCGGCAACGCCGACAGCGTCGCCCGCGCCCGCTCCGCGTAGTCGTCCAGCGTCTTCCGCGCCCGGTCCAGGCCGGACGACGCCCGCAGCAGCTTGAGCGCCTCGTCCACCTCGGCGTCGTCGGTCAACGGCTGCGCCAGCAGCCGGGCCAGCCGCGACTCCGGCTCGTCGGCCAGCGCGTACAGCATGGGCAGCGTCTTCACGCCCTCGCGCAGGTCGGTGCCGGGCGTCTTGCCCGACTCGGACGACGGGCTCGCGATGTCGATGACGTCGTCGGAGATCTGGAACGCCGCGCCGATGATCTCCCCGTACTCCCGCAGCGCCTCGACCTGCGCGGGCGTCGTGTCGGAGAACATCGCGCCGAACCTGGCCGCCGTGGCGATCAGCGAACCGGTCTTCTCGGCGATCGTGGTCAGGTAGTGCGAGATCGGGTCCTCGTCGGCGCGCGGGCCCATGGTCTCCCGCATCTGGCCGGTGACCAGCTCGGAGAACGTCTCCGCGATGATCCGCGCGGCCCGCGTGCCCAGGTCCGCGACCAGCGCGGAGGCGTGCGCGAACAGGTAGTCGCCGGTGAGGATGGCGATGCTGTTGTCCCATTTCGCGTTGGCCGACGCCGCGCCGCGGCGCATGGTGGCCTCGTCCATCACGTCGTCGTGGTACAGGGTGGCCAGGTGGGTCAGCTCCACCACGGCCGCGGCCTTGATGACGCTGTCCCGGTCCCAGGTCGACCCGACCTGGGCGGACAGGATGGTGAACAGCGGGCGGATGCGCTTGCCACCCGCGTCCACCAGGTGGAGCGATGTCTCCATCACCGGGTGGAACTCGCTCTGCACGGCTTTGTGCAGCACTTCCTCCACCTCGGCCAGCCCGGCCTGCACCACCTCCGCGAGCACGGGGTCCGCAACCCGGAACCCCCCCCCCGCCCGCTCGCGACAGGGCCCGACAATAGCCTACGTACAGCTAGAATAGGAAACCCCCGGCCCCCC
>CBHFOL010000490.1:0-4862 GCA_965995405.1 uncultured Saccharothrix sp.
GTGGAGGTCTTCCCCGCCTACGAGGAGCAGGGGATCCGCATCGAGCTGTGGGGCGACGAGATCGAGCGCATCTCCCGCTTCGACCCGCTCACCGGCGACACCATCGCGGCGCTGAGGAAGACGGCCATCTACCCGGCGACGCACTTCGTCACCCAGAAGAGCACCATCGAGCGCGCCGTGCACATTGCCATGGAGCCGCCGGCCGGGCTCGGGTTCTACCAGCGGCTGACCGGCCCCACGTTCTCCGTCAACTCGCTGACCTGCGAGGACGCCGGCGAGCACCGGACGGTCATCCCGAACGTGGCGGTCGCGAAGTGCGATATGCGGCTGACCGGCGGGCAGCGCGCGGACGTGGTGTTCGACGCGATCCGGGCGCACCTGGCCCGGCACGCGCCGGACGTGGAGTTCGTGCCCGGCGGCGCGATGAACCCGTCCCGGACGCTGCCCGAGACGCCCTGGACGGACGCGATCGTGCGCGGCGCGGAAGCCGGGCTGGGTGAACGGCCGCTGCTGCTGCCCGCGCTGGGCGGCAGCCTGCCGATCGCGGCGTTCACCGACGAACTGGACGTGCCGTGCTACGGGGTGCCGTTCGCGAACGTGGACGAGCAGAACCACGCGCCCAACGAGAACCTGGTGCTGGACTGGTTCCGGCGCGGCATCGTGGCGGCGGCGACCGTGCAGCGGGCGATCGCGGAGGTGGGGCGGTGAGCCTGACCGACTTCGAGTGGGTGTCCGGCGCGGAACCCGGGCCGGACGGCCGGATCGTGTGGCTGAGCGACGCGACCGGCCGGCCGCAGCCGTGGGTGGACGGCAGGCACGTGCCGGTCGCCGGGTCCGCGCGGCGGTGCGTGTGGCGGCCGGACGGGCGGCGGCTGCTGGTGCTGACCGACCCGGACGGCGGCGAGGACCACCGGCTGGCCGAGGTGGACCCGGCGACCGGCGACGTCGAGTGGATCGTCGCCGAGGAGGGGGTGCGCTGCGAGCTGGGCACCCCGTACGGCAGCTCGGGCCGCCCGTACAACGCGGACGGGACGCTGCTGGCCTACGCGTCCAACGGCCGCGACCAGGAGGTGTTCGACGTCCTGGTGCGGGAGGGCGGCGTGTCCCGGATCGTGCTGCGCGGCGACGACCGGTACCTGCCGCTGGGCTTCTCCCCCGACTCCCGCCTGCTGCTGGTGCTGAAGCTGCACCAGAACAGCGACCACGAGCTGTACGTGGTGGACCTGGCCGACGACACCGTCCGACGGCTGACCGACCACGCCGGCCCGGCGAAGTACGAGCCGGTCGCGTGGCTCCCCGACTCGTCCGGCATCTACCTGTGCACCACGCAGGGCCGCGATTTCCTCGGCCTGGCCACGCTCTCCCTGACCGGTGAGCTCACCTGGCTGGACACCCCGGAGGCGGACGTGGAGGGCGGCGCGCTGTCCCCGGACGGCACGCGGATCGCCTGGGGCCGCAACGAGGACGGCTGGACCAGGCTGTTCTGGTCCACGCCCGGCGGGACGCCGCACCCGGTCACCGGCCTGCCGGACGGGCTCGCGGTCTGCGAGTTCGGCATCGGCGGCCACGCCCTGCGGTTCGCCCACGACGGCCGGCTGCTGGTGCAGCTGGCCCGCGCGGACGCGGCCACCGAGCTGTACCTGGCGGACCTCGACCGGGGCACGGCCGAGCAGCTCACCGACTTCGGCGCGGGACTGCCGGACGGGCTGGTCGCGCCGACCGTCGTGCACGCGACCAGCGCCGACGGCCTGAAGGTGCCGTGCCTGCTCTACCGGCCGCCCGGTGCGAGCGCCGAGTCGCCCGCGCCGGTCGTGATGACGGTGCACGGCGGCCCGGAGTCGCAGGCGTACCCGGAGTACGACCCGACGGTGCAGGCGCTGCTGGCCGCCGGGATCGGCGTGATCACGCCCAACTACCGGGGCTCCTCCGGCTACGGCCTGCGCTACCAGCGCCTGGTGTACGGCGACTGGGGCGGCGGCGACCTGGACGACTGGGCCGCCACCGCCGAGCTGCTCAAGGAGGTCGACTGGGCCGACGAGACCCGGCTCGGCGTGCACGGCGCGTCCTACGGCGGGTTCGCCGCGCTGTCCTGCGTCACCCGGCTGCCCGACCTGTGGCGCGCGGCGGTCAGCGAGTGCGGCACGTCCGACCTGCTCACCGACATCCGGGACACGCCGCCGACGTGGCGGAAGCGGACCAAGGAGTGGATCGGCGACCCCGACGACCCGGACGACCTGGCCCGGCTCGTGGAGCGCAGTCCGGTGAACCACGCCCACCGGGTGCAGGCCCCCGTGCTGATCATGCACGGCCTGAACGACACCCGGGTCAACCCCGAGGAGTCGGAGCGGATGTACCGGCGACTGCACGAGCTGGGCAAGCCGGTGCGGCTGGAACTGCACCCCGGGATCGGCCACGAGGTCGACCGCGCGGGGCTGGCCGACACCGTGGACCTGATCGTCGGGTGGTTCACCGCGAACCTGTGACGCCGGGCCGACTCATGCGCGTGAATAGGGCCGTTCTGGCCACGTCGAGCGGAATATCGGGGTGGCCGGCACTGCCCGAACGCGCATTCCCCCCGTGAAATGGATCACGCCCGTGCGCGCACCGGTCGACCGACACGGTGTGGAATTACCGACGTGGGATTCGTGTGCCGGGACGAACCGGCGCACCGGGCTGATCACCGAGGTCAGGGCGCGTTTGCCCGATGGACTCCGATGGGCGTCCACCTACCGCGAATTTGACTACCCTCGGTCACGTGTCACATTCGGTGTATCCATCGAATGGCGGTCGACACTTGTCTAGTCGAGGGCAACACGCAGGGGGTGTGTTTGCCCTGTCCGGGTAACCGGACGAGTCACGGGGGAGATCAGATGACGCGTCACGGAAGTGAAAACTTCTTCGTAGTAGGCGAGGGGGTGCTGGAGTTCGACGGCAACGGAGAGCCACAGGCCCGGCAGCCCCTCACGGTGGAAGAGCTCCGCCGGTTCCGGTTCTCGCGACTGGGTCCGGAGGGCGTGCAGGTGCCCGAGGAGACCCGGATCGCACTCGCGAAGGCGGTCACCGCCCCGACGACGCAGCCGGACTCCGCGGACCCGGCCGTCCCGGCCGGATTCACCTACCTCGGCCAGTTCGTGGACCACGACCTGACCATGGACCGCACCGAGTCCCAGCTCGGCGGGGACGTCAACCTCGACGACCTGGTGCAGGGCCGGTCGCCGGCGCTCGACCTGGACTCGGTCTACGGCCGGGGCCCGCTCGACCCGACCGACCGGGTGTTCTACGCCGAGGACGGCGTGAAGCTCAAGATGGGCCGGACGGCGAAGCCGCCGTTCCCGCCCGACCTCACCGAGGTCGAGCTGGACGGGTTCGACCTGCCCCGCGCGGGCTCCGGAACGACGCCCGGCGACCGCCGGCGACCGCTCATCCCGGATGCCCGCAACGACGAGAACCTGGTGATCGCGCAGACCCACCTGGCGTTCATCCGGTTCCACAACCGGGTGGTGGACGAACTGGCGCTGACCGGACTGTCCGGGCAGCGGCTGTTCCACGCGGCACGCGCGCAGGTCACCCGCCACTACCAGTGGATGCTGCGCTCCGACCACCTGCCGCGCATCGTCGACCCGGCGATCGTGGACGACGTGTTCACCAACGGCCGCAAGTTCTTCGAGACCGGCGGCCACGGCTCGGCGCAGCAGGCGACCATGCCGCTGGAGTTCTCGGTGGCGGCCTACCGGCTGGGCCACAGCATGATCCGGGCCGCCTACCAGTGGAACCGGGTGTTCAACACGACCAGCCAGTTCGGCACCGGCACCCTGGACCTGCTGTTCACGTTCACCGGGACCAGCGGCAACTTCCTGCCCGGCACGAACCCGGACGACCCGAACATCGGCGGTGAGCGGCTGCCGACCAACTGGATCGCGGACTTCCGCAGGCTGTACGACTTCACCGAAGCCGACCGGCCCGACCTGGTGCCCGGCGCGGGCGGCGGCAACGTCACCAAGCGGATCGACACGCTGCTGGTCGACCCGCTGACGCAGCTGCCGGCCGGCACGTTCGAGGGGCGCGGGACGACGTTCCCGGAGATCCACCGCAACCTGGCGTTCCGCAACCTGACCCGGGCGAACATGGTGAAGCTGGCCAGTGGCCAGCAGATCGCCTCGCTGTTCAACGAGGTTCCGCTCACCACCGAGCAGCTCCTCAACGGCAACGGGGGCGTGACCCTGGAGTCGCTGACCGACGAGCAGCGGGCGACCGTGCTCGAAGCGACCCCGCTGTGGTTCTACATCCTGCGGGAGGCCGAGTTCAACAACGGCCTGCTCGGGCCGGTCGGCGGGCGGATCGTGGCGGAGGTGTTCCACCGGGCGATGGAGGCGTCGCGGACGTCGATCGTGCGGGAGCCGCACTGGCGGCCGGTCTTCGGGCCGGACTCGCAGACGTTCCGGATGACCGACCTGCTGCTGTTCGCGTTCGAGGGCAAGGCCGACCTGCTGAACCCGCTGGGCGACTGACATGTCCACGACACAGGACTTCGAGGTCGAGGAGGTCAGGCCGGACCCGCCGCGTGCGTGGTGGGACCGGTTCGAACAGCGGGCCCGGCGGATCGCGCCGACCGCGCTGCGGGTGTCGATCGGACTGGTGTTCGTGTGGTTCGGTCTGCTCAAGGTGATCGGCCAGTCGCCGGTCTTCGCGTTCAACGTCGACATTCTCGAGGCGCGGGGGGCCGGCTTCACGTCTGCCGGGGACGCCTCATGGACGGTCAGTTTCGATCCTGCGCTGAACCGCAAGATCGCCGCGATCGTGGGGCCGTCCGTCTTCGTCGACCCGATGCCCAGTCTCTGCAATGCGGCCAATTGCCCGTATTT
>CBHFOL010000491.1:0-4848 GCA_965995405.1 uncultured Saccharothrix sp.
GAACCGGCCTGGACGGTGACCGACTTGGCCAGGGACGCGGTCGAGTCGGGTCGCGCCCGGTCGGCCAGGAAGTACCAGTCCATCTTCGTCCGGGCCGCCGTGACGTCGAGCACCGCGTAGCCGTGGGAGTCCAGCTCCACCCACTTCAGGTGCCGGTTGAGGCCGAGCAGCGCGGCCTCGATCACCAGGGACGTGGTGCGCGGCGGTGAGCCCGTCAGCTCGTTGATGTTGTCCGACGTCACGGACGGCACCACCAACTCTGTCGCCACGGTCCGCGTCAACGGGTACAGCGCGGCGTCCACCGGCACCTCGAACGCCCACGAGCAGTGGATGTCACCGGTAAGGAACACCGTGTCGGTGATGTTCCGCTCGGCGAGCAGTGCCACCACCTCCTGCCGCTGGTGCCGGTAGCCGTCCCACTGGTCGGGGTTGATCTGCGTTCCGGTCAGCGCGGCCAACGCGGCCGTCCCCGGCAGGGCGGGCAGCACCATCGGGGAGAACACCACCGGGTTGCCGATGAGCTTCCACTGGGCGCTGCCGAGCAGGCTCTCCTTCAGGAACTCGAACTGCTCCGCGCCGGTCATGGTGCGGTCCGGGTCGCCCTCGTGGCCGGGTTCGGGCTGCCGGCTGCGGTAGGTGCGCAGGTCGAGCATGGTGAACTCGGCGAGGGTGCCGAACCTCAACCGCCGGTACAGGTGGTCGCCGGTGAACCGGACCGGCATCCACTCCCGGTAGGCGCGCATCGCTGCTGCCTTACGGTCGGCCCACGTGCCCTCGTCGGGCTCGGTGTGGGTGGGCGAGCCGCCGGACCACGCATTGTCGGATACCTCATGATCGTCGATCGTGATGATCCACGGGTAGGCGGCGTGGAGCCGTTGGAGGTCCGGGTCGGTCTTGTAGAGCGCGTGCCGTCGCCGGTAGTCGGTGAGCGTCACGGCTTCGTGCGGCGGGTCGGCCGGGCGGACGGCGCCTACGGTGTCGGCCACCTCGTAGAGGTAGTCGCCGAGGTGCACGACGGCGTCCAGGTCGCCGCGCTCGGCGAGGTGCCGGTAGGACGCGAAGTGGCCTGCCTGCCAGTGCGCGCACGACACGACGCCGAACCTGAGCTGTGGCACGGCGGCCGAGCGCGCGGGAGCGGTGCGGGTGCGGCCGACGGGGGAGTGCTGCCCGTCGAGCGTGAAGCGGTAGAAGTACCAGCGGCCGGGGCGCAGGCCGGCGACGTCGAGCTTCACCGTGTGGTCGCGCCCAGGGCCGGTGCGGGCGCAGCCGCGTGCCGCGATCCGGGTGAACGCGGCGTCCTCGGCCAGCTCGTAGTCGACGGTGACGTCGGGGCCCGCGCCGGAACCGGGGCGGGCGTCCTCGGTGGGTGTGACGCGGGTCCACAGGATCACGCGGTCGGGCAGCGGGTCGCCGGATGCGACGCCGTGCCGGAAGAACGGGGTCGACGCCTGCGCGGGCAGGCCGGGCGCGAGCAGAGCCACGCCGGCGATGGCCCCCAGGCGCAACGCGTCCCGTCTCGGGTGGGTTCGGTTCACATATCCGATCCAACCGGTTCCGGCACCCGGCTTGACGGGAATTCCGCCAAATGGCGGGTTATCGTCGGTGCCATGCTGGATCGACTCGAAGTGCCGGTGATCGCCGCGCCCATGGCCGGTGGCGCGTCCACGCCCGAGTTGGTCGCCGAAGTGGGCCGTGCGGGCGGTCTGGGCTTCCTGGCGGCCGGCTACCTGTCCGTGGAGGCGGTCGCGGCACAGCTCACCGCCACCGCCGCGCTTACCGACCGGCCGTTCGGGGTCAACCTGTTCGTGCCCGGCCCGAAGTCCTCTGTGGACCTGAGCGGGTACCGGGAGCGGGTGCGGGCGCAGTCGCCCGCCGAGCCGGGCGAGCCGCGCTGGGACGACGACGCGTACGCGGCGAAGCTGGAGCTCGTGATGGCGATGCGGGTGCCGGTGGTGTCGTTCACGTTCGGCCTGCCCGACGCGCACGACGTGGCCCGGCTGCACGCGGCCGGCTCGACGGTCGTCGTCACGGTCACCACGCCCGCCGAGGCCCGGCAGGCGGCGCAGGTCGGCGCGGACGCGCTGTGCGTGCAGGGCTGCGACGCGGGCGGGCACCGGGGCACGTTCGCGGACGACGGGGTGTCACCGGGTGGCGGCGAGCTGTTCGGGGTACTGGCGGCGCTCCGGCTGGTCCGCGCCCGGGTGGACCTGCCGCTGATCGCCACCGGCGGACTGGTGCACGGCGCGGACGTGGCGGCGGTGCTGACGGCGGGTGCGGTGGCGGCGCAGCTGGGCACCGCGTTCCTGTCCTGCCCGGAGGCCGGCACCAACCCCACCTACCGGCAGGTGCTCGCCGAGGGCACCCGGCGCACCGCGCTGACCAGGGCGTTCAGCGGACGTCCGGCGCGCGGCCTGGTGAACCGGTTCCTCACCGAGAACAGCGCGGGCGCGCCCGCCGCGTACCCGGACGTGCACCACCTGACGAAACCGGTGCGGGCGACCGGCGACCCGGAGCTGATGTCGCTGTGGGCCGGGCAGACCTACGCGCTGGTCCGACCGGCTCCGGCCGCCCAGGTGGTGGACCGGCTGCGAACCGAGGCCCGCGCCGCGCTTTCCGCTGCGATCATGCGAATTCCACCGCTATAGCAAAGGTTTCGCGGTGAGAATGGCGGTGTGACGACTGCGCGCGAGCTCGCCGACGACCTGCTGGCCGTGGCCATGGACGCCGATCCGGTCATGGCGACCCTGCTGGGCATCCCCGGCTGGGACGACAAGCTGCCGGATCCGAGCGCGGAGGCGGACCGGTCGGTGTGCCTGCGGGCGGAGGAGATCGCGGCCCGCGCCAGGGCGGGCGACGACGACCCGGTGACCCGCGCGGTGGTCGTGCAGCAGGCGGGCGCGCTGGCCCGCAAGGTCGAGTCGAACCTGATCGAGCACACCCACGCCGAGGGCCTGAACGCGCCGGTCTCGCTGCTGCTGGCGGCGTTACCGCTGACCCGGCCCGCCGACGGCCGGGGCGGCCGGGACTACCTGACCCGGTTGGCCGGCCTGCCGGGATACCTGGAGGCGCTGGCGAAGCGGCAGCGCGAGTCCGACCGCCGGCCGATCGCGCACCTGGTGGCGGCGGCCGTGGCCCGGCTGGACCGCTACCTGGCCGACGACGTGGACCCGCTGGCGATCCCGTTGCGGGGCACGGATTCCGCCGCCGAGTGCGCGGAACTGCTGACCGGGACGGTGCGCCCGGCGTTCGCCCGCTACCGGGACTTCCTGCGCGCCGAGATCGAGCCGCGCGGCCGGTCCGAGGAGCAGCCGGGGCTGTGCTGGCTGGCCGGCGGCGACGAGCTGTACGCGGGCCTGGTGCGGATGTACACGACGACCGACCACACCGCCGAGCAACTGCACCGGATCGGGCTGGACCTGATCGAGGCGCTGGACCGGGAGTACGCGGAGATCGGCGCACGGGTGTTCGGCCCGATCCCGGCGGCGGCGGTGCGGGCCCGGCTGCTGGCGGATCCGGCGCTGCGCTGGGCGACGGCGGACGAGATGCTGGTGCTGGCCCGGGACACCATCGCCCGCGCGGAACGGGTCGCGCCCGACTGGTTCGGCACCGTCCCGGCGGCCCGGTGCGTGGTGGAGGCGGTGCCCGAGGCGGACGCCCCGAACGCGCCGCTGGCCTACTACGTGGACCCGGCGATGGACGGCTCGCGGCCGGGCACCTACTTCGTCAACACCCACCAGGCCGGCGAGCGGGACCGGTTCAGCGCGGAGGCGACCGCGTTCCACGAGGCCGTGCCCGGCCACCACTTCCAGATCGCGCTGGCCCAGCAGCTGACCGGGCTGCCGCTGCTGCGCCGGTTCGCGTCGATCGAGGCGTATCTGGAGGGCTGGGCGCTCTACACCGAGCGGCTGGCCGACGAGATGGGGCTCTACAGCGACGACGTGGCCCGGCTGGGGATGCTGTCCGGCGACTCGCTGCGGGCCGCGCGGCTCGTGGTCGACACCGGCATCCACGCGCTGCGCTGGACCCGGCAGCAGGCCGTGGACTACCTGCGGGACAACGCGGTCATGCCGGACGTGGACATCTTCTCCGAGGTGGACCGGTACATCGAGAACCCCGGGCAGGCGCTGTCGTACATGGTGGGGCGACTGGAGATCCAGCGCCTGCGCGGGGAGGCGGAACGCCGGCTGGGCGACCGCTTCGACATCCGGGCGTTCCACGACCTGGTGCTCGGCGGCGGTCCGCTGCCGATGGCCGTGCTCGCCGACGTCGTCGACTCGTGGTGCGATTCAGTCTGACTTCTCCAGCGCGGAGTTCCGCTTGCTGTAGGCGAAGTAGACGATCAGCCCGAGCGCGAACCACACCGCGAACCGCAGCCACGTCTCGGGCGCGAGGAACGTGATCAGCCACAGGGAGAACACCACGCCGATCACCGGCACGACCGGCATACCCGGCGTCTTGAACGTGCGCGGCAGGTCGGGTTGCCGGTACCGCAGCACGATCACGGCGACGCACACCACCACGAACGCCAGCAGGATGCCGATGTTGGTCAGTTCGGCGGCGGCCCGGATGGGCAGGAAACCGGCGATGAACGCGGACGCGATGCCCAGCACCCACGTGGTGCGCGACGGCACGTGCTTCACCGGGTGGGTCTTGGCGAACCACTTGGGCAGCAGGCCGTCCCGGGACATCGAGTAGCCGACCCGGGCCGCGCCGAGCAGGAACGTGAACAGCACCGTCGTGATGCCCAGCACCGCGCCCACGGAGATCACGATGCCCAGCGCCGGCAGGCCGACATCGGCGAACGCGGTGGAGAAGGAGCTCTCGGGGTCGATGCGCTGGTAGTTGACC
>CBHFOL010000492.1:0-4790 GCA_965995405.1 uncultured Saccharothrix sp.
AGCCGTTGCTCGCGCTCGCCGGGGCATTGGGTGAAGCGGGGCACACCGCGGTGCTCGCGGCACCGGAATCCTTCGCTGCGGCGGTACGGGGCCACGGTGTGGAATTCGCGGCGTTGGACGAGGGGCCGAACCGACTGGTGGACGATCCGGTGGTCAAGGAGGCGATCGACGGCGGCTATCGCGGGGTGCGCGGCAAGATCACCGCTGTGCGGACGGCCCGGCGGATCAAGCCGTTGATGGCCGACGTGTTGCACGACGTGGGGGAGATCGCCCGCGGGTCGGGCGCGGACATCGTGGTCCACACGCCCGGTGTGGCCGCGCAGCACGCGGCCGAGATGCTCGGTGTTCCGGCGGTTCTCGTCGCGCTGCAACCGGGCTGGGTGCCGACGTCGGCCTTTCCGTGCCCGATGGTGCCGATGCCCCGGCTGCCCCGGTTCCTCAACCGCGCCACCTACCTCACCGTGTCCTTGACGCTGCGCGCCTACGCCGGGGTCGTCGACGACTGGCGGACCCGGGAACTCGGTCTGCCACGCGGAAAACGCGACCTGCTGCGCGACGCGGCCGGCCGGGACCGCCCGGTGTTGCAGGCGTTCAGCCCGCAGATCACGCGGAGCGCCCCGGACTGGCCGGACTCGGTGCGCACCACCGGGTTCTGGTACCTGCCGTCCGGACCGTGGACGCCTCCCGCGCGACTCGCGGAGTTCTTGGACGCCGGGCCGGCACCGGTCTACGTCGGGTTCGGCAGCATGGCCGGACGGGACGCGGAACGCACCGGGCGGATCGTCGTGGACGCGGTGCGTGCGGCCGGTGCGCGCGCAGTGCTCGCCACCGGCTGGGGCGGGATGGCCGCGGCTGCCTCGTCGGATGTGCTGGTGATCGACCAGGCTCCGCACGACCGGCTGTTCCCGCACATGGCGGCGGTGGTGCACCACGGTGGCGGCGGCACGACCGGTGCCGCGTTGGCGGCCGGCAAGCCACAGGTGGTGTGCCCGTTCGTGGCCGACCAGCCTTATTGGGCGCAACGGATGCACACGCTGGGCGTTGCACCCGAACCCGTGCGGCAGCAACGCCTGTCCGCGGCGGCGCTCGCCACCGCGATCACGAAGGCCGTGGCCGATCCGGCGCTGCGCACCCGTGCCGAGGACGTCGGCCGTGCCGTCCGCTCCGAGCGCGGTGTGGCCGAAGCTGTCGCCGTTCTCGGCGAACTCATCGAATAGGAGTCCACAATGGACTTTGCGGATTCGGTCGCCAGGACCTTCCGGATGGACGACGACACCTGGCGTCGGCACGCGAACCCGTGGAGCGTCTGGACGCGGTTCGCCGCGATCCCGGCCATGCTCCTGGCCATCTGGAGCCGTACGTGGATCGGCTGGTGGAGCCTGGTGCCGATCCTGGCCGTGGTGGTGTGGCTGTTCGTGAACCCGTGGGCCTTCCCGCCCGTGGACGAACTGCGCGGCTGGACGGCCAAGGGGATCTACGGCGAACGGGCCTGGCTGCGGGACCGGACGATCGTGCCCGCCGACCACCGTGCCGTGCTGCGGCTCCTGGTCGTGTTGGGCAGCGCGGGATTCGCGATGATCGTCTGGGGTCTGCTCGTGCTGGACGTGTGGCCGACGGTCTTCGGTGCCACGCTCGTCGTGGTGGCCCAACTGTGGCGCATCGACCGGTTCACCAGGCTGTGGGACGAGTCGGCCCGGTCCTGACCCCGGTCAGTCGGGGTCCAGCTCCGCCAACGCTTTTTCCAGACCCGCGCGAATCCGGGCCTCCTCGGCGGGGAATCCGGTCGATTGGGCGACGGAGAGCGCCTCGCGGTAGTGGGGTAGTGCGGCTGCGGGGCCGTCGGCCACGTGGACGCTGGAGGCCAAGTCGATCAGCGCGCCCAGGTGGAAGAGCGGCATCGCCCCGCTGCCGGTCAGTTCGAGCGCCCGGCGGTGGCACTCGCGGGCACGCTCCCGGTCTCCCCGGGCCCGTGCCAGTACGCCCAAGGCGGTCCACACCACCGTGCCCAGTCCCGGGTCGGCCATGTCGGTCGCCGCCGCGCCCGCCAGCCGGAGGTATTCCTCGGCTTCGGCGTACCGGCCCGCAACAGTGTGCCGATCACCGAGGTTCACCAGGGAGATGCCCTCGCTGTGCCGGAAGCCCTCCCGCCGCGCCACGGCCAGCGCGCGCTCGTGCAGCGTGATCGACTCCGCCACGCGCTCCTCGGTGGGCTCATGCTCGGACGCCGCGATCGCGAGGAGCGTCAACACCCGTTGCTCCAACGCCGGGTCACCGGACCGCTCGGCCTGCGCCGCCGCCTGGTCGTATAGCACCGTCGATTCCTCGATCCGGTCCAGCCGGCGCAACACCGCGCCGAGGTCGGCCTGCACGTAGCCGTCCGACCGGTCGGCGGCGGTGTGCAGGGCCAGCGCGGCGTGGAACTGCGCGGTTGTGTCCAGGTAGCGGGACAGGGTTCGGGACAGGTGGGTGGTGCGGCGCAGTCCGCAGTGCGCGGTCGCGGCCAGGATCGACGGCAGCTCGGCCGCCAGCCAGCGGAACGCCTCGCGGTGGTCGGCCAACACGGGCGGAGGGACGTCCGTCTCCGGCACGGGTGGGCGGCGGTGTGGCTCGCCTGGCGCGTACAGGTTCGTCGCGAGCGAAGCGCCCAGACAGTAGTGGTCGAACAGCCGGTTCAACGCCGACCGGTCGCCTGCCAGTTCGCCCGCGTGCAGCCGGACCAGGTCGTGCATCCGGTACCGGCCGGGCACGTGCTGGTGCACCAGGTGCGCCTCTTCGAGTTCGCGCAGGGCACGGCGGGCGTGCGCGACGGTCGACCCGGCCAGCGCCGCCGCACCCGCCACGCCGACGTCGGGGCCCGGCACCAGGCCCAACAGCCCGAACAGATCCGCCGTCGCCGGCCGGAGCAGCCGCACGGACGCGTCGAACACCGCGCGCAGCGTTGTCGACAGCTCCCCGGTGTCCAGCGCGTCGAGCCGTGCGGACGCGTCCCGCACCTCGTCGGCCAGCGCGGCCAACGGCATGTCGGGCCGGGCCTTCGCGCGGGCCGCGAGGACGCCGAGCGCCAGCGGCATCCCGGCACCGTGCCGGAGCAGTTCACGGGCCGCGTCCGGCTCGGCGGCGGCCGGCGGGCCCAGGTGGCGGGCGAACAGGGCGGCGGCCTGGTCGTCGTCCAGGACGGTCACCGGCACGGGGGTCGCCGCGTGCGTCGCGACGAGCCCGGTGAGCCGGTTCCGGCTGGTCACCAGCACGGCGCAGGACGTGCCGCCGGGCAGCAGCGGTGTCACGTGCGCGGCGTCGCGGGCGTTGTCCAGGACCACGAGCAGCCGCCGGTCGGCCGTCAGTTCCCGGTACAGCGCGGTCTGCGCGTCCGGTGCCGGCGGCACGGCCTGGGGTGCCACGCCGAGCGCGGCGAGGAAACCGCGGGTGACGGCCTCGGCGGCGGCCGGGTCGTCCACCGGGTCGAAGCCGCGCAGGTCGGCGAACAGCCGGCCGTCCGGGAAGTCGGCGCGGTGGCCGTCGGCCCAGCGCAGCGCCAGCCACGTCTTGCCGAACCCGCCCGCGCCGGTCAGCACGGCGACCCGGGTGTGCCCGGTCGGGGCCAGTGCGGCGTCGAGCGCACGGAGTTCGCGGTCGCGTCCGGTGAACGACGGCGGGACGGGCGGCACCTGCTGCGGCGTCCGGGCTTGGGTCCGGGCGGCGAGCGTGGCGTCCTCGGTGAGGATCCGCTGGTGCAGCCGGCGCAGGTCCGGGCCGGGCTCGGTGCCGAGCCGCTCGACCAGGGCGTCCCGGGTCACGGCGTAGTGGCGCAGGGCGTCGGCGGGGCGTCCGGCGCGGTGCAGGGCCAGCATGAGCTGGCCGGCGAGCCGTTCGTCCAACGGGTTGGCGGCGGCCGGCACCGGTAGTTCGGCGAGCAGGCGGTGCCCGTGGCCCAGGCGGAGGGCGAGGTCGATCCGGTCGGCGTCGGCGGCGGCCCGTTCGACGGCCAGCGCGTGCCGCGTCGCCTCGGCCCACGGCGTGTCGACACCGGCCAGCGCCTCCGTGCCCCACAGCGCCAGCGCGTGTTCGAGGAGCGTGAGCGCCTGGTCGTCGGTGTGCTGTCGCGCCTGGACGACGAGTGTCCGGAACCGGTTGAGGTCCACCGTGTCCTCGTCGGCGTGCAGCGAGTACCCGCCGTGCCGCGACACGATCGACGCCCCGGTGTCGGCCAGCGCACGCCGCAGCCGTGACAGGTAGGTGCGCAGCACGGACGACGTCCGCAGCGGCGGACGTTCACCCCACACCCGCTCCACCAGGCGTTCGGTGGGCACGGACCGGTTCACGTCCACGACGAGCGCCGCGAAGACGCACCGCTGCCGCGCGTGCCCCAGGTCCAGCCGCCGGCCGCCGACCAGCGCCCCGACCCCGTCGAGCACTCGGAACTGAACCCCCATGTGGCCCTTGATACCGGTGTCGAGCAGCGGGTTCAACGGTCCCTCGGCTGGTCGTAGGCGGTCGTGGCCGACGGTGGTCCCGGCGGTGGCCCCACATCAGGGGGCGGGCCACCGCCACTACCTGGAAGGAGCCGTCATGACGCCGGAAGAAGCCCAGGCCATCGTCGAGCAGATCCGCAGGGAAGCCGAGCAGGCCGCCGCCGACGCCAGGCGGGCCGGCGAAGCCCTGCCGGGGCGACCATGACCGTCCGGTCCGCGGTCCGGCCCCAACGGCACGCGGACCGGACCCCACCCCCAGGACCCCCCCCCGCGTCGCCATCACCACCACGAGTTCCCCGAACACCCGGCGCGGCGCCTGCG